>CBINDO010000053.1:0-36041 GCA_966249405.1 uncultured bacterium | reverse complement strand
CATTATCAATAAGCTAGAGTTGCTTCGAAGCGACGATATCGCCCTTCAGACGTGCTCCCGGCTTCCGTTTTTGATTGGTACAGTCATGTTGGTCTGCCACTGCAACCGAGTTTCCGACCGAGAAATCACGGCTCATGCCCGTCAGTGTGGAGCGTCCGTCCGTTCGGTCTGTAAGGCATCGCGGGCGGGCACGGGATGTGGAGGCTGTATGCCGCTCGTCAAAGACCTGGTTCGTCAGGCCACGGACGGCGCCGCTAGTGCACCGGCCGAGGTCGCGGAGCGCACCTCGGTCTCCGGTGTCTGTCGCTGAGGTCGGGCCACCTTCCGCGCGGTTCGAGGGCTCGGAGGGCTCCCTGCGCAACCGGGAAGCCGTCGCCCAAGCGGCGAGGCCGAACACTGGGCCCCCAAAAAGCCCGGCCCGAGTCCGAGCATTTGAAGCCTGACGCCGTGGCTAGAAACGTCAGCAACGCCGCGTCGCGCGCGGCTTTGGACGTCAACGTGAGCGCTCGAACATCGGCTGCTCGTCGTGGGCGCTGGACCGCCGCGGCGGGCCCCGGACGTTCATGGCCAGAACTCGGGCTGGGTTGGGCTGCGGCGACTGGAGCCAGCGAACCCGCGCAGGCACCTCGCGCCGCAGGCGCGGTTCACCCGGCGACGCAAATCGAGTTGTCGACGGGGTCGATGGTCGTGTCGCCGTTACAACCGAGTGGGCTGCAGCTGCCCGGCGAGTTGCAAATGTCGCACGCTTGTAGCGTCACGTCGCCGTTGCAGTCGGGGTCCGGCGCACCGCACCCGCAATCGCACGCGTCGCCATCGCTGAAGTAGGCGGGGTCGCACGTCCATATTGGCGGAGCCTCGTCGGTGCAGTGGGCGTTGTCGTCCGGGACGATCGTCGCGCACGTTCCGTCACGCGAGCACCCGCGGTAGCCGTCGCCGTAACCCGCGTAGGGGCAGCTCTGACACACGTCGCTCGCGGTCGTCTCACAGTCGATGTCCGTTACGCCGCAGCCGCAATCGCACGTGTACCCGTCGCCGAACGCCCACTCTGCGCAGCTCCACTCTTCGGGCACAGTGAGACATTTGGCTGTGTCGTTCTCGTCGACGCGGCCTGGGCAGTTGTAACCGCCGCAACACGTCTCACACGCCTCGATGTCCTCGCTCGCGCAATCGAGGTCGGGAGCGCCGCAGCCGCAGTCGCACGTATGACCGCTGCCGTAGCGAGTGTAGTCGCAGGTCCACTCGGGCGGGGGCTCTGGCCTGCGACAGTAGGCGTTTTGCTCGGGATCGATGGTCCCGGGGCAGTCTCGAACCGAGCAGCTACCGGTAAAGTCGCACGCATCACACGCTTCCACTGCGTCGCTGGGGCAATCCGGATCGGGCGCCCCGCAGCCGCAATTGCAGAGCTGACCATCGTTGTAATAACGTTCGTCGCAACGCCAATTGTACGGTGCACCGGTGCAAATGCGGTTGTCGTCGGGATCGAGGGTGCCCGGGCATCCCTCGAGATCACAACCGGTGCAAACGACGCATTCGTCACGGTCCAGGCTCGGGCAGTCCGAGTCGAGGACTCCGCAGCCGCACGTGCACGTGCCGTCGCCGAAGAACACCGAAGAACACGTCCAGTCCTCGGGGATCCAACACTGCGAGTTGTCTTCGGGAGCGATCGAACTCGGACAGCTCGCGCTCGCGCAGGAGCCTTCGACGTTGCAGACGTCGCAACTTTCGAGCGCGCCGCTCGTGCAGTCGGGATCGACGAGCCCGCATCCACAGTGACAGGTGCTGCCGTCGCCGTACCAGGCGTCGTTGCACGTCCATTCCACCGGTGAGACTCGTTCGCACCGAGTCGTGTCGCTCAAATCGATGCGCCCGGGGCAGGCCGTCGGGTTGCAGCCACCAGAGCAATCCTCGCACTGGTCGACGTTGTCGGTCGCGGCGCAGTCGATGTCTTGCATCCCGCAGCCGCAGTCGCACTTGCCGTCGTTGTAACGCCACGCCGAACACGTCCACGAACTCGTGTCCGTCGTACGGTCTGGGGGTTCCGTCGTGGTTACCTCCGACGTCGCCGGTGCCGAGCCACTCGGCAGCGCGGTCGCGAGCGGGAGCGACGTCGAGTCGGGCGCTCCGGTCGTGTGCGCGGAGTCTGAAGTCGCGTTCCCGCTGGCGTCGTTCACTCCGAGCGTCGTCGCCGTCCAAACGACGCCTGCCTCCATGTGAGCGCCAGCTTCGAGCCCCCGTGGGCTGGCGTCGATCACCGTCTCGTTGGCGTTGGCCGAGCTGCTATCGACCGTCTTCCCGGAACAGCTCGGCAAGAGCGTCAGCCCCAGCAGCCACCTTTCGACTCGAAGCTTCCGCCACACCATGCGCACCAACTCCATCCCGGACTCACGCCCAGTGTCGAAGGTTAGCGGGAGCGACCCCGTTTGGGAAGCACGGCCGCACCCGGCATGGGGTGCGCCCAGAAGCGGCTGGACTATTCCGCGCACGCTGTGCTCGGCCGCCCGGAAATACGGCACGAGTGCCCGGAATTCAGCGACGTCGAGGCGCGTGCTGTTTCACGCTTTCCACTTGATGTTGCAGCCGATGCTTGGCCTTTGTGCAAGTGGCGGCCGCTCTCCACCCAGTAGGCAATCGACGGCGTTCTTCAAGTCGTGGCCGGTGATGGCGACGCCGTTGCCCGGACGACTGTCGTCGAACTGGCCGCGATAGGCGAGTTTTGCCTCGCGGTCGAACACGAAGAAGTCGGGGGTACACGCGGCATCGAAGGCCCGCGCGACGCTCTGAGACTCATCGTACAAGTAAGGGAACACGTAGCCGAACTCGGCCGCGTCCGCCTTCATCAGCTCGGGGCTGTCAGCAGGGTACGTTTGCACGTCGTTCGACGAGATCGCCACCATCGTGACGTCTTTGCTCTGGCAATAACGCCCAAACGCAGCCAGGTCCTTCTTGAGGTGGACGACGAAGGGGCAGTGGTTGCAGATGAACGCAACCACGACGATCCTTCCGTGCCACGCTTTGGAATCGTAGACTTTGCCGGACACGGTGTCCGGGAGTTCGAAAGCCGGCAGCGGTGTGCCCAGTTCGCGCATCGTAGAGGGGGTTCTGGCCATCGGAAAATCCTGTCTTCGGGTTTCGAAAAAGAGCGTGCTCGGTGCTGCTCAGGGCAGGCATTTTTGAAACGCCGCCATGGCGTTGTTCAGCAAGCCGAGCCCCACGTCACCACGCATCGACAAGATCGATTCGGGGTGGAACTGCACCGCGTAAATCGGCAACGAGCGGTGTTCAATCGCCATCACCACGCCGTCTTCGGTGTGGGCGATGGCCTTGAGCTCCTTGGGGAAGGTGCTGGGTTGGGCGTAGAGCGAGTGGTAACGACCAGCCACGAAACGCTCCGGCAGACCGTCGAACAAGGGCGAGGGCTCCGTGATGATCTCGGAGGGTTTGCCGTGCATCGGGTAGTTCAATACGCCCAATGTCCCACCGAAGTGCTCGACCAGGCCTTGGAGACCGAGGCACACTCCGAACACCGGCAGCTTGCGGTCGAGGGCGAACTGAATCGTGCGCGACAGTTGAAACTCGGAGGGTGAGCCCGGGCCGGGTGACAACACGACCAGGTTCGGCGCGAGCTCGTCGAACACCGACTCGTCGAAGCCGGAACGCAAGGTCGTGACCTGGGCGCCGGTTTGCCGCAGGTAATTGGCCAACGTGTGCACGAAGGAGTCGTTGTGATCGACGAGCAGGGCTCGAAGGCCTGCGCCGCGTGGTGTGATGCGGGTGTTGGTCTTCGCGGCTCCCGCAGCACCCGAGCGCACGGCATCCAAGAACGCCGAGGCTTTGACTCGCGTCTCCAACTCTTCCGCGTCGGGGTCGGAGTCGAACAGCAGCGTGGCGCCGGCGCGCACCTCCGCCATGCCGTCGAGTAGACGCACGGTGCGGAGCGTGAGGCCCGTGTTCAAGTTGCCGTCGAACCCAATCTTGCCGATAGCGCCGCCGTACCAGGCGCGAGGTGAACGCTCCATGGCTTCGACCTGAGCAATGGCCGCTGGCTTCGGCGCACCGGTTACCGTCACTGCCCACGTGTGAGACAAGAACGCGTCGAGGGCGTCGAACTCCGGACGCAACATCCCCTCGACGTGGTCGACGGTGTGGATCAGGCGCGAATAAAGCTCAATCTGGCGGCGCCCGAGCACCTTGACCGAACCGGGCTCGCAGATCCGCGACTTGTCGTTGCGGTCGACGTCGGTGCACATCGTGAGCTCGGACTCGTCTTTCGTCGAACTCAAGAGCTCACGGATTTGTTCGGCGTCTTCCACCGGGTTGCTGCCGCGCGGGATCGTGCCGGAGATTGGGCATGTCTCACAACGTCGCCCTTCGACTCGGACGTACATCTCGGGGGAAGCTCCGACCAGATACTCCGATTGACCGAGGTTGAGAAACAGCGCGTACGGAGCCGGGTTGTGGATGACCAGGTGGTCGAAGATCGCCGAGGGCGGTCGCGGGCTGTCGAGCTTGAAGGTCTGACTGAGCACGACCTCGAACAAGTCACCGCGCCGGAAGAACTCCTTCGCCGCCCGGACGTTGTCTGCGTATTCACCCGGCTGGTGGTCTGCCGATAGCGCCGTGGCAGCGGCGGGGCGGTAGGGGGTTACCGCTCCGGCGCGAGGGAGGCTGGCCGTCGACCGTCCGTTCCATTCGAAATCGTACTTGAAGTTGTGGGCCTGTTCTTTCTGACGGTCGACCACCACGAGTTCGTCGGGGAGGTACAACACGAGATCGCGCTGTTCGCTCGGGCGCTCGTGTTTGAGCACGATGGGTTCGAACTGGAAGCAGAGGTCGTAGCCGAATGCGCCGTAGAGGCCGAGGTGGGGATCGGTCGGGCAACTGAAGTTGCGTATCAATTCACGGATCACCGAGAACAAACTCGGCTGACGGCTGCGCTCCTCTTCGGCGAAGCGTTGCGTGGTGCGTTTGACCTCGCCGTGCAAGCGTTTGCCGTCGCGTTCCAAGCGGGCCAGCGCGCTGGCTCCGCGGAGGGAGGACTCGACGGCATCCAGTAACAGCACGCCCCGCTCGTTGAGCGCTTCCACCTCGAAGGACAACTTGCGCCCCGTGAAACACAGGGGTGGGTTCACGAAGCCCATGTCCCACCGGGAGTACCGTCCTGGGTATTCGTAACCCGAGGACAACAGCACACCACGCTCGGAGTCGAGCCTGGTTATGAGGCTCTTGATCGCGTCTTCACCGGCGATGACGGAGCCGGTACGCGTGATGCCCAAGCCGCTCGGCGTCGTGGTGCGTAGGGGTTCGGTGGGAAAGTGCGAAGGGGTCATGAAGCGCTGCCGTAAGAGTCGAAGTTGGCGCCAAGTTGGCGCCGGAAGAGAGCCACGGTAGCACACCCTGGCTGGTCCGTGGGGTAAGCCGGGGCGTGGCCGCGGAGATTGCCGCTCCCGTGGTGCGGGAGACGCGTGACCCGTTATTTGGGGGCCGCGACGGGAGCGGACGGCGTGGCAGCGCTCGAGGTCACCGGAGCGCTCGAGGTCACCGGCGCGCTCGAGGTCAGCGCTGCTGGCGCCGTCGGTGCTGCTGCGGCGGCCGGAGTCGCGGGCGCCGGCGTGGATGGGCTCGCCGCTTGTGGGACGACGATGCTCACGAACCGGAGTTCGTTGGCCATGAACAGCGGCACCAAGATCCGGTTGCGCTTGGTATCGAAGCCGATGTCGGCAGGGGCCGGCAGGCCTTCAGCGGCGACGGACCAGGTGCCACCGAGCGTGCCGATGTACACGGTCTGCTTCTCCCAGCTCGAAACCAGCACTTGGCCGTTCGGCAGCGCGACCACGCCGTCCAACGTGGTCGCGGGGAGTTCGGTCGTCGACGTCGTGTTGCCTTTGGCGTCGAACTCCAAGAGCTGCTTGTTGCCGAACGTGACGGCCACGAGTGACCCGTTCACGAGCGCCACGCCGTTGGGGCGGTTGAGTTGCGCACCCTTTGCGACGACGCTCACCTTGCCGTTGCTCACCTTGTACAGCGCGTCGGTACCCGTGGGCGTGACCTCGTCGGCGATCTTGATGCCGGTGTCACTCACGTACAACGTGCCCGCCGGATCGACTGCAATGTCGTTGATGAACGTCGACTTCGGAAATTGAATGACGCCCCGAGGTGCCCCCGTCTTGGCGTCGAACTTCCTGACCACGGTGATGTCGGCGACGTAGAGAGTACCGCCGTGCAGCGCCAGGCCCTTGGGGGCGTTGAGCGTCACGCCCTTTTTGCCGCCAGCGATGAAGTCTAACTGGTGAACGCTTCCGTCGGGATTGACGACGGAGATGAAGCCATTGTTGTCGACCCCGATCGGGCTGCCGTTGATGTTGGACACCAGGTAACGGTCGTTTTCGACGTCGTAGAGGACCGACTCGGGCGTGAGGAGGCCACGGTCGGCTGGCACGACTACCGGCGGTTCGACGGAGGGGGGAGCTACTTCCGGCGTGGCGGTCGATACCGCAGGGGGGGCTGCCTCTTCGACCGTGCTCTCGACGTGCACCGGCACCGGTTCGGGTGCCGTCGCCAAACTTTCGGCGGGGTTTTCGGGAGGCAGCGGCCCGGGCCCGCAGGCGGTAACCGATGCCAAGGCCAACACGGCGACGAAACGAACACCAACGGAAGAAGCGGTCATGGCACGGGTCTAGTGAGAACTTCGAACCGGCGCCAGCTGCTTTCGTTGGGCACCTGCCACTTGCCGTTGCGGGTCCGCGCAACCCGTGGTCAGGAACTCACTCTCTCGCCGAAGGATCGGTTGACTGGGCGACCGAATTTTCGCCGTGGCTCCCCGGCTCGTACTCGCACAGGGACGGGTCCAGCGCAGCGTGCATCGACCACACGGTTTGGGTGATGGAGTAACAGTCCTCGTCGCCGTCGTTATCGAAGACCTTGCCTACGAGCTTGCGCAACAAGCGGTGCGTTTCATGGATTACCGTTCCGTGATTGCGGTCGTAGGCGAGCTCACCTGTGTCTATCAAATTAACGAGCACCTCGGCGCGCCCCGCGACCTGGGCGAGGTTTCGCAGCTTCAGGCTCTCGGCGGCGCTGCGCACGGCGTAGAACTGGCGGTTGAGCAGTGGCAGGCTCCAGGCGCGCGCCGTGTCGAGGAGCTGCAGCACTTGTTCTTGCTCATCGAGCAGCTTCGACAGTTCAGACAAGAAGTGCCGCAGCAACAACCGCCGTCCGCCGTTGGCGAGCGCCCGGCGGAGCTGGGTCGGAGCGTCTTCCAAGGCATGGCGCCGAACCTCGGAGAAATGTGGGGTCGGCGCCGCGGGTTCGGGCTGCGCTTCGCCTTCGGTCGCCGAGGGGGCGTCCGCCGACCAACCCGAGCTGGACGAGGGCAAGCCGAACAGCGGAGGAATGGTCTTCAACATGTCAGCCATGCTTACGTTGTACCACATCCCAACCCGACCTTGGAGCGCCCGCGCTTCCGGTCTTCGGGGGGCGTTTCGGTCTGCACCTAGGGTGTACCGAATCCGCCCCAATCTAGGTCACGACAGCCTTTTTTTCGGGATCTCGCGTGAGCGTTGCCCGAGCTCACCTCACTCGAAGCCGTGGAGGTGCACCACGTACCACTCTCCGCGCCAAGAAATCATGGACGTCACCTCGAGGGCCTTTTCCGCGCCTTCGGCGTTGGCGACGAACAACTTCGAGCGCAGCACCCGGAAGTATCCGACGCGGTTTCCTTCCGCGCCCGGTTTCATCCACTTGACCTTCGGTTCCGGGATCTCGATTCGAAGCAGCCGGAGCGAAGGTGCATCGGCGCCCAATTGGCGATGGTATTCGTGGATGTTGCGCTCGAAGGCGGCCACCAAGCGCCGCTTCCAATCCTGCGCCGGTTTGGCAATCGCCTTTACCTGCGAGTACGCCTCGACGGGGAAGAAACTCGGCAGGGCCACTTCGGGCTTGTCCTCGGCAATGGCCCGCACCAACAGCTCGAGTCGGCGCTCAAGCGCGGGGCTCTGAGCGCTCGGCCTGTCTTCGGTTTGGGGCAGAGGGTTACCAGCCGCATCGAACAGGTCGGCGGCCACAGCCGGCTGACCCGCCGCACCCGCGGTTGAGACACTCGGCGCGGAGCGCTCAGCCGCGGTCGGGGCCGGGCCACCCGCCGATGGGCTGGTTGGAAGCGCCTCCGTCGCCGAAGGGGCGTTGGGCGGGACAGACGCGGAGGGTGCCGTGCCGTTCGAAGTGGCGGGCAAATCGTTGCTCGCGGCTCGGAGCTCACTGCCCGTGTGGCCCTGACAAGCGAACGCGAACCAGACGCTCAAAGTGGTGACGATCGGGGCTCGACCTGCGCTCGGCATAGGCGCCGGTCTAACAGAGGCCGACGTCGGTGGCGAGGAAGATGTGTGGGCAAGGGTGAGGTGACGTGTGTTTACTTGTTGCGCGCATCGAGACCCGAGACCCGCGGCCAGTGCAACAGGTGAGCGATCGAAAAGGGGTCAGAACCGGGAGAAGCGCCCGAGCCTCCACTCGCCGTTCTGCCCGAGCGAAGACGGCCCAGCACGCAGCCCTGTGGTGAAAATGCCGGACCGTGGTGGATCTCGATTCTGTAGCGTCGGGCGCCGTGCCAGGATGCCTCTATGGCGGACCTATCTGGCAAATCATCCGTGCTACGCACGGCAATTAAAGGCGTGGCAATTTGGGGAGTTTTGTTGGCGCTCGGAACGCGCTCCAGCGTCTCACTCGCTGAACCGAAACCAGCGGAAGGAGCCGTTCACGCTCAGGATGTCTCGGGGGGACGGGCTCCGGCCGCTGCGGCTGAAGAGCCGCACGTTGGGAGCCCCGAGGGAACGTCGGCGCAAGAGCAGCTCTCCTCACCGTGGGAGGCCGGACCGAAGAAGGTGACGTTGGGCAATCAAGTGACCGTCGAATTGCCACAGGGCTATGCATATTTGCCGGCGGAGCCGTCGAAGAAGCTGCTCGAGTTGAACGGCTCGTTCGACAACGAGGGGGTGCTCGGGCTCTTCGCGAGCACGGACACTCAGGCGAACTGGTTCGTCGTGGCCAGCTTCGACGAGTCGGGTTTCGTCAAGGACGATGAGGAACTCGACGGGGACGAAATCTTATCCGAGTTACGCGACGGACTGGAGGGGCTCAACGAGGTGCGGCAGGAGAAGGGCTTCAAACCCCTCGCTCTCGACGGCTGGGCCGAGCCACCTCGTTACGAGCCGGCTCAACACCAACTGGTTTGGGCATTGATCGTGTCGGACGCCGATGGCAAGTCCGTGAACTTGAACACGCGCATCCTCGGGCGGCGTGGTTACGTCTCTCTCAACCTGGTCACGGATCCGTCTGCGTTATCCGGGGACCGTCACCATGCCACGACGTTGCTCGCGGCCACCAAGTTCGACAGCGGCGCGCGCTACGAGGACTTCAACGAAGACTCGGACAAGGTCGCTGAATACGGGCTTGCCGGCCTCGTGATGGCAGGAGCCGGGCTGGGGGCTGCCAAGTTCGTGAAGTTGGGTTTGCTCGCGAAGTTCTCGAAAGTAATCCTCGCGGCGCTGATTGCCGGCAAGAAGTTCGTCGTTCTTGGCGCGGTGGCGCTGTTTGCCGTCGTGCGCAAGTTCCTGAGTGGCCGCAAAGCCGAGCCGCCGCCCGCCGGCTGAGCACCGTGCTCAGCCGTGCCCGAGCAAACGGCCGCTGAGGTAAACGCCAGCCACGAGTACCGTGCACAGGCCGAAGTAGCGGGTCGCCCAGCCGCGTTGTCGGTCGGGGGTGAGCGCTTCCCGCTCCGTGTCCCCCCCACGGAACAGCTGCGTCAAGCCGAGCAGGCCGATCAACAGCAGCTGAGGCGTCTGCGTGAGCACGAGCATCCCCCCCACGATGATCAACCCTGCAATCCATGCGCGGCGCGAGAAGGCTTGAGCGATGCGCCCGCCGTCGAGAGGACTCATCGGTGTCAGGTTGAAGAGATTCAGAAAGAAGCCGCTGTAAGCCAACGCGAGCAACAGACGTGAGTCCATCGCCAAGGCGAAACCGGCGGTGAGTAAGCTCGCCCCCGTGCCGGCGAGGGGCCCGCCGTACGCAATGTGGGCTTCCACGTCGCGGTCCCGGGGCGTGCCTTTCATTGCGATCATCGCTCCGATGAACGGGATGAACACCGGCCAACCAGCTGCAACACCGTGTTTGCGCATGGCGTAGCCGTGTCCAAGCTCGTGGACGAGGATCAACAACACGAACCCAACGCCGAAGATCCAACCCGAACGTTGCGACTCGAACGCGATCATCGCCAACATCGAAAGTGACGTCAGCAACACCTTGCCCATGGGGAGCAACTTTACCAGCCCCACTATGCCTTTCAGCTTGGACAGGCCGAACAACGCCAGGCCAGCCCACGTCGCGATCGAGCCCCAGTTGCGGCGCTGGGGTTGCTTGGGATCGACGAGGGGCGTGGATTGGGTGCTCATGGGACGGTAGCCGGAGGGAGCGCGGAAATCTGAACCGAGCGAGTAGCGCGCGGCGACTTCGAGCCGCTGCTTATCCGTTACGTTGCTCGCGGCTCTCCGGTTTCGAGCCTCGCTCTAAGGCGCCCAACCGGGTGAGTGCAAGCGCTGATTGGTTTTAATCAGAATCAACGCTCCCGATCGACCAAAGAAGACTGGCCCAAACCACCTGAACCCACGGTTCGGCTGTGTTGACCTCACCGCGATTGCCGCCGCCCCAGGTGTGAGGGCGTTCGAATCGCTACTCGTACGGCAAACTAACAGCCGGTGGGACTGCTACATTGCAGAGTCCGGTTCTACTGAACCGAACTCTGGGCTTAGAGCAGATCTCAAAAACGGTTGCGATGGGAAAAACGCCCGCCCAATTGGGATGAGGCGGTCGTTTTTCCCCGGCTTTTGCCACCCGCTTTTCGATCGCTCACCTGTTACATTGGTCCGCGGGTCTCAGTTTTGAGACCCGCTCTTAGGTGAAAGCCGCCGCCGAACACCCGCGATGCTGTTTTTCGGATTCGGTTGCTGTCTGGACGGCTTACGAGCGTCAGGATACCGTTCTCTGTCATGGCTTCACGCTTGGTTCCGACGGCTCTCACGTTGACGATGGCGGTTACCGGTCTAGTCGCGCTCTGGGGTCTCGACCAAAAGGTGTTCTGGGTGGGGGCAGTGTTCAAGACCCTGACCACGTTGCTCCTGTTCCTCGTGCTCGGGAGGACCGACTCGGCGATGCGCCGCAAGGTTGCTCTCGGTTTGGTCTTCTCGGTGATCGGCGACTTGGCGTTGTTGAGTCAGGAGCCGCTCTGGTTCAAAGTTGGGCTTGGTGCCTTTCTCGTCACCCATCTGCTCTACATCGCCGCCTTGCGTCCGGTTGCGGTTTGGGGCAAACGACCCATGTTGACGGCGGTGCTGGGAGTTGTCGCGACGGCTACTACCGTCGCGCTCGCGTACCCTCGAGCCGCGGCGGGCGGCGTCGCGATTCCGGTCGCCGTTTACGCGTCGGTGCTGACCGTCACGATGGTGACGGCAAGCGCCACCATCGGCGGTCGTCTGATCCAGGCGCGGCGCGCGGCGCTGGGGGCCTTGTTGTTCTACCTCGCCGACACGAGCATCGCGATCAAGGTCTTCGTCCCCGACGTCACGTTGCCCCATCCCGTCCTGTTTACCACGGGCCTGTATTGGATCGGCCAGTATCTGATCGTGGCGGCCGTGAGAGCGGGCGTGCGCTGAGACGTCGGCCTTGTAGGTGGAGGTGGCGTCCGTTCTCCCAGGGTGCGGGGCGCAAGTGCTCGTTTTCGGCGAACGAGTGCCGCAAGTTGGATTGGGGCGCTTCGCGCCTTACCCAAAACACGATTGAGACGTTGCAAGGGTGATGGCCGTCACTGGCAGTAACTCGACGGAAACGCCCGATGGCGATCGAGTCGCCAACGACAACGCGACGCATCCCTCTCCGCCGGCCGCCGCGGCGCCTCGCTTGCCCCAGTGGTCCCCGGAAGTCACGGTGCGGTTCGCCGAAGTCGCGCGGAGTCGCCCCCCATCACGGCGCCCGAGCTTCGTCTCACGGCCAGCGCCGCCGCCCGATGCAGGTAGCCTGCTGCTCGATTCACTGGCTCTCGACTACGAGTCTCCGAAGCGGTACAAAAGCCTCGGGGCTTCGTCGGGGGAGGACTGTGAGATTGGCCGTGGCGGGATCGGCAAGGTGTGCTTGCTCGTCGACCAGCACCTAGGCCGGGAGGTGGCGCTCAAGGAGCTGCTCACCGACGGCCCGGAACGGCAAACGACCGAGGCCGCGCTCCGTTTCCTCGCCGAGGCGCGCATCACGGGGCAGCTCGAACATCCAAACATCGTGCCGGTCTACGACATCGGGCGCAGGCACGACGGGCGGCTCTACTACACGATGCGCGTGATTCGAGGCCAGACGTTGGCGCACGCGCTCAGCGAAGCCCACACCCTCGCCCAACGCCTGGATTTGTTGCCGCACGTGGCACGCGCCTGCAACGCGATCGCCTATGCGCACAGCCGTGGCGTCATCCACCGTGACATCAAGCCCGACAACATCATGATCGGACAATTTGGTGAGACGGTGGTCCTCGACTGGGGTATCGCCAAGCTCCGAGAGGCAGCGGGCGGGTCGGGCTTGGCTCAGCCGCGCGGCGTCGTCGAGCTGACCACCACCTCCAGCGGTGGGTTGGTAGGAACACCTCTGTACATGAGTCCAGAGCAGGTGACTGGTCAACAAGAGCTCGATGAGACGACCGACGTTTGGTCTCTGGGCGTCCTGCTCTACGTCGTCTTGTCTGGTCGGCTCCCATTCCACGGCGAAGCGTTCAGCGCCGTGCGTGCCCGGATTCTGCGCGGTCGTCCCAAAGCGCTGCGCAAACTCGAGCCGGCGTTGCCGCCCGAACTCGTGGCGATCGTCGAACGTGCGCTAGCGCGCGAAAAGTCAGGGCGTTACCCTGACGCAAAACATTTGGCGTCGGACCTCGATGCCTACATGAGTGGCGCTCGGGTCTTGGCTCACCAGTACAGTTTGTTCGACCTGGTTCGGAGGTTCGCGCGTCGCCACCGCGCGGCGTCTTGGGTCGCGGTGTTTGCCGTCGTCGTCTCCATGGCCCAGGCGGCATTGCTTCAGCGCCGGATCTTGCACGAACGTGATCGCGCCGTGGTCGCGGAGCGCACCGCGCTCGACAAGGAGCACCTCGCGCGCGTCAGCCTCGCCGAGTATCATGCCGACCGCTCCAAGGCCGCCCTCGACCGTGGTGATCTCTCGGGCGCGCTGGCGTCCGCCGTCCGATCTCTGACCGAGAGTGAGACATCCCGCGCGCGAGGCCTCTTGGTCACCGTCACCGGACTCGATATGTGGGTGCCGACGCCGGCTCCATTGGTCTTCTCCGGTAGCGACGCAATACCGCGCTTGACCTGGCAGGGGTCTCGGGTCGTCGAGTTGGACGATCCGAAGAGCGGCGCGAAGTTCGAGCTTCCCATGCCGATGCAGCTCTCGGGGGCCGCCGTCGCGCCCGGTGGGCACGTCGTTGCTCTAGGAGGTCGTCGCGGGGAAATCGTGTTGTGGTGGCCAGACGCACGACGAACTCTGTCCATCGACGGCCACCGGGGCAGCGTCGTAGCGTTGGCGTTCAGCTCCGACGCCACGACCTTGGCAACCGGTGGCCTCGACCGCAGCGTTCATTTGTGGCAGGTTTCGACCGGTGCGTTGAGCGACACCGTGTCGGCCGACTTGGGCCAGCCCGTGGCGCTGGCGTTCGACGACGACGGGACGCGTTTGTTCGTGGCGACGCACGAACGCGAAGTAATCGAGCTCGAACGTCGAGACTTGTCCCACGAAACACGCATTCCAGCCCTGGACCACCCGGTCGAAGCGTTCGTCTCCGCTACCTCGGAGCTCATCGTCGTCGAGACGCCCGGCGGTCGTTTGGCATGGCGCAAAGACGTGCCAGACGTTCGCGCCCGCTTTGCCCATCCGAGCAACGTGCTGGCGCTGGGTTACATTGGTGAGACGCGCCTTGCCGCTGGAGGGCTGGCCCGTGACGGCGTATGTCTGTTCGACCTGACTCGCAGCGATTGTACGACGCGTCTGCCTCTGCAGAGCGAGCAAGTGCGAGTCATCGACTACGCGCCCGAGGCGAGCCGGTTGGCGCTCGGCATGTCGAACGGGGATGTCGTGGTGTGGAACGCGACGTCGCTGCTGCCCGAGCGGGTGCTAAACGCACACGCGGGAGGGCTGCGAGGGCTCGTGTTCACGTCCGACGGCTCTCACCTATTGTCGGCAGGCATCGACGGAGCGCTCGCGAAGTGGGACATGACTACGGGCGCCGCGGTGTGGCGGCGGAGCGCAGGGCACGGCATCCAACACCTGGCCGCGGACGCTTCGAGCGATGCGATCTGGGCCTCGACGCGCGGTGGAACCGTGCAACGTTGGTCGGCGTCGGGAGAGCTCACGGCGAGTCTGGTGGTCACCAAAGAGTGGGCCATGGCAGCCGCAGCGAGCGCCCAGCTTCGCACGCTGTTTGCGGTTACGGGCGAGGGCGAGCTCATCGCGGTGGACCCTGGTACGTCAGAAGTGCGCGCCGCTCGTCGCGCACACGAGGGACGCGCCCTGACCGTCCAACTGAGCCCGGATCAGCGGGTGCTGGCGACCGGCGGCGAAGACGGACGCGTGCTGCTGTGGAGTCCAGCTACGACGGAGCTCATGGCTACGTTGATCCATCACCGGGGCGCTGTGCGCGCGCTGCAGTTCTCGCCAGACGGCCGTCACTTGACGTCCGCGGGAGACGACCGCAGCATTCGTCAATGGGACCTATCGCGCTTGCTGACCCCCGCGAGCCAACTGCCGACGAACGTGGCCTCTGAGCGTACCCCGTCGCGGGGTGAGGTCCCCGTCGACTCCAGGTAGCCAGGCGACGGGGGGCAGCGGCAGTTGACTCGAAGATGGCCGACGGGGGTGACGTTCAGCCGTCGAGCACGTCGCGAACCTTGAGCAGGAGTGCGTCCGGGGTGAGCGGTTTGGAAAGAAACGCGATGCCCGAGTCGAGGATGCCGTGGTGAACTACCGAATTTTCGGTGTAACCAGAGACGAACAGCACTTTGAGGCCAGGGCGCAATGGCGCGAGGCGCTCTGCCAACTGTCGTCCGGTCATCCGCGGCATGACCACGTCGGTGAGCAGCAGGTGAATTTTACCCGAGTATTGTTCGCAGAGCAGGAATGCTTCGCCGCCGTTTTGCGCCTCGATCACGTTGTAGCCGTGACGGCGCAACACCGAGGCTACGAGGGTGCGGACTTGCTCTTCGTCTTCGACCAACAAGACGGTTTCGCTGCCGCTCTTTGGCGCGACCGTCGTGCGACGCGCAGGCTCGCTCGACACGGCGCCCTCGACGTTGGGAAGGTACACCTTGAACGTCGTCCCTTCGTCCTTTTCGCTGTAAACCCAGATGTGGCCCCCGCTCTGCGCGATGATCCCCCAAACCATCGATAGCCCGAGCCCGGTGCCCTTGCCCTTCTCTTTGGTGGTGAAGAACGGCTCGAATACTCGGGTGCGGGTTTCGGCGTCCATGCCCTGCCCGGTATCGGTGACCGCCATCATGACATACTTTCCCGGGCTGACGCCGTGATGTTGCGCCGCGTAGGCTGCATCCAAGGTGACGCGTTCGGTTTCGATCGTGATTTGTCCCCCTTCGGGCATAGCGTCGCGCGCGTTCACGATGAGGTTCAGCAGCACCTGCTCCAGCTGTCCAGGGTCGACCATCACTTTGCATGCTTCGGAACTTGGCAGCAGGGTGAGCTGAACTGCTTCACCGAGGACCCTCCGAACCATTTTCTCGATGCCCGAGACGACGTGATTGAGGTCGATGACGCGCGGCTCGAGGACTTGCTGCCTGCTGAACGCGAGCAGCTGTCTGGTGAGTTCTCCCGCGCGACTGGCCGCCTGCGCGATCTGCTGCAGTTCGAACTGCATTGGATCGTTTGGCGACGTCTCGTCGGCGAGCAGACGGGCGTAACTCATGATGACCGTCAGCAGATTGTTGAAGTCGTGGGCAATCCCGCCAGCCAGTTGTCCGACGGCCTCCATCTTTTGCGACTGACGCAGCTGCTCCTCCAAGCGACGGCGCTCGTCTATGGATTGAAAAGCCCCCAATACGCCGACGATTTCGCCAGCCCCATTGCGCTCGGCGTGGCCGAGCGATTTCACCCAGACAGTGTTGCCCTTGGCCGTCACCAACTGGCACTCGAGGTCGAAGCTCTCGCCGGTACTCAAGCAGCGACTCAGGTGTTGTCGCACGACGTCTCGGAACGGCGCGGCGTAGAACTGTAGTGCTGCGTCGTACGTGGGCTGGAAGTCGTCTGGTACTTCGTGAATGATGCGCACCTCGTCCGACCACGTGAGCCGCATGTCCGGGGCCTCCAAGCGGAAACCGCCGAGTTTCGCCGCGTGCCCAGCGATACGGAGCAGGGCCTCGCTTTCACGTAACTTGGCCTCGGCACCTCGCTGCTGGATGGTCGCCCAACATCGCTCGACGAACTCTTGGATGATCTCGACCTCGTCTTCGGTCCAACGTCGCGGCACGTTGCTGTGGACGGCCATCATCGCGCGCAGCACCCCCTCACGCACCAGCGAGCAACACACGAAGGCGCGGACACCGATCGCGATGAACCGCTCTGGATCGTCGCTCGGGTCGAGGTCCGTTTCCACGTCGCCCACCACCACGGCGCGCTCTCCGCGCTTGAACGCCGCGTGAATGCTCGGCCCGAACTCCGACAAGCGATACGTCCCTGTACTGCTCGCGCAGTTGTCGACGTAGTCATGAGGGACGACACATCGATCACTGTCGGCGTCGACGTTGGCGTACACGCAACGCGAGACGCCCAAGTGCTGGCCGAGGAGCTTCAGCGCTGGCGGCAACAAGCGGTCCGGGTCGATGGCTGCGCGCATCGCTTCGCCGAGGTCGTGCAGGAGCCGCAACTTGCCCTCGCTGCGGTGGGCGGTCTGTTGCGCGCGATCTTTGACGATTGCGATGGCCGCGAGATGCGTCGCGGTGTTCACCCAACCCATCTCCAGCTCGGTGGGGGCTCGCGGATGGTCGTAGTACATCGCGAAGGTGCCAAGCAGCTCCAGCGTCGGTGCGAAGATGGGGGTCGACCAACAGGCGCGCAGCCCGAGCGGCAGCGCCAAGTGTCGATACTCTGCCCAGCGTGCGTCCGTGGCGATGTCCTCGACCACGACGCGTTGTCGGGTGTACGCGGCGGTGCCGCAAGAACCCGCGCGCGGCCCGATGTGGAGACCTTCGACGGCGGCCACGTAGCTTGGCGGGAGGTTCGGCGACGCGCCGTTATGCAGGGTTCCACGGCTCGCATCCAGCAGCAAGATCGAGCACCGCATGCCGGGGGCCTGTGCTTCGACGAGTTTTACGACTCTGTCGAGGACCGTCGGCAGTGCCGCACCGGCGGCGATAGCTTCGAGCACCGACCATTGATTGCTGTCGAACACGCTCATGGTTAAGCGCCCTCCCTTTGATCCGCCGTTGCTTGACGGCCCCCACGCCAGCCCCGACGCTGTCGCGTTGGGCTGGCATCCGGGAAGATAGGACAACGTTTCCCATCACCGCAACCGCTCGGCGTTGATTTCGTGCGCCGAGCCGAGCCGTCGTGGGAGGCCGTTCGGGCTCGTCAATCCCCGACAAAACGGCTGCGGGCGGCTGTCAGAGCCGCCCGCAGCGAGGCGAGAAGCCTCTAGCCGGTCAGGGTCAGCGTTTGACGATGGCCTTGGGCTTTGTGTCGATGGCGCGCTTTGGGGCAACGTCGAAGCGGTCGAGGTTCATGACCTTCGTCCAGGCCGCCACGAAGTCGCGCACGAACTTCTCCTTGCCGTCGCTGCCCGCGTACACCTCTCCGATCGCCCGCAGCTGCGAGTTCGAGCCGAAGAGCACGTCGACGGCGGTTCCCGTCCACCGGACCTGTCCGGTCTTGCGATCCTTGGCCTCGTACAGGCCATCTGACGTCTTTTGCCATTCCAGGCTCAAGTCGAGCAAGTTGACGAAGAAGTCGTTGGTCAGCGTCCCTGGGTGCTGGGTGAACACCCCGTGCTTCGATGCGCCGTGGTTGGCGTCCAGCACGCGCAGACCGGCGACTAGGACGCTCATTTCGGGAGCCGTGAGACGCAAAAGGTCGGCGCGATCGACGAGCAGGTCGGCAGCCGAACGTTCGTTGTTCGGGCCCAGGTAGTTGCGGAAGCCGTCCGCCGTCGGCTCGAGTACGGCGAAAGATTCGACATCGGTCATCTCTTGTGAGGCATCCGTCCGGCCGGGCGTGAACGGCACGTTGACCTCGATGCCCGCGCGTTTGGCGGCGTCTTCGACTGCGGCATTGCCTCCGATGACGATCAAGTCGGCGACCGAGACCTTCTTCTTGCCGTTGGCCTTGTTGAAGTCCTCGGAGATCTTGGTCAGGGTCGCCACGACTTTCGCAACCTCAGCTGGTTCGTTCACGGCCCAGTCTTTTTGCGGAGCGAGACGCAGTCGTCCGCCGTTGGCGCCGCCCCGAGCGTCCGTGTCTCGGTAAGAAGACGCTGCAGCCCAGGCTGCCTTCACCAGCTGCGGACCAGTCAACCCCGACTCGAGGATCTTGCGCTCGAGCGCTTTGACGTCGGCTTCCGTGACGAGCGGATGATCCACCGCGGGAACGGGATCCTGCCACAGCTGAGCCTCTGGTACCTCCGGTCCCAACAACCGCACGCGCGGGCCCATGTCGCGATGGGTGAGCTTGAACCAGGCTTTCGCAAACGCGGCTTCGAACTGCTCGGGATGCTCGTAGAAGCGCTTGGAGATCTCGGCGTATTTCGGATCGAAGCGAAGCGCCAGATCCGTCGTCAGCATCATCGGCTTGTGGCTCTTCGTCGGATCGTGAGCGTCCGGCACCTTGCGCGGGGTATCGCCCTTCGGCGTCCACTGCTGGGCGCCACCCGGGCTCTTGGTGAGCTCCCACTCGTATTCGTACAGGTTCTTGAAGAAGTCGTGGTTCCACTTGGTCGGCGTATACGTCCAGGCGCCTTCCAGGCCGCTCGTGACAGTATCTTTGCCCTTGCCCGAGCCGCACTTGTTCTTCCAACCCAAACCTTGCTCTTCGGCGCTGGCCGCTTCGGGCTCACGTCCAACGCATTCACTCGCCTTGTGCGCGCCGTGGGCTTTGCCAAGGGTGTGGCCACCACCGATGAGCGCCACCGTTTCCTCATCGTTCATCGCCATGCGGGCGAACGTCGTGCGGATGTGTTGGGCAGCGGCCACTGGATCGGGTTTCCCGTTTGGGCCCTCTGGGTTAACGTAAATGAGCCCCATCTGAGCCGCGCCGAGTGGGCGCAACAGCTTGCCATCGGCGGAGAAGCGCTCGTCAGCCAGCCATTCCGTCTCCGGACCCCAGTTGATGTCGGTCGGTTCGTATACGTCCTCGCGGCCACCGCCGAACCCGAAGGTCCGAAAGCCCATGGTCTCGAGGGCTACGTTGCCCGTGAGCACCATCAGATCGGCCCACGAAAGCTTGCGGCCGTACTTCTGCTTGATTGGCCACAGTAGGCGACGTGCCTTGTCCAAGTTCGCGTTGTCGGGCCAGCTGTTGAGCGGCGCGAAGCGGATCGTGCCCGAGGCGGCACCACCGCGCCCGTCCGTGACTCGGTAAGTACCGGCGCTGTGCCATGCCAGACGGATCATGAGCCCGCCGTAGTTGCCCCAGTCCGCAGGCCACCAGTCCTGGGAAGTAGTTAACACCTGGGCAATGTCCTTCTTGACAGCGGTCAAGTCGAGCGACGCAAACTCCTTGGCGTAGTCGAACGTCTCCTCGGTAGGATCGCCTTTGGGCGCGTTTGCTTTGAGGACCCGCAGGTCGACCCGGTTGGGCCACCAGTCATCGTTGGTGTAAGGCTTGTCGGCGACCGCAGGCTTGTTCGTACTTGCCGCGGGCTGATCGGGCCCTGCTGGCGCAGGCGGAGCCGAAGGCGGCGTCGCCGGTGGCGGGTTGGCGGCAGGTTGCGAACAACCGAGCGCGGCGACCGCGCAACCGAGGGCGATGTTGATGGGCCATGAAAGAACGAAATTGCGTAGACGTACCGTCATCTCTGTTGTCTCCCCTCTGCGAGTGTAAGCTCAGCAGGTTTTGCAAGTGGTAGCGCCCGCCTCGAGCGAGACGTGCGGTTGTGCGTTTGCCGTGGGGCATGGTGTCACGTGTCGAGGCTGGCGTATAGGTCCTCGTCGCTCCTTGTCCAGGTAAGGACAGCGAGGCAAAGTGCGACGATTTTGCGCGCTGGTTGGCCCCGTAGCCTGCCGACGTCCCACGAATAGGTCAGACGCGCCGCGCCAAAACGAACGCCGGCGGAGAGATCACGACGCAGGCCGGCACCTGCTGGGGCCGAAAGTGGACGTGTCGTGAGACATCGCGCGAACGTTCCGCAGCGCCCAAGCGTCGGCCCAGGGTGTGGTGCGCATGACGCGGCGCGATAATCGAGTTTCGGTCCGCCGTGGCGAACGTCGGCGTCGCGTGTTTACAGCGCGTAGCTCGGGTTACGTTGAGCGAACACCCATGGCCACAACCCCGTTTCGAGGTATGGGCTACTCCAGAGCGCGTCGTCGTGGCCGGCGCCGGTGAACGTCGTTAGCCACGCGCAGCCGCCCGCGCTGGCGATCGTCTCGATCGCCTTCACGGTGTCGGTGTATGGGTTCGTGTAGTCGTTCTCGGCGCCGAAGGCCCACACCGGTAGTTTCGCCTCGCTGATCGTCGAGAGCAGCGACAAATTCGGTGTGTGACCAGAGACGGGCAAGATCGCCGCGAAGAGCTCGGGATGACGCTGGGCGAACTCCCATGTCCCACCGCCGCCCATGGAGTTGCCGGTGAGATACACCCGAGACGGGTCTATCTGGTAGGTGTCCAGCACGTGACTGATGAGCTCGAGAGCCGTCGCGCCGGCCACGGACGGCTGAGGCTGCACTTGGAAATTGGCGCCACCGGTCGACGCCCATTCGTTGCTGCCGAAGTTGCATCCCTCCGAGACCCGGCAGTGGGGAAGCAAGACGTACGTCGGGTACGCCGCACGGTTGGACTCGGTGAGCAGGCCGTTGGCCGAGCCGAGGAGGTATTGAGCGACGTCTACCAAGATGTTCCCGTCCTCGACTTCTCGGCCGTAACCTCCGTGGAGTACGACGAGCAGGGGGAACCGTTCACTAGGGGCGGCCTTGGCCTGGTCCGGGGTGTACAAGTGCCAGGGCAAGGAGCCGCGTGAGCCCGTGAACGGATCCATGCGCTCGAGCATGTCCGGGTAGTCGTCTTTGGATACCGCGAGATCCCAGTCGGACGCCGGCGGCTTGCTCGTGGCCGGCGGAGCATCGGGGCACGCGGTGCGCGGCATCGGGTCGATCGGCGGCTCGGTGGCTGGAGGAGGTTCGGAGGAAGTGGCGGTGTCGCTCGGGGTGGCAGACTCCGAACTGGTGACGCTGGAGCTGGAGGGGGAGGTCGACGTGGTTGGTTCCGAAGTAACAGTCGGCACGGCGGGCGCCACCGTCGTCGGATTCGTTGCAGGTGGAGTCACCGTCGTTGGGGGATTGGAGGCGGTTGGCAAGGCTGACCCGGGCGGCGAGCTCGGCTCGGCAATCGGAGGGAGCGCGGGTTGGACCGGCGTTGCGGCGCTCGGCGCCGTGGTGGTGTTACCGGTGGTCGGGGTCTGAGGGGCGGTGGCCGGATCGGTGGTTCCACAGCCCGTTCCCCAGGTGAGAACCGCGACTAAAAGTGTGCATCGTGTCGACTGCATGGCTATTTCCAAAGGTGCCCAGACCTAGCATAGGCGCCGGATGGAGCGAGGGGCTCACGCCAAGAGCTGCCAAATGTTGGGACGACGTGCGCTGCGCCCGTGCCTTCGAATCCTCGTTCACGGCCGAACTTCACGCGGGTAAGAATCGGGCCGAACGCCGTCGCAAAGGCGAGAGCTCCGAAATCGCCGTCGTGGTACGGCTCGGTCGCCGTCGCGCGACGCGAGCGCGATCGGGGTTCAGTTGGGGTCCAGGAACATCGGATACTGCGCGACGACGGCCCGCTCCTGCTTCGGCAAGGTCAGGCGCAGGAACGTCCGCGCTATGCAGTCCGAGACTTCTTTTGGCAAACTCGACTCCGCGACCGCCGAGGGGCCGATGCTGCCATCCCGCTGCACGACGAAGCGAACATCGACCTGGCCAGCCAAGCTCGGGTTGCGCTCTCGAGCCGATTCATAACACAGCTGAAACTCGCGCGAGTTACCTCGCACGGCCGCGCCGATCACTTTCGGATCGATTTCGTCCTCGGGTTCACCGAGCTGAGCGGCGGTGACCGGCGGCTTGGCGGCGACGGCAGGTTCCCCGCAACCCGCAACGAGCGCCAACGTCGAGTGGAGACCAAGTACAGCTAGCCCAAGACAAACGCGTGTCACGCGACCGTCGATACAGTGATTCGCTCTCCATTCCAAGGGCGGCGATGGATGTGTGCGCCGCGTCACCGCATGCCGAGAAGTGAACGAACACCTCGTTGCACCGTGAAGGCAGCACTCCCGTGCGATTGAACGACGGCACAGGATTTCCACTATGGATACGGTGAAAAATACGACGCGCCGTGGTGTCGAATGCGTCGCGGCGGCGCGGAACCCCGCCCGTACACACTCGTTTGCTGGGGCGCTAGTCAACGCTCACTGGCATGTCGCGCCGTCGCCCGCTGGGCAGTCCCGACTCAGTCCGCGTCGGCGAACTCGACTCCCGTCTCACCAGCCAGCTCGAACCATTGCACGGCTCGCGCATCTTCTGTCGCCTCGATGCACCCGGCCTGCGCGGCGCTCCGTGCGGCGTCGTCTTGGGAGAAGTCGATGTTCGTCGTATCGGCCGACGTGAACGCGTCACAAGTGACTGCGCCAGAGAATGCATTACACGCATAGCGACCACGCTGGATCGCCTCGATGGCGCAGTCGAGGTCACCTTCGAAGGCGTTGTGGCTCGCAAACACGCGGGCCGACGACGAGGCGACGTCCGTCCCGTTGTCGTCGGCGAACACGTTGTTCTCCAGAAACGCGAAGGCGTCGGCCGCGTGATTGACCACGACAGCGTTCGTATTGCCGAGAAACACGTTGTCGAACAGCACCGCGTGAGTTCGGTGATAGGCCATCACCGCGTGCGCGTTGCCTTCGAAGACGTTATGCGCCGCGAAGAACGTCGACGCATGACAACATGGGCCAGCGGCCCGTCCCGGTACGACGTGACCGTCCGCGTAGAGCGCTACCGGGTAATGGTCGCCAGAACACGCGAGCCCATCCTCGGGTTGGGAGCAGCTGCCGCCCATGGCGACGTTCCGGAAGCGGAAGCCGATCACACTCGCGCCGAATGCCGCCGTGGCGTCGACGAGTTTGGTCACACTTCCGCCCGCGTCGACGATCGTTTCGTCGGGGCCTGCACCCAGCAGGGTGATTCCGGGGGCCAACACCAGCGTCTCGAAATACGTACCAGCAGCAACTCGCACCGTATCGCCCGGCTCGGCGGCATCGATGGCGGCCTGGATTGTGGGGTACGTCGCGGGTACGTCGAGCACGACGTCGGTGCGTGCGGGGCGCGCCTCGGGGCAACGGCTCTGATGCCACTGCGCGTCCACGACTCGCCCCGCCGGGTCACGGAACACGACGACTTGAAAGTCGCTGCCGGTCGTTGATATGTCGAACTGGTTTACCGATCCGTCCAGGGCGACGGCAGGTTCGGACTGCACGTCAGGGATCTGTGCGCTACTCGTGTCGTAAATCCGCCGCAGTTCCCAGCTGCCGCCGTTTTCCCGCAACGCGCCCGGAACCTCGACGTTCTGCTCGTCAACTCGTTCACAGCCGTTCGGGTCCGGTGCGGGGCCCGCGTCGAACAGAGGGGCGACGCGCGTCGAGTCATCGGGAGTTGCGGAGTCGTTTTCGACCGTCGCGTGGGACGCGAGCGCAGGGCTCGAAGTCGTTCGTCCAGGTGGCGTGCCTTCACTTCCGCCCACTTGGGCCACGCTCCCTCGTTCACCCACGGCATTCGGCGACGACCCATCACCGGGCAAGTCGTCACTTGCAACGGCGCCATCGTCGACGGGGGGTCGCCTCGCGGAGTACAACGACCCAGTGTCGGTGCTTCCGCACCCAGTCGCGGCGACTGTCAGGCAGGGGAGTGCCCAAGGGGCGGCCACAGCGAGGCATAAGGACACAGAGCTCCTGCGCACGATCGACATGGGGCAGTTCGTAGCACGCTCCGTGCCGGTGTTGCCTTGGCGGATTTGCCTACCATTGGCCCAGGGTGCCCGGCGCGACTGTCGCGGTTTGGGAAGCGCTCGCGAAGGCGTGTGCCAGCCTGTGTCAAGCGCGCACCAACGGGCTTGTGGCGATGAGCACCTTGGGCGAACATGAGGGAGCGCCGAGGGGGCGCAATGCAGACCGAGCCGCGGGGCCCAAGCGGGTGCTCCCGGGCGGGTCAGAACCGCGCCACCGCCGGCAGGCGGTCGCAGGAGGGGAAGTCGTGTCATCGAACGCCAAATGGTCCAAAGCCGACAGCGGTGAGTTTCTAGAGCTGCGCGACGAGAGCGGAAACCACTGTGGTACCTATTTCGTGGACAACCCTTACAAGCCTTATCTGGCGGCGGTGTTCACCCCAAGTGGCCACAATGTGGTGGCGCCTCGCGCTGCCGGTCATCGTCACCACCACGGCCTCCAGTACGGGCTGTGCGCCGATGATGTAAACTTCTGGGAAGAAGATCTCGCGAGTGAGCCCGAGGAGTTTCGCGTCCCCATCGGTTGGCAGCAGTCCGAGAAGCTAGAGCGTCTCACGGGTATCGAGGGTGACGGGTTGGTGCAAGAGCTCTCGTGGTGCCACGAGACGTACGCCGGCACGTGCGTCAGCTTTCGTGAGCAGCGGCGGATCTGGGTCTCCAAGCCAAGGCCCGGCGCCTATGAGTGGGTATGGGAGACCGAGCTGACCGCCAGGCGCGATCTCAGGCTCGTCACCAGCGCGTGGCCGCAGGCCGGGGGGTATTGTGGCCTGGGATTGCGACTCGCTCCGGAGTATTTTTTTCGGCGTAGCTCCGTCATGGCGGTGCCCGAAGAGCGCCGTGTGTCCGGAGCGGCACCGGCGAGCGTCACGGCACGCGGGCCGCGGGCCTCCGTCACGTTTCAGCAGGACCTGACGAAACAGCAAGACGTGCTCCACGTCCAGGGCTGCGCCCCAGCGAGCAACGATGCGTACGCTTGGCTGGGACTAGGTCCCACCAATGGCGCCGCGCTCACGCTACGTCGTGGTGAGACGCTTCGGCGTCGTTACCACCTCACCGTAAGCGACGTTTGACGTCGGGCAGGCGCGAGAACCGACCAACCCCCGCGCCTCGGGTGGAGAGATGCAGCGGCCCCGAGACGACACTGCCGAGTTGTCCGTGTGGCGGCAGCGCTACGCCTGGACGAGCAGCAGCGCATTGTGCGCGTCTAGCGCCGAGCACTGGCGGGTGAGCGCCGCCAGTCGGGGGTAGCCATCTGCGTCCGCTACTTGCTCGTCGGGAGCTCCAACCCAACTCATCGGCGCAAACTCGTCCGACGAAGGCGCTGTCGCAACCGCGCGCGCGTTATCCCGAACGAATTGAGCGTGGCTCGCGAGTTGGCCGCGATAATGCAGCCATTGGGTGAGGTAGCGGACAAGTACACCTTTGCCCGTCGCGCCGTTCAGATCGCGCCAAAGCGGTTCGTACAGGATCGTCCTTCCGTTTCGCTTGCGTGTCAGCTCGTCACCGCGCAGGACGGCGCCGGCGATGGCGTCACCGTACATCGCGGTGGCCTCCCCCAGCGCCGGGTCAGCAGCCACCTTGGCGAGCTGGTTCATGGCCTGAAGCCCGCCGAGCAAGGCGCCCTGCGCGCCCGTCCAATAACCTTCACTCCAAGTATGCGACTGTTGCACCGCGTGTTTGTCGATCGGGGTCATCAACTTACCCAAAGCGACGCTACGCAACGCGCCGTGTTCGAACCAATATCGAAACCACTCGTATTGCGCTCGAGCTTGCGTCCGGTACTCCGGGTTCGACGAACTGACCCGCAGATACAGCTGCGCGGAGAGGTTGAGAAACACGGCGTTGGTGATGACGTTCTGGATCCCGCCCGAACCGGGATCGTGGTTCCACGTGCCCCCCAGTGAACCTTCGTCGTTGGTGCTGTAGGTCCGCCCAGACATCAGGAACAGCCAACATTTTTCGGCGCAATCCAAGTACGTCTGCGCACCCGTCAACGCATGGACCTTCAGGAACGCGAGACCCCACCATCCGTAGTCGTGCCAGCGAGCCACTTCCGGAAGTCTAGCTGGTAACTTGCCCCGCAAATCTATCCCGAGCGCCTCCTCGAAGATGGCGATGCCATCATCGGCCAACTCGGCCCCGATGGCTTTGGCGTAAGGCACCTCCGCTCGGGAGAGGTAGTCGGTGAACGTTTCCAAGGTGTTGCCCGCGTGCCAGAAACCGTAGCCGAGATCGGGGAGGCAATCGCTACCATGGTGCACCGCGACTTGGCGGTGTTTCATGATCTGCCACAGTTGACGCAGAAGGTGGTAGTCCACCTCTGGTGTCGAGTCCCTCGCCATACATCCCCCGAGTCTTTCGACAGCTTGGGCTCCGAGCGCCGCCGCTACCGAGTGCTGTCATATTAACAGAGGGGAAGGGGGCGGCAAAGTGTTCGATGGCCCAACCTCACGCACCAACCATTGCGTAGCAATGCGGGGCTCGGAGGCGCCCGGCGAGACGATTCGAGACGCTTACGACTGTGACGAAACACCACACTTAGGCCGTTCGTCGAGACCGGGGATCGATGCGTGATAGCTGCGTCGGATAAACGGTTCGACAGACCAAGAAGCGCAGCGTGCGCTGCCCATCTCACGTCGGGCGAGCGGAGCCAAACGTCTGCCCACGACGGTGTTTGGTCTCGGCAAGATCAACGACTCGCCGACCGGGAGCAGTGGGACACTCGAACCCCGGCCGACTGAGCCGCCCTACGGCGCGGTGGGCCACCGGCGGCGTTCGCGAAGGTCCGTCGCTGCAGCTCACGAAGCCCGTCGTTCGCCGTACCGGGTCGCGAGCCCTGCGCGTCGGGGTGCGGTGTTAACCCGCCGTCGACGACGCCAAACGGCCAACGCGGAGGCCGCCACGAGCAGCGCTGGCACACCGCCGAAAGACGCGCTTCGGCTCGCTGCGCTGCTGCACGATGCTTCGCGTTCCGAAGCCGAGGGGACCGGCGGCTGCGCCGGGGTGCCGGCACTCGAACTCGACGCCGTTGGTGAGACAATTGACGGGCCCGTCGCCGCGTCGGTATTAGAGGTCGCAGTCGGCGTCGTTACGCCGATCGTCGTCGGGTTGGAGGGTGCGCTGCTCACGGTTCCGCTGGTGAGCGGCTCGGACGAAGGGTTGCGACCAGGCTCGCTAGTCACCGACGAAACGCTCGAGGCGTCCCAGCTCATGGCGCTCGACTCGCGGGGGCGGTCGGAACTGCCGAGCGTGCTCACGGGATCGGAAGTGGCGGAGGCCTCCGACGTAGTCGGGGCAACGCCGCCCGTCGTGGTGTGCTCCTCGGAGAGAGCGTCGGCGAAGGTCTGAGCTAGCAGCGCCGCGCCTTCGCGTGAAGGGTGAACATTGTCGGGAAACCAATCGCCGTGAGGTTCGGTCGCCGCGTACACGTCGACCAACGTAGCGCCCGTGTCAGCAGCGAGCTCATGCACGATCGGCACCACGACGTCGTTCACCGTCGTGGGAGTGATGTCGAACGCGCCGCTCCCGAACACCTTGGGCGGAGTCGCGACGTAGACTTGTGCGCCGAGATCGGCGTAGTGCTCGACCAACGCCGAGTAATCGACGCGAAACGCCGCTTCGTTCCAGTTGGCGGGCTTGGCGTCGTTGGTGCCCAACATCAAGAGGACGACGTTCGGTGCGAAGCTCGTACTCGCGCCGTAGGCTCCCTGAGCCCAATACGGCTTGTCACCTTGTTTGCGCGCCGTGCTGCCGGACACGCCGAAGTTCTGCACCTGGTAATCGGGGCCGAGCAGAACCTGCAGCTGCGCCGGGTACGCCTCTTGGTTCGGCGATGATAACCCATAGCCCTCGGTGATGCTGTCGCCGACGCACGCGACTCGCGTCTGCGCCAGCAGCGGCGGGAGGTGCCCGAAGAATCCAAGAGCCAGCAGGTGCAGCAAACGTCTCGAGAACACACAACCTCGTTATGGCTTGGCGGGGAACACCCCCCGATGGGCACGAGCGCCGCGTCTTTCCAGAAGCGGCGCTCGAACAGCGTAACACCGCTCCCAATGCATTGCACCGTCGCAGGTTTCACGTCTCGACTGAGATGTGGCCCACGACGGTGCAGGGGGAGTTCGGCTGCGCGTTGCAGCAAAACTCGCGGATTAGGAGGAGATGCGCTTGACGAGGTCGACGACCTTGTTCGAGTAACCCCACTCGTTGTCGTACCAAGACACGACCTTGACGAAGGTCTTGTCGAGCGCGATGCCGGCTTCGGCGTCGAACACCGAGGTGCAAACCTCACCGACGAAGTCGGTCGAAACGACCTTGTCTTCGGTGTAGCCAAGGATGCCCTTGAGCTTGCCTTCCGAAGCCGCCTTCATGGCCTTGCAGATTTCGTCGTAGCTGGCTTCCTTGTTGAGCTCGCAGGTGAGGTCGACGACGGACACGTCCGAGGTGGGAACGCGGAACGCCATGCCGGTGAGCTTGCCGTTCAAAGCCGGAATTACCTTGCCCACCGCCTTGGCCGCACCGGTCGAAGACGGGATGATGTTCTCGAGGATGCCGCGACCGCCGCGCCAATCCTTCTTCGAGGGACCGTCGACCGTCTTCTGGGTCGCGGTCGTCGCGTGGACGGTGGTCATCAAGCCGCGCTTGATGCCCCAGTTGTCGTTGAGGACCTTGGCGACGGGCGCGAGGCAGTTCGTCGTGCAGGAGGCGTTCGATACGATGGCTTGGCCTGCGTAGCTGTCGTCGTTGACGCCCATCACGAACATGGGGGTGTCGTCTTTGGACGGAGCCGAAAAAACGACCTTCTTGGCGCCGGCCGCGAGGTGCTTCTCACCGCCCTCTTTGTCGAGGAAGATGCCGGTCGACTCGACGACGGTATCCACACCGGCGCCGCTCCAGTTGAGCTTGCTGGGATCGGTCTCGGCGGTGCAACGGATCGATTTGCCGTTCACGACCAGCTTGCCGTCGGCGATGTCGATGGTGCCCTTGAAGCGACCGTGTACCGAGTCGTACTTCAGCATGTACGCGAGGTAGTCCACATCGAGCAAATCGTTGATCGCCACGATCTCGACGTCACCACGTCCGATGGCAGCGCGGAAAACCATACGACCGATACGGCCGAAGCCATTGATACCGACTCTGATCATTTCTTCTTTCCTTTTCTAGACTCTCAGGTGTCTCGCGACACGGCGCTTGCGTAGCACACTCCGCTGGTTGTTAATCCAGTCGAACCGGGAATTCGGAAGCGTAGGTTTGCCTCCAACGGAACGACCGAAGTAGCGCCCTGTGCCTTTCGGGCGCGTTTCTCAAACGGGACGTAATGCGTCCTGCGGTGAAGGAAATATCAAACTGCGCACGGCCGCGTTTTTTTGGCCGAGGCCGGTCACTCTACGGAAACGCTGGGCTCACCAGCAGCGCCCAGCCGCGGCTTGCTCGGCTGCACGGCGCGCCGTTGCCCACCGCGGCTCGAACTCCATTTCGTCCGTGTAAGGCGTGTCTGGAACCGCTGCCGCGGGAGTATCCCGAGTCGCGGGCGCGAGGCGGCACCGAACCATCGAATCTTCGGCCCTTGGCAATCACCCCGGCGCCTGGGTGACCGCGTTGGGCCCCGCCGCATGCGTCGATGGGCGGCTCCCACCTGAAGACTCATCAGTTCGCGTTCATCACTCGCGGCGATCCTTGGAAACGACTCCCCCGCCTATTTGCTTTCTAGACTCTGGTCCGGTTCTCGCAAATCCGGCCTACTTTCGAAGGCTTACCGCGAGCGGGTAGGGGATGTGTGGCAATCCATGAGGCTCCCGCCCAGCAACGTGCGCCCCCGGTAGGGTTGCAGTCCGATGACGTCGGTGGCGTCTGCCGGTAGCGCGGCGGACCACGAAACTATTTGGCTCCTCGGCCGACGTGAACCGCGACACCCGACGAGCGTCGGGATGCGCGGCGCCGGCGGCCTTCGTGGGAGGCGTGACCCTCGGCCTTCACGCGCGGCGCCGAGGGAGCTCGCGCAGGTGTCCTTCAGGTTAACTATGAGGCGGCGCCCGCAAGGGTGCAGTTGCGCCTCTCGACGATGCCCCAGCCGTGTCCACCGTCTCCGCATCTGCGAGACATTTGGCGACAGTCGACCAGCGAGCGTCGTCTGACTTCGTCGAACGAGCCCTGAGCACTGGAAAACCCGGCGATCCTGCGTAGGCTTTCGCTTCACCATGACTCACAAAAACACCATCTGTCTCTGGTTCGACAAGGACGCGGAGGCCGCCGCCAACTTCTACGCCGCGACGTTTCCCGACAGCGCGGTCACTGCTGTTCACAAGGCACCAGCAGACTACCCCGGCGGTAAGCAGGGCGACGTCCTGACGGTGGAGTTCACCGTCTTCGGCATTCCGTGTCTCGGTCTCAACGGTGGGCCCGTCTTCAAACACAGTGAAGCGTTCTCGTTTCAGATCGCGACCGAGGACCAAGCGGAGACCGACCGTTACTGGAACGCCATCGTCGGCAACGGAGGCGTCGAGAGCGCCTGCGGCTGGTGCAAGGATCGTTGGGGACTGTCATGGCAGATCACCCCGCGCGCGCTCACCGAGGCGACGGCTGCGGGCGGCGCGGAGGCGCAGCGCGCGTTCGCGGCGATGATGACGATGCAGAAGATCGACGTCGCCGCGATAGAAGCCGCCCGGCGCGGCTAGCAAACCACGGTGGAGGCGGTGAGGCTCTGCAAGCGCAGCCGCGACGCCAAATTCGCCGTTGAGGCGATGGAGGACCTTCGCTCTCTTCGGGCGGCGCGGCGATGCCGCATCCTCACGAACGGCTGCAGGCACCTATTTTCGCAGGCAGCCTTCCGGGCTCGCTTGAGCTAGGTGCCTTCCGATGGTGCCTGCCCTCGAACGCGACTGCGCGTGTCGCTCGCGACCCGACAAACGCGAAACGGGAACCTGATTTCTCAGATTCCCGTTTCTTTTCGGTTAGTTGCGCGGACAGGATTTGAACCTATGACCTTCGGGTTATGAGCCCGACGAGCTACCGGACTGCTCCACCGCGCGGCAACGGGGCGGAATGTAGTCGCAGGAGTTCTGGTGTCAAGGTAAGTCGCAGTTTCGATGCGCGACTGTTCAGACGTGCAGCCGGTCGGGGTGCCTTGACATGACCCATACGTATGGGTAAGTCTTGCGTTGAGTCTGACCCTTACGTATAGGTGAGGGTGCGGTCTGCCTACATCGGCTCTCTATCTCATGTCCCAGGACAAACGCCACCTCAAGCTGCTCGTCGAAGAGCCCAATTGCGCTGAAGAGCTGCAATCGGCGGCTCTTGGGGTCTCCGACGCGGCGCCGCGCGCGGCAGGGGCAGACGTGGTGGCGGCCTGTGAAGAGCTGGCGGAGGCCTCGTCGCCGTGTGGCGTCGCCGTGCCCGACGGGCAGGCGATGGAGGGTGGGGGCTTCATCCAGGTTGGAGACCTGGCCAAGCTGACGGGCAAAACCGTTCGCGCCATTCACCTGTACGAGAGCCTGGGTTTGATCGAGCCCGCCAAGCGCTCCAAGGGTGGTTACCGCTTGTTCTCGACCGAGACCCAGAGCCGGGTCCGTTGGATTTCCAAGCTGCAGAGCCTGGGGCTCTCGCTGAGCGAGATTCAAGGTATCGCCGAGCGGCGGAAAGCATTCGGCAGCCCGCGGAGCGCGTCTTCGGACTTGTTGCAGGTTTACGAAGCCAAGCTGAGTGAGGTGCGCGAGCGCCTGGCCGAGTACCGAGCGCTCGAGCAAGAGCTGGTGGCGAGCGTGGATTTTCTGAAGGCGTGTCAGCACGTCTGTGTCGCCGAGACCCACGTCAGTGGGTGTGCCCAATGTGAACGCCGCCAAGAGGAGCCCGGGCGCGTGCCCGACTTGGTGAGTGGTGCGCAAGCCTGAGCAACGAAAGTGTTGAGATCGTCATGACCGTCAAAACCCCCGTATACATGGACAACCACGCCACGACCCCGATGGACCCGCGAGTTCTCGAGGCGATGGTGCCGTATTTCTTGACCAAATTCGGCAACGCGGCGAGCCGTACCCACCGTTTTGGCTGGGAGGCGGAGGCGGCCGTCGAAGACTCGCGCGAGACGATCGCTCAGCTGATCGGCGCCGGAAGCGGCAAGGAGATTGTCTTCACCTCGGGAGCGACCGAGAGCAACAACCTCGCGATCAAGGGCGTGGCTGAATACTACAAGAGTCGCGGCAACCACATCGTGACTACGACGATCGAGCACAAGGCGGTGCTGGATTCGTGCAAACGTCTCGAAACCGAGGGGTTCGAGGTCACCTACGTCAAGGCCGACCCAAACGGTATCGTGAGCGCGGACGCGATCCGTGCAGCGCTCACCGACCGCACGATCTTGGTGAGCGTGATGCTGGCCAACAACGAGGTCGGCACCGTGCAGCCCATCAAGGAGATCGGCCAAATCACGCGCGAACGCGGCATCTTACTGCATTCGGACGCGGTGCAAGGCGTCGGGAAGACGCCGTTCGACGTCGAGGACCTGAACGTCGATTTGGCGTCGATCACGGCGCACAAGATGTACGGTCCGAAAGGGATCGGCGCCTTGTACGTGCGACGTCAGAAGCCGCGGGTACGTCTCACCGCTCAGATGGACGGCGGCGGGCACGAGCGCGGCAACCGGTCGGGCACGTTGAACGTACCGGGCATCGTCGGTTTCGCCAAGGCGGCCGAGATCATGATGAAAGAAGGCGCCGAGGAGAACCGGCGTATCGCGATGTTGCGCGATCGCTTGTACGCCAAGCTCACCAAAGAGCTCGACCAGGTGATCTTGAACGGCGATCGCGATCGTCGCTTGCCCGGCAACCTGAACGTCTCCTTCGCCTTCGTCGAAGGCGAGGCGCTGATGATGGCTATCAAAGACGTCGCCGTTTCGAGCGGTTCGGCGTGCACGAGCGCCAGCCTCGAGCCGAGTTACGTGCTGCACAGCATGGGGCTCGACGAAGACCTGGCCCACTCGTCGATTCGGTTCGGCATCGGCCGGTTCAACACCGAAGAAGAGGTGGATTTCGTGGGTGAGCTCGTGAGCGGCAAGGTAGCTCGCCTGCGCGAGATGTCTCCGCTCTACGAAATGTACCAGCAAGGCGTCGACATCAAGTCGATCCAGTGGGCAGCACACTGAGATCGTGCACGTAGCGAGTGCGTCGCGTATTGCGGCGCGTCCCAGGGACGAAGCGAGCAGGCCCCAGCAAACAGCAGATTTCCGAGTTTGGAGTTGAGTTATGGCATACAGCGAAAAGGTCATCGACCACTACGAAAACCCCCGCAACGTGGGCACCTTGGACCAGGCGTCCGATAACGTCGGTACGGGATTGGTCGGCGCACCTGCGTGCGGCGACGTGATGCGTCTGCAGATCCAGGTGAACGCCGAGGGGATCATCGAAGACGCACGTTTCAAGACCTTCGGCTGCGGATCCGCCATCGCGTCTTCGTCGTTGGCCACCGAGTGGATCAAAGGTAAACACGTCGACGAAGCGGAGACGTTGAGCAACTCGCAGATCGCCTCCGAGCTCAACTTGCCGCCCGTGAAGATTCATTGCTCGGTGCTCGCCGAAGACGCGATCAAGAGCGCCATCGAAGACTTCCGAAAGAAGCAAGCCGCCAAGCGTGCGCTCGAGAAGTGACCGTCGAGACGACCTAGCCGTACGGAACGAGTGAATCGAGGCTTTCATGAACGTCCAAAGTGACATCAACCCGCCGCCAGCAGCCAAACCCTCCGCGCCCGCCAGCGAGAGCAAGGCGCAGCGTGGTGTGCACATCACCGCAGCCGCGGTGGAGTATGCCAAGGCTCGTCTGCAAAAGCGGGGCACCCCCAACGCCGCCGTGCGCTTGGGGATCAAGGGTGGCGGCTGCAGCGGGTTCTCCTACGTCATCGAGTTCTCCGACGAGGAGCCCCGAGCGCGCGACACGGTGACGGAGTGTGACGGCGTGCGTTTCTACGTCGACAAGAAGAGCCTCATCTACTTGAACGGCTCCACCCTCGATTACGTCAATTCGATGATGTTCCGGGGCTTCACTTTCCTCAACCCGCAGGAAGCGAGCAAATGCGGGTGCGGTCATTCATTCACGGTGAAGTGAGTGACGCCTCCGCTCGGTGATCCCTTCGACTTGTTGGGGGTTGAGCCCCGTTTCGATCTGGAGAAGGCGGAGTTAGAAGCACGTCAGCGCGAGTTGTCCAAGGTCTCGCATCCGGACCGCTTCGCCACGACTGGCGCGGCCGAACGCCGAGCTGCGCTGAACAAGGCCATGGCCGTGAACGAGGCCGTGCGCCAGCTGAAGAACCCCGTGACGCGGGGGCACGCGCTGCTCACTCGCTTGCTCGGCTCGGGAGCGTCTCACGAGATTCAGGACGTACGCGTGTCGCCGACTTTGTTGATGGAGGTGATGCAGTGGCGCGAAGAGCTGTCCGCCGCGTTCACTCGCCTCGACAAGAACGAAGTCGCGCGTATCGCAGCCGAGGCCGAGCAGCGTCGCCGCACGACGCTTTCCGAGTTGACGCGGGGGTTCTCGGCGCTGGCTGGAACTGCTGTCGGCGGCGCCGCTCCCGACGGCCAGCTCGTCGCCACCATTGCGCGGGAACTGGCCACGCTCAAGTACTTCGAACGCCTCGCCGAAGAGGTGCGACGCATGCAAGACGAACTCGCGGACGTTTGAACGTCACACGTGGCCGGGTTCGCGCCCATGACAGATGACTGGATGTAACTGATGTTGCTCGATATCTTCGACCCCAAGGCTCCGCCTACTCCGATCGGCATCGATTTGGGAACCACCAACTCCGTCGTAGCCTACGTCCGCGACGAGAGGCCGATGGCGCTCATCAACTGTGACGGAACCCAGCTGCTACCGAGCGTGGTCTTTTATGGCCGACACGGGGAGGTTTTGGTGGGTAACAACGCCAAAGCGTACCTCGAACGTGAGCCTGCGCGGACCATCGCTAGCGTCAAGCGCTTCATGGGCCGCGGGGCGGACGACCCCCAGACGCAAGCGCTCGGCACGTACCGCTTCGTAGCCCCGAACAACGACGAACAGCGGCGAGTGGTGCAGTTCGACGTGGGTGAACGCGTCGTCACCCCGGTCGAGGTCAGCGCCGACATTTTGCGTAGCCTCGCCCAAAGCGCACGCGATCAACTCCAGTCGGTGGGCGGCGTGGTCATCACGGTGCCCGCTTATTTCGACGACGCCCAACGTCAGGCCACCAAAGACGCGGCGCGTCTGGCCGGGCTCAACGTCTTGCGCTTGCTCAACGAGCCGACGGCGGCGGCGTTGGCCTATGGTCTCGAAAAACGCCAGAACGGCGTGTTCGCCGTGTACGATCTCGGCGGTGGTACCTTCGACATCACGACCCTGATGCTCGAGGACGGCGTGTTCCAGGTCAAGAGTACAGGTGGGGATAGCGCGCTCGGCGGCGACGACATGGATCGCTTGATCGCCGAGGACATGTTCCGGCACCTCGCCGTCGATGGTCGCAGCGCGCCGCCAGAGGTGATCGCACTCGTGCTCGAAACGGCGCGCAACGTCAAACACGCGCTCACGGACAACGAGCGCGTGGAGGTGTCGTTGCCGGGCGCCCGTGCGCCGTACGTCGCGACGCGCAGCGACTTCGAGCGCTGGATCGCGCCTTTGCTCGAACGCACGGGCAAGGCGTGTCGCCGCGCGCTCCGCGACGCCGAGCTGGAGCCGTCCGAGGTCGACGGCGTGATCCTGGTCGGGGGCTCGACGCGGGTTCCGGCGGTTCGCGGTTACGTCGCTCAGCTGGTCGGCAAGCCGCCCCTCGG
>CBINDO010000052.1:0-36057 GCA_966249405.1 uncultured bacterium | reverse complement strand
CAGGGGACCACGTTCACTCGAGCCCGAGATCCGTTTCAAGAGCGTGCAGACCGAGCATGATTCGGAGCCGCGCACCGAAGGTCGCGCCTACTTGTACTTCTGGCCAGGGGGCAGCACCGAAAAAGCAGTCATCGTCCTCACTCGACCCGGGCAGCCCGACGGATCGAGCATCGTGGTCAGCGCTTTGACGGGTCGCGCTTCGATCGTCAAAGGCACCGTCGAATACGAAAAGCCGGGGGACGGCGTGGACTTCGGGGAACGGGAGGTCGATTGAACTCGCATTCTCGTCGCGGATTCACGCTGCTGGAGGTCTTGGTGGCGGTCGCCATTCTAGGTCTCGGCCTGACGATCGTGTCGTCGGCCCAGACCGGAGTGTTCTGGAGTTACTCCAAGGCGGCGAAGTTGTCGCAGGCGCCAGGCCTGTTGCGCTGCAAGATGGCCGAGGTGGAGTTGAAGTTACTCCAAGACGGCTATCCGCTGATGGACGACGAGGACGAGGGCGATTGCTGTGAAGACGTCGACGTCGAAGGTTACCGCTGCTCGTGGAAGATCCAAAAGATCGAGCTCCCCGAGCTGCCGCCGGGCGGGATGACCGGTGGCGACGCGGGCGCTCCCATGGCGTCCCCCGCCATGACCGGAGGTGAGCTAGGCGCCATCTCGCCGGACATGGGCGCCAACCTAGGGCCGCTTGGAGCGCTGGCTTCCGGCGCCTCCGGACTGGCTCCTGGCGGAGGTATGGGACAGGTCGCCGACCTGATGTCCGGTGGCGGCATGGGTGGCGGCATGGGCGGCGGCGGTATGGCCTCGATGGTCATCGGGTTCGTCTACCCAGAGCTCAAGCTCATGCTCGAAGCGAGCATTCGCAAAGTGATCGTCACCGTACATTGGAAGGAGGGCAACAGTGATCGGGAGCTCTCCGCTACCCAGTACGTCACCAACCCCCAACAGGGCGGGCTCGACCCCCTCGCTGCCGCCGGCTTGGATGCGCTGGGGCAGGGGGCTCCCGCCGCGACCACGGGGGGGGCTGCCGCCGCGCCGCCCGGCGGTGGTGGTTTGTTTGGGTTTGGAGGGAACAAGTGAACGCCCCTGGTGGTCGCGCTCGCGGCTTCTCGTTGATCGAGGTGATGATCGCCGTGACCGTCTTGGCGATGATCTCAGGGCTGTTGTTCACGGCGTTTTCGTCGCTCAAACGGAGCAAGGAGGGCGTGCAGCGATCCTCGGACCGATATCGCGAGGGGCGCATGGCGATGGCCCGCATCACGCGCGAACTCGAGAGCGCTTATATCTCCAAACACGTGCCGCTCGATCAGAGCCTCTGGGTGGTCAAGACCTGGTTCAAAGCGGAGCAGAGTTCACCCGCCGACCGCATCGACTTCGACGCGTTCGTCAACCGCCGTACCGACCGTGATTCGCGTCAATCGGACCAGGCAGAGATCTCGTACTACGGTGAAGAGAACCCGAACAAGACGGGGCAAATCGATCTGTTGCGACGCATCAGCACGCGTATCGACAACGAACCCAGCGAAGGGGGAAAGGCGGAGGTGTTGGCAACCGACATCGACTTGTTCGATCTCAAGTACCTCGACCCCTTGCTCGGCACCTGGATAGAAGAGTGGGACTCGACGACCGTCGTGGGACAGCTCGACCGCCTGCCCCTCCAGGTTCGCGTGCATCTCGTGCTCAATGGTGGAGAGCGTTTCGGCGGGGACGGCGACCGGGCCGCGATTCCATTCGTTGCCAAGGTGGTGATGCCCATGCGCGCGCCGCTCCAATTCGCGGGGAGATGAATGGTGAAGGACGATACCCTGCACCCGACGGCGAGTACGTCACCGCAAGCGATGGCTTTGCGCGGTCGGCTGCGCGCGCTCTTCGCTCGTGTCAGACACGAATTGATGCGTCCGCGCCGCGCCTCCAAACGAGGAGTCGCGCTCGTGATCGTGCTCGGGTCGCTGTCGATCCTGGCGGTCATGCTCACCGAGTTCCAGGACGAGACCTCTGCCGATCTCGGTCACGCCCTGGCCGAGCGCGACGGTGTGAAGGCCGAATACGCCGCCAAGAGTGCCATTAACTTGTCTCGGCTATTGATCGCATCGGAGCCGACGATCCGCAAAGCCGTCGCGCCGTTCTTGATGATGCTCTTCCAGTCGACTCCGCAGATCCCGGTCTGGGGCTTCGCCGACGACATCCTGGGCGCCTTCAACGACAAAGGTGGGATGGCGCGCTTCTCCACCTTGGGGGGCTTCGACATATCGGCGGCCAAGAATCTCGGGATGGAAGGCGCGGGGTTCGAGGTCAGCATCATCGACGAGGACTCGAAGCTGAACGTCAACATGGCCGCGGCGTCGAACCTGTTCGCTCAGCAGCGCTTGGCCGGTTTGCTGCTCGGGTTGTTACAGGGCATTCAATACGACGCGCTGTTCTCGGAGCGCGACCTGGACGGCAACTTCCACACGCGACAACAGATCTGTTCGGCGATCATCGACTGGACGGACAACGACGCCGAGACGGCGGCGTGTGACCTTTCGGGGCAAAACGTGCAGACTGGTGGCGAGGACGGCTACTACCAAATGCTCAAGGAGCCGTACGAACGGAAGAATGCCGCCTTCGACAGCTTGGGCGAACTGCACCTGGTGCGAGGGGTCACCGACGATTTCTGGTCGACCTTCGTGGAACCCGACCCGTACAAGCCCGAAGGGCGAGTGGTCACGGTCTGGGGCCAGGGCCGCGTCAACGTCAACACCGCCAACCCGCAGACGATCTTGGCTTTGATCGGCGCTTACAGCACCCCTGACTCACCGCTGGTGATGGATCAGGAAGTCCAGATGAAGGTGTTGATGGTGCTCAGCCTCCTGCAGTCGTTTACTCGCGGCATTCCATTGATGGGATCGCCCAAGGCCTTCATCAACACTCTGAAGGGTCAGGGCCTGCTCGGACCCATGCTGCAGGCGCTCGAACTGCCCCCGCTGAAGTTGGTTAGCGAGGCCGAGCTCGAGAAGGCGATCAGCACCGAGAGCAAGGTCTTCAGCATCTACGCTACGGGCACCGTGAAGTCGGGCAATCGCACGACCATTCGGCGTATCCACAGCGTGATTGACTTTCGGGGAGCTCCTGCCCCCATCAATCCGTTCGCTGGCGTCACGGATCCGTCGACCATGAACCTGGCCGACGCGACCACCATGATGCAGAACGCAGGTCCGCCGCCGAACTTGCCCGGCGAAGCCACCGAAGCCACCTTGACCAACGCCTTTCGTCCCAATCCTGGAGGAGACGTCATTTACTACCGAGTCGAGTAAACGGCCTCGTGAGGGAAGTTGCCTCTTTGGTTAGTCCTCCTCTAAGCCGAACCGTCGAGATCTTATGAGCAAGTTTGTAGGTATAGACATTCGTCCCAACCTGGTCCGGATCGCGGTCATACGGTCCAGCTACCGGCGCATCGAGGTCGAAGCCTTGCGCGAGGTAGAGACGCGCGGCTTCGACGAACTCGAGCATGCGGTGCGGCACGCGGCCGGTGAGTTCACTCGGCATGGTGAATCCGTCGCGGTGACGTTGGGGGGCCAGTCCGCGTTCATACATCGTTTGGCCTTGCCTCCCGCCGCGCTGAAGCAGGTCGAAGAGGTCGTGCCCTTCGAACTCGAGGCGCGCGTCCCCGTCGATTTCGACACGCTGGTTTACGATTCTCGCGTGCTCCCGCGGCACAAACACGACGCCCAAGTGGAGGTGTTGGCGGCTGCCGTTCCGAGTGAACAGGTCAAAGACCGCATCGAACTCGTGAAGGAAGCGTTGGGCCACGAGCCCGAGCACGTCGGGATAGCGCCCCTGACGTTGGGCAACTTGGCCGGCGTCATCCGCGAACTCCGCGGTGACGAATGCGTCGCCGTAGTCGAGCTTGCGGACACCACTTGCGAAGTGGTGCTCGTTCACCAGGGGGTTGCCGTGTTCGCGCGGACGCTCTCAATCGGCGTGAGCGGGTTTCCAGCCACGGCTCCAGACTTAGCGCGCACCCTGAGGCAGACGTGGGTCGCGTGGGCAGCCAACGCCAGCCCGCACGTCACCAAGGTGTACTTGTGCGGTGGCGGCGCCGACACCGCGGGCATCACCGAGTATCTCACCGAGAATGCCGGCGTCGAGGTCGCCTTGCTCCCGGAGCCGGAATTTGGGGCGGCACTGACCGAGGACCAACGTGCGGTGTGGCGGCGTTACGCGCGGTCCATGGGCGTCGCGCTCAGCCTCAGGAGCGGTTCGAAAGACCTGAACCTGCGCAAGGGCGCATTGGCCTTCCAACGAGGGTACGGCTTTCTCAAAGAACGCATCCCGCTGCTGTCGGCGCTCGGTGGGGCTTTGCTCCTGAGCTTCCTGTTCTCCGCTTGGGCCGAAAACCGGGCCTTGTCGCAAGAGAAGGAGTCCTTGAGCGCCGCGCTGGGGCAATTGTCCAAGCAGATCCTCGAAGAGGAGAGCACGGACGCCAACTACGTCCAGGAGTTGCTCGACAAAGGCTTGCGGCGCGAGAAGGATCCGCAACCAGAGATCGATGCGTTTCAGCTCGCGATCTTGCTGTCGAAGCACATCCCGCTCGACTTGGAACACGAGATCGACGAACTCGACCTGGCGCGCAATCACGTGAAGTTGCGCGGCATCGCCAAGTCTACGGAAGCTGCTCAGAAAATCGCCGAGAACCTGAAGACGGAGACGTGCTTCAAGGACGTCGCGATCGCCAAGATTTCCCAGTATCGGAACACGACACGCCAGAGCTATTCGATGGAGTTCGAGATCCGCTGTGAAGAAGCGCCCAAGAAACGCCCCGCCGGAGCGCCCGAGGAGCAAGAGCCATGAGCCTTCAAGATCGAATCGACGCGCTGCAGCCACGTGAACGCCGCTTGCTCGGCATCTTCGTCGGGCTCTTCGTCGTCATCGCCGTGCTGCTCATCCCGCTCGCCGTTTCGGCGACGCTGTCGGAGAAACGCTCGGAGAACGAACAACTCCGCGAGACAATCGAACGCTTGTTCGCCGAGCGAGACAAGATCATCGAGGCTCGAGATCTGAACGACCAGGTGTTGGCGCGCTACAAGACGCCTGCGCCGCAGCTGGCGGGCTTTCTCGACAACCAGGCCAAAGCGCTGAGCCTGGGCATCCCGGAGTTCAAGGACCGCCCGGTGGTACCCATCGGCAAGAACTACGAAGAGCACGCCACGGAAATCTCCCTGAAGAAGGTCAGCATGCGCAATCTCGTGCTGTTCTTCGAGAAGATCGCCCAGGCGTCGTTCCCGGTCAGTGTGACGAAGGTGAACATTCGGAAACGCGCGACGGAATCCGACGAGTGGGACGTTTCGATGACCGTGTCGGCTTATCACCGGTTGGCGACGCCCGTCAAAGCGCCGGCCAACACGAAGGGTGAGGAACCCGCCCCCGAGGAAAGTCCATGAACATCACACCCCGCGTCCGTCGCATCCTCACGTGGGTCGGCTACCCCGCGTTGTACCTGGTCCTGTTCTGCCTGTTCGCTTACTGGACTTTCCCCTACGACCGCCTCAAGAGTCGGATCGAGTCGGGGTTCAACGCCTCTCAAACCGGCGCAGATGCATCTCGCCTGCAGATCGGCGAGGCGACCTGGTCCTGGCGGTTCCCGGGCGTCGTACTGAGCGACATCAACCTGATCCCGCCGCCTGCCAAGTCAGCGGAGCCAGGAGCCGAAGCCGCACCACCCAAGCAGACGCTGCATGCCGAACAGGTCTATGCGACTGTCTCACCGCTGTCGTTGTTGTTCGGCACGACCGACGTGAGTTATGGAGTCGAGGGGTTTGGTGGAGTCATCAAGGGGGAGCTCACCGTCTCCGACAAGGAGAAACACCTCGTCGCCGAGTTCGAAGGCGTCGACCCAGGGCAGTTGCCCACGGTATCTCAGACGTTGGACCTACCGTTATCGGGAGCCATGACCGGCACGGTGGACCTGCGTTTGCCCGAGGGCAAGACGGCGCTGGCGGAGGGCACGGTGGACATCGAGATCACCGACCTCAAGATCGGCGACGGCAAGTCGAAGGTGCGTGGCCTCTTGGCATTGCCGACGCTCGACGCGGGCACCTTGAAGTTCAAGGCGTCCGCAACTCAAGGCAAGGTGAAGATCGATCAGTTCGAGGTCAAAGGTCCCGACTTGGAGGCGAGTGCGGACGGCAAGATCAGGCTGCGTGAGCAGTTTGCGCTCAGCCTGATCGAACAGCTGACGCTCACCTACAAGTTCAGTGACAAATACCGCGACAAGGACGACACCACCCGGTCACTGCTAGGTAAACCGGGCGATCCCGCACCCGCTCTCATGGACATGGACCCGAAGGTCAAGCGAGCAAAGCAACCCGACGATTCGTATTCGTGGCGCGTCTCCGGCTCGTTCGCGCACCTCGTGTTCAACCCAGCTCCCGCGGCGCCAAAGGGAGCAACGCCGCCGGGTCCTCGCAGACTCGACGTCAACCCGAACTGACGAACGATGTGTGCCGCGCGTCAACGGTGACGTTGACGGCGAATCAAATGAAAAGAGCGCGGAGCTACCGCGCTCTTCTCATTTTGTCTCAACCGTTCAAGTCAATCTTCAGGTGACGACGCAGCTCGAGATAGGTGGGGCTAATCGAATACAAGACCAGCTGCTTGACTCGCTCACGCACCATCGCCTCGTCGTCTTCCGTGCTGCGTACGACCTCGACGGCGGTCTCGAGGTCGTGAGCCAGGACAAAACCGATTCGGTCGGCGGTGAAGTCCACGCCGTTCACCCAGCTTCGTAGGTCGAGCGCATTGGTACTTTGCAGCAGTTTGGAGACCGCGCGCGCCAAGTCGTCTCGAGCGTGAGCGGGCATGCTGTCTCGCAGCACCTGCAGGTGTTCCGTCACTGCGCCCTCCAGATCGGCCGGGATCGGGAACGCTGGTGAGATGAGCTTGATGGCTGCAAATAACCACGCCTTCAACCCCGTGCCCGTGCCGACCAACTGGCGAAGGAAGCAACCAGGACGATAATAGGTCAGGTGGCGGCCGGCCAAGAAGGCCAAAGCTTGGGGATGGATCTCGGCGCTGAGCACACCGAGGCCCATGCTGATCGAGGGGATCTTGGTGTCCAGGAACGCGAGGCCACCCGGGTCATTGGTGTTGTCGAAAGCGGGCGGCGGTTCCATGCCCAAAACGCCGGCGGCGTAGTGCAACGTTTGACCGATGGGGTGCGGGTGCTGTGCCAAGTCGACAGCGAAGTTCGGGTCGTAGCCGAGCTCGTGAAACTCGTAGCCCCGGTTGCTCACGATCGGATGCTCGATGATCGCGAACACCTCCGTGAGCAGCGGATCGACCGACTCGTGAGACACGAGCTTCTCGTAGTCGAGCCGCGATAGCACCGATTGCGCGTAGGCCGGGTCGTCCGACCGCATGCGGCGATAGAAACGCTCCTCGTCCGGCTGCGCGAGCTTGAGCACCGCCAGCGCCTGACACAAGCACCAGGCACCGTCGGCGTTCTTGACGTCGGTGTACACTTTTCGCAGGGCCTTGTACGCGTCGGCTCGGTAAGGGTCCTCGATCAGGATGTTCGTGAACAGGCTCCGAGCCTTCTCGAAATACGCGTGCGTGTCCGTGGCATAGAGCTCGCTCAAGGCATTCCAAACCGCCTTGTCCGACGAGTCGATGGTGTTGGCCGCTTCGAACGCTTCGATCGCGTCCTTGGTCCTGCCGAGCTGGTTCTTGTACAGCTCGCCGATGCGGACGAAGGTGTCGCGAAGCTTCTCGGTGTCCTTGTCGCGGCTCGCGGTGCGGATGCGCGCCTTGAGGATACGCTCGGCTCGATCGAAATCCTTCGTTTCTTCGAGGATTGCGAGGCTTTCGACCAGCGCCTTGTCGATCGAAGCATCGAGCGACAAGACTCGCTCGAAGTAATCCAACGCGGCAGCTTTGTCGTGCAGCTCGCGCACACTGACCATGCCGGCGGTCATCAGGTACTTGGCCTTCTGCTTGTCGTCCGTCACGAAGTCGGCGAGCTTCAGAACGACCTCGACGAGGCGCGCCCAGTCCTTTTCTTCCGTGTAGAGCTGCATCAGGCGCGTCAGCAGGTTGCGATCGCTGGGCCGCTCGTCGAGAGCCATCACGAGGTACTTCGTCGCCTTGTCTCGATCATTCAGCTTCTGCGCGGCGAACTCTCCGAGCTCGATCAACAGCTCGATGCGGCGATCGCCGAGCACTAGGTCGAGGAGTCGCGTCTTGAGTTCCCACGCTTCGTCGAAGCTTCCTTTCTCCACGTAAGCTGCGGCCAGTGCCTCCAGTGGTTTGGTCGCTTTGGGATCGAGGTCGACGGCTTCCTCCAACAGTGAGACAGCCAGGTCCAAACGTCCGCTACGCGCCAAACACTCGGCGTATCGGCTCGAAAGGTCTGCCCGGTCTGCGCTGGGGAGGCGACTGCCGAACTTGTCGAGCAGATTTTTGTAGAGGCCTTCCGCGTCGGAGCTCTGGCCGTTGGCGAACACGAGGTCGGCGAGACGTCGCTGCACGTCGAGTTCACTCGGAGCGAGCTCCCCCAGCCGTTGAGCGGCGTTGAGCACCGCTGGTGGTGCGCCGACGCGAGAAGCGGCCTCGGCATACCGCATGAGGCTGTCTACGGCATCTTTGGTCGGTAATGAATTGACGTACGGCGCGAGCCTATGGAGGTAGTCGTAGGCCGTCTCGAACTCCTCGACGCTGAACGAGATCGCTCCCAAAACGAACAGCGCGTCGACCGAAGAGTCGTTCCACTCCAACGCCTGTTCCGCCGTTTCGGTAGCGACGTCCCAGTCTTCCGTGTGTTGGTACAAGAGCCGAGCTAGCTCGCCCGTGAGTTTGGCTCGCTCGGCACCGACCGGCATCGGCTCGACCAACTCGTACAACATGCTAATCGCCTTCTCGGCATCGCCCAGCTCGACGTACGTGCGTCGCAGCTCGGTGGACGCCACCGGGTGGGCGGGCATCGCCTCCAGCGCGAGCTGGTAGTGCTCCACTGCGCCGCCCAGATCCTTCCGACTCAGGAGCAGCTGCGCTGCCCTCACGTAGTTGTCGGCTTGGCTCTCGGGCGTGGGCGCGTTGCGAGCCAACTGTTGAATGGCCCGTAGCGCTTCGGCCGCGTCCCCGCTGGCTTGACGGAGCTCTGCCAACCCCGCGAGGGCTTCGGGATCGTCAGGTTTCAGCTTCAGCGCGCGCTCGAACGTTTCGATCGCCAACGTCGGGGACTCCAGGGCCGAGCGCAGCAGCTTGGCGCGTTCGATCAAGAGGGAGGCTTTTTGCGTCGGGTCGGTAGCGATTTCTGCATGGGTCTCGTACAGGCTCGAGAGCTCCGTCCAGTTCTGCTCCTCTCGGCGTAAACGCTCGAGGTGAACGAATGCCGGCGAGTTCTTTGGATCGATCGTGATCACCTGTTCGAGACACGCAATTGCTTGCCCAGGGTCGAGGAACTCTTGCTCGTGCAATTCGGCGAGGCGCGACAACAAGCGCACCTTTTGCCGTGGCGTCGCGGCGCCGCTCAATTGACGGTTCAAGGTGTCGACCAATGGACGGAACTTGCCCGAACGTTCCTGGATTGACTCCAACCCTTGGAGCGCCTCGATTTGGTCGGGCACGTCTGCCAGGACGCGTTCGTAGATTTGCGTCGCGCGCTCGAGATCTCCCAGACTTTGTGAGACAATTCCCGCCAGACGACACAACAGCCCGGCGCGTTCGGCGGGTACGCTGTGTTCTGCTTGGCGTTCGAGTAAGCGTGCGTAGCCAAGCATGTCTCCCGCCTCCTGATACAGGTCCTTGAGGCTGTCGAGCGCCTGTGCGTGAAGGGGGTCGGCCTCCAGGACTTGCTCGAGGACGGACCGTGCTTTGGGCTTGTCGTTCAGGTGCGAGGCCCACAGCTGTGCTGCCTGCACCAGGTACTCGCGGTTGCGCGGCGGCACCGCGATCGCCGCGCGTTGGGATAGAAGCTGGGCGAGCTCGGGCCACTGCTGGGCGCGGCGCAACACCACCGACAGGCCGTCCAGCGCCTTGGCCGAACTCGGATCACTCTGTAGCGCCGCCTGATAACACTGCACGGCGAGGTCTGCGCGGTGGGCGTGGGCCGAATACCAATCGCCGAGCTGAACCAAGATCGGTACGCGGCGTTCGGGATCGGATGTCTCACGGAGCTGGTCGCTGCAGGTTTGCAGTGCCTCTTGCCACCGTGTTGCGTCCTGTCCAGCAATTCGTTCGACCGCTTGCGCGTACTCAGCGGTCGGCTGAGCGCAGAACGTTTGGCAATAGGCGATGAGCGCTTGACCGGGCTCACCCAATTCACGCTCGTAGAGTTGACCAATCTTGCTGAGCGCCGCCGCCTTCGTCGCGCTATCTTCGGCGGCTTCGTGTTGACCGAGCCACATTTCGATCAGCGCTTCGTGCTTGCCCAGACTCAGGCGCAAGTCTTCGAGGGCCGCTGCGGCGACGCGGTTGCCGGAGTCGAGTTCCGAAATCGAGACGTAGACCGCTTCGGCATCTTCCTTCTCCCCGAGCGCGCGCAGCAAGCGGGCCGCACGAAAACTCAGGTCGAGTTTGGCCGTCCGATGTCCCACCGCGTTCGCATCCAGGCTCGCCGCAGCGTCGCGGAACGCGAACGCGATATCGCGAGCGCTCGCGCCTGCTTCGACCATCGCTTCCAGGGCCAGAGCGGCGTTGGGGGCGGTTGGACTCGCGTGGAGTTCGGCGATCAACCTTTCCACGTCCGCCCGCGGCGGTGGTGGCCGCTGGCTGCGCCGGAGCTGCAAGTTTTCCATCTGCTCGAGCAACTTGCTTGCACTCGCTGGACGTTCTTCTGGGTGTTTCGCGAGCAAGCTCAGCACTAGCTCGTCCACCTCGGGGGAAATGGTGCCCTGCGTCGTGAGTTCACTCGGGCGCGCGGCTTCCTCGCTCAAGTGCGCGACCGCAAGCGTTGCGGCGGTAGAGCCTGCGAAGGGCGCGGACCCGGTGAGAAGCTCGAACAGAATGACGCCAACGGCGTACAGGTCGGCTGCTGCCGTCACCGCGTGACCGGTCAAGACCTCCGGCGCCACGGACCTGGGATTGGCGGCGCTGACCACGGCTACCCGGTCCCGATTAGCCTCGCGCAGCCGTAAGTAATGCAGGCCGCCATCGAGCAGCGTTGCTTTGGGGGCGCCGCTGTTCGGGCTCGTCACGAAGACGTTTTCCGCCTTCAAGTTGCCGTGAACCAAGTGCGCTTCGTGGAGTTCCGACAACGCCTGCAGTACCGGCCGTAGCGTCGCGGTCGCCTGCAGGAAGCTCATCGGCTCGTCGCTCGACAGTTCACTCAGGGCGACTCCCTCCACGGCATTTTGGACGACGAACGGGCGACCATCGTCTTGGCCGAGCAAAAGACCCAAGGCCGGTGCTCGGCTTCCGAGGTGGCGGACGTAAGCTTGGTATCGCGCCAGACCTGCCACATCGCCTGCCGCCGTCGCGTTGAACCACTTCAAACGCAGCGTGGAGTTGCCGTCGCGCGGCGTGACTGCGTAGCTATGGCCGCACGGTCCGACACCGAAGCATCGCACCACGGTGTAGTCCGCAATCCTTGCGCCAGCTTCTCGCGGCGCCTCCGTTAATCCGCCGTGAGCAGCCGCTTCGAACACGCCGGCCGTGTGTGGCTTCAGGCGAATTGCCGCGTCCAACAAGGCCTGCGTCATGCCGTTCTTGCTGCAATACTGCGACAGCGCACGAACGAAGGAACCCAAGCCTGTCGAGCCGCCAATGGTGTCTCTCGAAACGCCCAGGTGCTCCTGGGCGAGGGCTACCAGTTCTTCGAGGTTGAAGCGTTGTTCGAGCTCGCTCTGGAGCTGGTCCGTGTTCATCAGCGCTGCGTTTCCTTGTGTGAATTGAGGTGCCGGAGGTGGCGGCGGGCCCCTATTGGCCGCGCAGAATGACCACGCCAAAACACGCGAGGCGGTTTTGCGTACCGTCTGGCACCCTGCGGTCGACCTGGTGATTACCCGGAAAACCCGGCCCTTTCGTGGGGCGGCGGAATATACCCTACCGATCCGAGCGGCGATAGAAAAAGCCAAAACCGGGCTGTCGCGCCAAGTCCACGGTGCATCAGCGACGGCGCTGGGCACAGTTGCAGGGAACTCGGCCCTGCAGTTGTTCCCATGGCAGACTAAGACCGTGACGCTAAAACACGAATCCATCGAGCGGACTCTGCCACTGCTGCTGCTTGGCTTGGCCCTGGTAGCGGTGCCCACGTTGGTTTGGTCACCTGCGGGTTTGCCGCGCCTCGAACGTCTCCGCCAAGAGCGCGCCGAACTGCACGACAAAGCGGCGCGGCTCAGCGAAGAGATCCGGGAGCTACAAGCCGAGGTCGCGCGCGTCAAGTCCGACCCGAGTCTACTCGAGCAAGTGGCTCGAGACGAACTCGGTCTCGTGCGTCAGACCGAGGTCGTCTTTCAGTTCACCCCGTGACCGCCATGAAGTCGGACAAGCCCACCGAAGCCGTTAACCCCAAAAGGGGGGTCACGTACCAGAACTTGTACGAAGCCGAGGTGCCGGCAGAGCAGTTGGGTCAGCCCGGTGCCTTCCCGTACCTGCGCGGCGCGTATCCGAGCATGTACACGGAGCGCCCCTGGACACTGCGGCAGTACGCCGGTTTTGCGAACGCGGCCGACAGCAACAAGTTCTACAAACAAGCGCTCGCTGGCGGGCAACGCGGCCTGAGCGTCGCGTTCGATTTGCCGACTCACCGCGGCTACGACAGTGATCACCCCGACGTTGCGGGGGACGTCGGCATGGCTGGCGTTGCCGTTAGCTCGGTGGACGACATGCGAGCCCTGTTCGACGGGATCCCGCTCGGCGAGGTGAGCGTGTCGATGACGATGAGCGGGGCCGTCTTACCCATCCTCGCGAGCTACATCGTGGCGGCAGAAGAACAAGGCGTGCCCCAGGGCGCACTTACGGGCACGCTGCAGAACGACATCCTCAAAGAGTTCCTGGTCCGCAACACGTACATCTTCGGGCCAGCACCTTCACTTCGAGTGACTGGCGACATCATCGCGTATTGCAGTCGAGCGCTGCCGAAGTTCAACCCCATTTCGATTTCGGGCTACCACCTGCAGGAGGCGGGCGCGAACCCGCCTTTGGAACTCGGCCTCACCATCGCCAACGGTCTCACTTACGTCGAGACGGCGCGCGCAGCTGGGCTCCACATCGACGCGTTCGCGCCGCGGCTTTCGTTCTTCTTCGGTGTCGGGATGGACTTCCTGCTGGAGGTCGCCAAGTTGCGCGCCGCGCGCAAGTTGTGGGCCACGTTGATCGCCGAACGTTATTCGCCCGGCGACCCGAACAGCTTGCGTCTGCGGATGCATTGCCAAACCTCCGGGGTGAGTCTTACTGCCCAGGAACCGCTGAACAACGTGGTGCGCACGACGATCGAAGCGCTGGCCGCGGTGCTCGGCGGCACGCAGAGCTTGCACACCAACGGTTACGACGAAGCTTGGGCGTTGCCTTCCGACGAGGCAGCACGCATCGCGCGCAATACGCAGCTCATCGTCCAACACGAAACGGACGTGTGCGCTACCGTCGACCCTTTCGGCGGTTCGTACGCAGTCGAAGCCCTGACGGAAGAACTCGTCTCACAGGCGCGGGGCCTGCTCGCCGAGATCGAAGCCAAGGGCGGTATGCTGGCTGCTCTCGAGACGGGGTGGGTCCAGCGGGGCGTGGTGGAGTGCGCCACCCTGCGCCAGGCGCGACTCGACCGTGGGCTCGACAAGATCGTCGGTGTGAACTATCAGCGATTACCCGGCGACACGGCGCCGACCGACCTGCGCAGCGTCGACAACCAAGCCGTGCTCGAATCTCAACGAGCCCAACTCCGCAAGTTGAGGGCTGGCCGCGACCAAGCTGCTGTCGAGGCTGCCCTCGAAGCGGTCCAGAACTGCGCCGCGGAGCCACATGCAAAAGCGGGCGAGCTCACGCGTTTGTGTATCACGGCGATGCGCGCTCGCGTCACCGTCGGCGAACTCACGGCTCGGCTCGAACGCGTTTGGCCACGTCATCAACCAGCAAGCAGGGGGGTAACGGGGGTGTACAGTCGTGAGTATCAGTCGAGTGAACAATGGGCGGCCATCGTCGAACGCTCCAAGGCGTTCGAGGCTCGGCACGGCCGTAGGCCGCGCATGCTGGTGGCCAAGTTGGGACAAGACGGTCACGATCGCGGTGCCAAAGTCATCGCCTCTGCGTTTGCCGATGCCGGCTTCGACGTCGACTTGGGCTCGTTGTTCCAGACGCCGCAACAGGTGGCCAGAGTGGCCATCGACAACGACGTCCACGTCGTCGGGATTTCGACCCAGACCGCAGGTCACCGCGTTTTGGTCCCCGAGCTCCTCGCTGCACTCGCCGCAGAAGGCGCCGATGACGTTCTGGTGGTGGTCGGAGGGATCGTGCCCAAGGCCGACCACGGCGAGCTACTCAACGCAGGCGTCACCTTGATTTTCTCACCCGGGACCCCGGTCACCGATTGTGTCGAACAAGTGCTGACGGCTCTGGAATCTCGCGCATGACGGCGTGGCGGCTCTCCGAGAGCAACTTCGACGAGTGGGCCCGGCGGCTTCGTGACGGTGAGCGGCGCACCCTAGCGCGCTTGCTCACTTATGCCGAGAGCTCACTTCCCGAACATGGTCGACTATTGGGAGAGTTCCTCGAGCGCGTGGCACCCAGCGAAACCCACGCTCTGCGTGTTGGGGTAACAGGCATTCCAGGTGCCGGCAAGAGCACCTTGATCGACGCTCTCGGCAGCCACTGGATCGGGCAAGGGTTCCGCGTCGCGGTGCTCGCCGTCGACCCCTCGAGCGTCCGGAGCGGTGGCAGCGTGCTCGGCGACAAGGTGCGCATGGGGCGGCTGAGCGAGTCGAGCGGGGCGTTCATTCGCCCCGTCCCGAGTGGTGGTGCGTTGGGCGGAGTCACCGTTCACCTCGACGAGTGCGCTCGGCTGTGCGAACTCGCCGGCTACGATCGGATATTGATCGAGACGGTTGGGGTCGGTCAAAGTGAAGTGGACGTTGCGTTGATCTGCGACGTACTCACCGTGGTCGTGGTGCCAGGGACGGGGGACGAACTCCAGGTCGTCAAGCGCGGTATCACCGAGTTCGCAGACGTCCTTTTGGTCAACAAGTGCGATACGGCAGGAGACGCCAAGACCCAAGCTCTGATTGGCATGTACGAGGAAGGGCTGAGTCTCGTGCAGGGCCGTGGTGCGACAGTCCTCGCCTGCAGCGCCCTTTCCAACGTGGGCGTGCAAGAGTGGGCGAACGCGCTGACGCCGCCGGCGAGATCGCCAAGTAGTTCCCGCGCCCACAAGCGGCTCGCCCTGTTTCGTCGCCTAATCGAACACGGCTTGCTGCGAAAGTATTGGGAGAAGACGGAGCGCTCTCCGACGTTCCTCGACGTTTCGAATCGCGTGCTCGATGGGCGTCTCACGCTGCGCTCGGCAGTTCGGCTGTTGCTCGACGCAGACGTAGACTGAAGCCTATCGCCATCGGTCGGCGGGCTTCTTCTTCACGGAAAACGCGCTTGGGCGCCGATGCTGCCTTCGATGCCCAGGCTCATCGCCCGTACGAACGCTACGCTCGGGCCCAACGAGAGGTAGGCGCCGACGTTGCGCATGAAGTCGTATTGGCCCCCGATGTGCACTTGCGCCACGACATCGGTCTCCCAGTTGCGACCGGGGATCGCCACGGTGGGGCCTTCGAATTGACCCGCAATGGCAGGCTGCAGGAAGATTTTGAAGCGCGCGTCGTTACGAGTGTACAGCCTCAAACCGGCACCAACTATGGTCGCCGCCTCGGTGCTGGTCTCGGTCTCGTCACCCAAACCCAACCGGAACCAGACGAACGGTTCGATGGTGCCGCTGAGGGCGTATGATGCCGCGATGTCGAGCGCCAACGGGGAGGCGACCGAGCACACGTTCTTCTCCTCGACGGGATTGCGCGTTCCGCAAGGGGGAGAGTCGTCGTAGCGGAAGTTTACCTTGTACGGCAGGGTTAGTCCGAGCCGCAGCCCGAACTGTTCGTCGTGATTGAGGGGATCTTCCTTGTGCTCCTGGGCCACCGCACCCGGGGCAAAAAGAGCGACGCAGAGTGCGGCGGCCCAGACCAGTAACGCTCCCACACCGCGCGACGCGCGCGCTCGGGGATGTGGGTGAACCTGGGTCGAAGGAGGGCGTGTGCCGCGGCGCGGGATCATGGCGCCGTTATATCGGGTCCACACCCACGCCAGAAGAGAGTCGGCAAATTTCTGGCGAGTTGTCGAGCTGCCGGTTTAGACTCCGTGAATGTTTCGCGAGGCGCTTCAGAACGTGGTGAACGGAGTCGACGGGGGACTGGCCGGCATGGTCATGGACTTCGAGGGCATCCCGCTGGACTCCTACTCCCGTGAGGAAACGGACTTCGATATCGAAAGCGTCGGCGCCGAAGCCAGCGTCATCGTCAAAGCCATTCAACGCGCGACGGACATGTTGGATGCAGGCGACACCCGCGAGGTTTCGATCAAAAGTGATCGCGTCACGACCCTCATCCGGGTCTTGAACGACTCTTACTTCGTCGCCCTGACCTTGCGGCCCGAGGGTAATCTCGGCAAGGCGCGCTACCTGTTGCGAGTGCTCGCGCCGAAGCTCGTCGGCGAGCTCGGTTGATGCGGCTTGCGGTGCGTCGCGTCGTGCAGTCGACGCTTGCACCGTTGCGCAAAACTCAGCACTCTTGCCGCCATGTCGCTCGGAACGGCGGTTTCTGTATTGGTAGTGAGCGGGCCCAACCTCGATCGCCTCGGGCGGCGCGAACCCAGCGTGTACGGCAGCCAAACGCTCGCTGACATCCACCAGCTGATCGGGGAGCTAGCGAATACGCTGGGCGTGCACGTCGAGTGCCGTCAGTCCAACCACGAGGGTTTGCTGATCGACTGGATCGGCGGCGCCGTCGACCAGGGGTTCCAAGCCGTGGTGTTGAATCCGGGCGCGTACACCCACACGTCTTGGGCTCTGCACGACTGCATCAAGGGCGCCATGATTCCGGTGGTCGAGTGTCACTTGAGTAACCCGGCAGCTCGCGAAGCCTTCCGCCATCACTCGTGTGTCGCACCGGCGTGTGTGGGTACGATCGCGGGTTTCGGCGCGCAATCTTACTTGATCGCGCTCCGGGCCATCGTCGAGCGCGTCCGCGCGCAGGCATAAAGGACGTCGAGCGCGTCCGCGCGCAGGCATAAAGGACGTCGAGCGCGTCCGCGCACCGGGATCAAATCGGCGGCCGGCGTCGGCTGCACGTTGTGTGCGTTCGGTGTTACCGCGCCGGACAGAACGCGTCTTCGGTCACCCGCGCCGCGCGTCGAGGCACAAAGCGGGTTCGCCTCGCGAGAGCGAGGCGAACCGTCGAACGAGCGTGGGTCGTTCAATCAGGCGGTAGGCACGGATGCGCTGCGAAACAGCTCGACCTTTTGGATCAATTGGTCTTCATCCGGGCGGTCCTGGCGGTTGCGTCGCACGTTCGCGATCGCGTCGACCACCGACTGTCCAACCACGACGTGACCGAACACCGAGTGACGGTTGTCGAGGTGCGGCGTGGGGCCTTGAGTGATGAAGAACTGAGAGCCATTGGTGCCCGGCCCGGCATTGGCCATGGATAGGATCCCCGCCTTGTTGTGGCGCAGCTCGGGGTGGAACTCGTCCTCGAAGCGGTAGCCCGGGCCACCAGTGCCCCAACGATTCGAGGCCTCGAGATGGCGAGACAAGGGGTCGCCAACCTGCACCATGAACCCCGGGATGACGCGGTGGAAACGCACTCCGTCGTACATCGGAGTGCCCTGCATGGACTGGCCAGTGACCGCGTCTTTCCACGCGATCTCGCCGGACGCCAAGCCGCAGAAGTTGGCGACCGTCTTCGGCGTGCGGGTCTCCTCCAGGTGAACGACAATGGCACCCTGATTGGTGATCAGTCGTGCGTAGAGTTGGCCGGAACCGGGGACGTTGATGGGGGGAAACTGCATGATCCGTATATTCCTTGAGAACGAGGATAGGGTCGGGACGCGTTCGAGCGGCCCCGTCGCGCTGGAGGTCTTACCAAAATTGGGCGAGGGTCCAAGACCTTTGAGCCGTCGGATGGCGCGGGCCGTCGATTGTTGGGTACCCAAAGGAGCGCGACGCGGTCTCGATGCGAGGCGAGACTCCCGGACCGAGCCAGCCACGTGCCCGGCCCTGAATAGCGTCGCCATGCGGTCTGGTTTCGTGGACACTACGGGCGTGAACCAACGGCAGCTGCTGGCCTTGTTGTGGGCGATCCCGCCGCTCGCCGTGGCACTGGTGGGTTGGGCTTGGTTCGCGGCTCGATCGGCGGGACCGCAGTGGACGGCCACCGTTTGGGTCGCGAGCACGGAAGCGGATCGTGTTCTGCTCCGAACTCGAGTGACGTCGTTGCGGGGCCGTATCGCGCCGCATCGGCCGCTGGCCGTCTCAGCGGAAATCCAGCGTGACGGCGAGACGCTGCGCCGGCTCAATGGCCAGACTACGGACCAAGGTTTTGCCGACTTCGACCTGCGCTTGCCCCGGGCAACGTCCGAGTACGCGCTCTCATTTTGGATCGGCGAGGACGAGCTACCGTTGTCTTGGCCCATCGAATCGTCCGTGCCGTCACCGCTGCGGTCGGTGGGCACGCCGCTTAGCGTTCACTTGAAACCAGATGGTCCTGTCGTCACACTCGCGCTTCGCCACGGGGCGTTGACCGTGCCAGTGCCCGACGAGCTCCAGGTAACTTGGGCTGCGGAGGAGGGTGAGACACTTTCGCTGGAGCTCGAAGGGGCCGAGGGCAGCGGCGGCGAGCGCCGCTTCCAGGTCGCGTCGGGGACGTGGCTTCGGATCACCCCGATCGAACACGTCGTCGAGGTCACTCTGAAGAACGCCGCAGGCACAGGGACTGGAGTCGGCTTGTTGCCGCTCGTGCCGGGGGCGAACGCAGCAAGGCTCGAGGGGGAGTCGACGTTGACCGTGGTTTCTCCGGTGCCGCGTCCCGAGGTCCACGTTGCGTTCGCCACGGAGTCGCGCGTGCTTGGCTTCGAACGGGTGGCACTGCGGGCCGCCCATGGGGGGATTTCTCCCGGCGCTCCCGTGTTCCGCGGAGAGAGCGCTTTGGCCCCCGAGGTTGCGCGCGCGCTGGCTTCGGAACCCGTGTGGGCGGTGACCTCCAGCGACCCCGACTTCGTCTCGTCAGGCCAACTGGGATGGCCCTTGAACGGCTTGGCTGGCAACCGGACCATGCATTTCTCCTGGAGCGCCGTGCTCGACGGGAGTTCACAAAGAGAGGTGGAGAGCTCGCGACGCCGTCGCGACTGGCAAGTTTACGCTTGGAGCGGACTTGGCGTGGCGTGCGTTTTGGTTTTGGGTCTAGTTTGGATTTTGGATCGCCGCTCGCCATCCGTTGATGGACTCGACAGCTCGCGCTTGGTGCGCGATTGGCTGTTGGTGGCGGTGGCTTGTGTCGTGTTGGGCTTCGTTGCGCTCGGGGCTCTGTTTGGATTGTGGTAGCGGGAGCGAGTTCCTTTCTGAAATGGTGTTCCGATTGAGTGCCGCGGCGCCGTGGCAGACATGCTCCGGCGGGCCCCCCGGTTGAGCCGGATCGGTACAGCGCTAGTGTCGGGCGTCAAATAAATGTCAGTTCGCTGCGGGTTAGCGGTCAAGCTCCTGGGGTTGGCGCCGATCTTCGAGATCGATGCACTGATAATCCAAGGACGCTCACCATGCTCTCGCCAATACGACCTTTGCAAAGCACCGAGGTACGCCGGGTTGACGAGGTAACTCCTCGCAAGCAGGTCGCCGCACGTGTGCCTTCGCCGTTCGCCGAAACCACGGATGGCGTGCGGCTGACGATCGGCGACGACGCGCGTCGCTTGGCGTATGGTCGGGGCAGCTCCTTTGGGCAGTCGGCCACGGATGATGACCGCGCAACAAACGCGGCTCCAGTCCCCACACCGGGCCGTGGCACGTCCCCGGACGGCGGCGCCGAAAGCGGCGTGTTGCAGGGCGCCGTGTTACCGTTGGCGTTCCAGAGCGAGGTCAGCGCCGAGCAGCCGCCGAGTGGTTTACCCGGTGACGCCAACGCGCTGGCCAATCGGGCGCTACGCGCGTTCACTTCTGGCGGTAGTGTTCAGGCCCGCAGTCCAGAAACGCGCGAGTCCAGTTTCCCCGAAGACGATGGTGGGCGCCCGTGGTCTCCGGAAGACTCGAGCAAGGTTCCGTTCGAGGTGTTCCAGCGCGCGGTCACCGACGCGACGGTGGGCGCCGCGAGCAAGCCCGACCGCGCCGCGAGTTTCGCGCCCATGCAGCCCATATTCTACGCTCCAGAGAATGGTGGGGAGCCGTTCGGACGAGCCGTTCCCTTCGAGGAAGAGGAGGTGTCGGCGGCTTCCGCGGACGCCGCCCCGCGCGATTCCGCGGCGGGGTCGAAACTCAGCAAAGAAGACGTGGACCAGTTGCTCGCGGACTTGAACTGGTCTTTGCCCGAGCAGTCGGTGCGGCCATCGCGGACAGCGGCGGCGTAAAAACTCCGCTCGCGGGTTTGCACGGAGCTGCCCCGGGTAGGAATCCGGGTCCTTTGCGTTATAAGTGCCCCGTGGCTTCCGAGCGCGTTCCTTCCCGCCAGTCCAATGGGCTCTCCGGCGCGGCTCTCGATCACGAGTCCGAGCTTTCACAGGGTCACATGCTCTCCTTCGAGGTCGCAGGCGGCGGTCATGGGCACGATCACGGCGAGATCGGACACGGTGGACACGGGCATGGCGGGCAGGGCCACGGCCACGGCGGGCACAGTCATGGTGGCCACGGTCATGGTGGCCACGGTCATGGTGGCCACGGTCACGGGCTGCCCGCCGATGGATCTCAGCGTGCCTTTGCACTGTCGTCTGCGTTGAACGTCGCCTTCGTGGTCGTGGAATTCACCTACGGCGCGATCGCCGGCTCCACCGCACTCGTCGCCGATGCGGCCCACAATCTGGGAGACGTGTTGGGGCTACTGCTCGCGTGGGGCGCGAGTCGACTACACGGTTGGGGACCCACGAAGACGCGAACCTACGGCTTTCGCAAATCAACCGTGTTGGCCTCACTCACCAACGCGCTGTTGTTGGTCTTCACGGTTGGCGCAGTGGTATGGGAAGCGATGGGGCGGTTCGGTGCGCCGCATGCGGTGAACGGCCGGATCGTCTTGTGGGTCGCCGCGCTCGGAGTCGCCATCAACGCGGGCAGCGCCTTGTTGCTCCTGCGCGGAGCCCACCGAGATTTGAACGTTCGCGGAGCGTACTTGCACATGCTCGCCGATGCTGCGGTCTCCCTCGCGGTTGTATTCGCGGGGCTCGTGCTCCACGTGCGCCCCCAGTGGTCGTGGGTAGATCCGGCGGTCAGCATTGGCGTTTCTGCCGTCGTGTTATGGGGGGCCTGGGGCCTGCTGCGCCAAGCTCTGCATTTGACGCTGGACGGGGTGCCGGAGCACCTCGACGCGGATGCGGTGCGCGAGACGCTCGGTGAACTGCCTGGGGTCGTCACCGTCGCCGATCTCCACGTCTGGGCGCTGAGCACCTCGGAATCGGCGTTGACGGCGCACCTCGTCGTCGGCCCAGATGCCAGCGCTTCGTTGGCCCACGACGCGGGTTGCAAGGTGAGAGAAATCTACGGCATTGGTCACACGACCATCCAAATCGACGTCGGCGCGCCGGATCAGAAGTGCGCTCATTGTTGAACTCGGCCCACGACGGCCGGTAGGAGTACGAGATGTACCAAACTTCCCTCGAGCGGCTCGAACTCGTCGCTCTTACCAACCGCACGAAGAAACTTCGCCGTAGCGCTTGCCTAGGACTCGTGATTGCCGTCCTCGGCTGCTCGAAGGCCAACGGTGAGACGGCGGACGCCCCCGCGCCGGTGCCGGCTGCTGCTGAGCCCTTGCCGACGACTGCACAAGGCGTTCTCGCTGGGTACGAACATGTCCGGGCTCTGCTCGCCTCCGATCGGATCACCGCGGTGAGTCAGCCCGCAAAGTTACTAGCCAGCGCTGCGGGCGCCGTCTCGCGAGCCAAACAGGGAGCTTCCGACGCCGTCTACGGACGAATAGAGACGGCTGCTGCGACGCTCGCCGTGGCCGACGTCAAAGACCCTGACGCGGTGAGACGTCAGTTTGGCGAAGTCAGCCGAGGCATCGTGGAACTACTCGCGGGCAACGAAGCGCTGCGAGCCGGCCGCTTCGTGTTCGAGTGCCCCATGGCGCAAGGTTACCGCAAGTGGGTGCAGACGACCGCGGCGATAAACAATCCGTACATGGGCTCGAAGATGCTCGAATGCGGCGCTACTTCGACTTGGGCACCCTGAGCCGACACCTCTACCCGGCCCACAGCTTTTACGAGCGTCACAGGGCCAAATAGGGCACACCCGACGACTTGGGGGAGGGGGGGACGTCGCCGGGTGTGCGTAAACAGCGCGGTGGTCGGAGCGAGACGAACGCATCCTGTGCACCGCTGCCCCACGCTTATGCGAGAAATGTGCCACAATTGCCGTGAATCATTACACGGAGTTACGAGCGCGGTGGGACGTCGAACGTTTCAACAATGTTGGTGCTTCGTTGCAGGTTGGCAGTGCAGCTCGAGCAACGATCGCAACGACCCTACGTGGAGACCCGCCGTTGACCGCGGGTGCCGACCTCACGCGCTGTGGCCGAGGTCTTTTTCTGGAGCGACGATGGGTTGCACGCGTCGCTTCAGTTCCGCTGCTTGGGGGAAGCCGCCTTCCTGTTTGCGGTCCCATACGATGTGCCCATTCGCCGAAATGCGAAATGTGCCTGCCGCGGCTGGTCGCAACGCCAATTCGCCGAGTTCGGCTGCAAAGGTCGTGAGCAGCTCCTGAGCGAGCCAGGCGGCACGGAGCAGCCAGCCGCACTTCGGACAATACTCGATGACGACTCGAGACTCGGACATGGTGGCATCGTAAGTCTCGAGCCGTCGCTTTGCCAGCGTCAGCCGCCGTACGCCGCAGCGCGCTCGTACAACGCTCGTTGGGCCTCGGTGGCGGCGTCGACCAGGCGATCCGTGTTTACGCCGAGCAGTTTGCCTTGCCACTTGCGCGCCACGCCGTCCACGAACACGGCGTCCACGTTGCTCGAATCCATGCCCAGCACCACGGCGGCGACCGGGTCGTTGATCGGAGCTACGTTCAAGGCGCGAGCGTTGAGGAGCAAGAAGTCCGCACGTTTGCCGACGCTCAAGGAGCCCACGCGATCACCCAAGCCGTTCGCGTGCGCACCGTTGATCGTGGCGAACTCCAACGCCTGCCTGGCGACGAGCGGCGCTCCCGTCACCAGCCCGGCGTTCACCAGGCCACGGTGAAGCGCGAAGCAGGTGCGCATTTGGTGAAACATGTCGGTCGGGCAGTTGGTCTCGACGTCCACACTCAGGCTTGGCTTGAGACCGAAGTCGAGAGCCTTTTGTATCACCGGCGTCCCGTGCCCCATCTGTAGCTCCACGGGCACGGACAAAGAGACCGTGCCGCCGGTGTCGTGAACGAGCGCCCACGCTTCGTCCGAAAGGTGAGACGAATGTACGTAGGTCGTGTCGTCGGACAAGCCCTGGTGACCCGAAGTGATCAACGCGTTGTGAAGGTTCACCAAGTTGGCCGGGTCACCGAGACCGGCGTGGACAGTTATCCTAACCCCGGCTTGGCGTGCCAGCTGCCACTCGATGGCAGCTACATCCACGCTCGCAAAGTCGGGCCCCCCCGCCGCGAGCGCCAGGGTCAACAATTGGTCCTCCGAGGCGAAACGAGTGCTCTTCAGGCGAAACAAATCAGCCGGGAAAGGCGATGCGGTGAACGGATCGGGGCTCGTGTACCACGGTGGTTGTACGCCGATGTTGGCTCCGTATGCGTACACGCCACGAATCCCGGACGAGTCGAGCGCGTCGATCGCCGCATCCGTGTGTTCGGACGTCGTTGCAATGTGCGACCAATCCAACACCGTCGTCACTCCCGAGTTCAGCGCGGATAGGGACGAAAGCAGGTTTCCCAAATAGACGTCATCGGGAGTGAGCAGCGGACCCAGCCCGAACAGCACCCTGCCCAGGTAGTCGAACAGGCTCTCGTTTGGGCCGCTGTTGCGCAGCAACCCTTGCCAAAGGTGGCGATGCGTGTCGACGAAGCCCGGTGTGACAATCTTTCCACGGGCGTCGATCTTCCTCGCGCCAGGGACATGCAAGTTGACGCCGATGGCTTCGATCACCCCGCGGCGTACGAGCATGTCTCCCGAAGCCAGGTCGCCGACGGCGGGATCGAGAGAGACGATCGCCGCATTCTTGATCAATAGCGGCTGTTCACACCGGCGGGTGCCGGGCCCATGTTCGCCGGGGTCGTCGTCAGGGCCGTGGGAGTTTCGACCACTGGAATCGTGGGCGTTCGCGTTCTGAGCGAACGCAAACAGCCCTGCTCCTCCTCCTAGGATGCTGCGACGCGACAGGCGATGGTTGTGACGATGGTTGCAACGCGGTCCACACGTGTCTGACATTCGACCCTACCTCCATTTTCCCTTCCCCGCGCGTATAGCGTAGGTCAGCCATCGACGTCGCGCAACCAAGCTTTGCGAGACAGTGAGAGCTTCGCGGGGGCACTGGAACTTACTAACATCGCACCGTGTGCGCATGAAACACGGGTGTGTTGCAAAGCCGTTGGGGCGAAACAGCGCTCCGTACGCTCAATAGCGATACTGCCAGACCACGTCCACGCTTCCACCGGTGGTGCCAGCCTCGGTGCGCAGCGACCAATTGTCGTCGAAGCGGTAGTCCAGCGTACCCGAGATGGCGTTGTTGTTGTCGGTACGAAAGGCGTTCGTCTCGGTGCGGGCGTAGTTGACTTCGAACCACAGACTGTCGCGGATTTGCACCGCCGCGGAGTACCGCGCCAGGTCCTGGTTGTTGTCGTCGGAACCAACACGAAACTGCACGGAATCGCCGAGCAACGAATTGAGCCCGAGCGCCTGAACGCCGCCGCTCAATGCCGTGGCAGCGCCACCACCCAAGAGCTCGCTCAGCTGCCCGAGCGGCGGGTTGACGATCGGGGCCTGCATCGTGCCGGTGATCGTGACGTTCACCGGGGTTCCATCCTTGGCTTGGCCCGCCAACAAGATGTCGATGCTCGGGTTCGAGGGCAACGCCGGATTGAGTCTGAGAGTGCCCGACTGTACTTCGAACACGTGCCCGAGGATGGGTACGCGGCCCCCCCGCTCGAGCTTCAGCGTCCCGCTGACCACGGCGCGGTCGGTGTAGTCTATCCTCGTCTCACCAGACAGTGGGATGTCCAGCTCGGCCAGCGAGAACTGCGTATCGCGGCCCAGATCGAGCACGATGCGGTAGGGGACTACCTCGCGACGCTCTTCGAGCCGTTGGCCCTGTACCACCACGATCTCCGAGTGCGGCGTGGTGTCGATCAACGAGCGTGAAGCCGAGGAGGAGGCGCGCAACCGCCAGTTGCCGAGGGTCGCGTTGACCAGCACGTAGGGCTTGCCGAAGTACGGTCCCGGTTGCTCCCACGACTCTTTGCGTTCGAGCTGGGCGCTGGCGGCACCACTGGCGGTGCCCAGGTTCAGGCCCTGGAGCGTCAGTGGGACATCGCGAAACAACGCGTTCACCGACCCGGACTCGACGCTCGCTCCCGAGAGTAGCAGTTGGCCGCGACCTTCCACGTTTACCGTCTCACTGCGTGCGCGCGCCTGCACGCGGTCGATGGCGATGTGCGTTCGTTCGTCGAACGGTGTAGCCACGACGTCGAGCGTTACATCTTGGAGCTCCAGCCCGACGCCTTCGACATAAGCTCGACCGCGGCGTAGGTGGGCAAGGCCCGCTGCCCGCGAGCGCCAATTGGAGGTGGTCGGGTCTTTCTCCCAATCGAGTGAGACATCGGAATCGAGCTCGCCACTGAGACGCGCCACGAGCCCAGACATGAGCGGAGACAGGACGGCGGCATTCAACTGCCGCGCGATGATTCGCGCGTGCATCGTCTCCACGTGGTCAGCGGTCGGCAAGTGTTTGGCATCACCTGCCGCTTCGAAGACCACGTCGGCGCCTTGCATGGCGTCTTCGAGTTCGAACCGTGCGTTCATTCGACCGAGCCCCGCGTGCGCCTGCAGCAGACCGCGTCCCAGACTGCTGCCCGCCGAGGTGAAGTCGTCGATCTCGAGTTGCACGTCGGCTGACGGTGAAGGTGTATCCGCGAGTTCGACGATCCCAGTCACCCTGCCGTCGAGTTCCAACGCCGCGAGTGGTGTGACGACGCCGAGGGGGAACGCATCCAATGCCAGACGAGCTCGACCGCGGAACAAGGGATCGCTGGGAACGAACGTGCCTTCGGCTCGACCCAAGATCACGCTTCGATTCCCGGAAACGCCGAGCACCTCGGCCGACAATGCCCCGGAAGGCAACGCGTAGTGGGTGGAAGCTTGAACGCTCAGGGGACGCCGATCGTCCAAGGCGGCGGCCGTCAGTTCGGTGAGCTGCAAGCGGACCCGCGCTTCGGGCGCGTCGACAGTGCCGTATACAGTCAGTTGACCGCCGAGCTGCCCGGAGACCGGCAAGTCGATGTAGGGCAGCGCCCCGAGATCTCGCGGTTCGAGGGTGCCGTTCACCAGCAACGGCGCTTGCGTGGCCAACGCCAGCTGTCCGTCGGTCTCGACGGGTATCTGGCCGTTCAAGCGCAACACCGGCCCGAGCGTGTCTTCCAGTAGCCCGGAGGTGTAGAGCACTTCGCGCTCGGTATCCAACGTCGCGTTGGCGTACGCACGGTGATCGGCAATGACGATCGCGACGCCCCCCTCCCGCGAGATTTCGGCGCCCAACCTCACGACGTCCACCTCTGCGCTGACGATGGGGTACCCGTGAGTGGTGAGACGTTGCGCCGTGAGTTTGGCGTGAGCGGTGCCGTCGAGGGAGCGCAGGTTCGGCACGTTCGCGATCAGACGCAGCGGTTCCAGGCTGTCGAGCTGCCCTTCGAGCTCCATCACACCAACTACCCCCTGCCAACTCTCGGCCGCGAGGGGAGGGCCCGCCAAGGTCCCCGAAGCACGGCCGCCGACGACGATTCCGAGCGCGTTTTGCGCGGCGACCTCGGCTTCCAAGTGATCGTCGCGAAGATGTGCCTGCACGTCGAGGTTCGTCTTGGGATAACCCGACACCGACACATCGCGCGCATCGAGCACGAGTTCCGCGTGGTCGCCGTCACCGAGCTGAACGTCGAGCTTCGCGTTCACGAGCCCGTGGACTGGGCTCACCAGACCTACGACCGGCCAAAGTCGCTCGAGCGCCACGTCCCGTGCGTCGATCTTGGCGCGCAATTGTCCAGGCGCGTAGCGACCACTACCCGTCACGTGCGGGCATTTGTCCAGGGTGCAGCCCGTTCGCTGGATGTCGAGTGAAGCCACCTCGACGATTGGGCCCTCTGCGCTCACGAACGGGATCACCGCCGTGCCGACCAGGTCCGAACGTCGCGCCGTTACCGTGAGGTCGCTCACTTCGCGCGAGTTGGTGTCATACTTGCCCGACACCTCGAGCTTCCGCCCGTCGTCGTCATCCAGCGCGACGTCGGCCCGGAGTGTCGCACCGCTCAGGTTCGCGCGGCCCCGCAGACTCCCGAATTGGAGCTGTCCATACGCGATCTGGCTGCCGTCCACGGTGAACGCCACAGCGCCTTGCGTCGCCTCTGCCAGCGCGCGCTGGGTCTTGGCAGAGAGATGAGCCTTTCCCACACTCAGACCGCCGAACGCCAGATTGTTGACGTTGGCGTCCACGTCCAAGGCGAGAGTTCCGCCGCTCGTTAGGTGGCCTTTGGCGTTGATCGACGCCACACCCCGGATCCCCGTCGGCACGCGGCGTGAGGCCGCCAGGTAGAGTCGCGGGACCCGCAGGGTCGCGTCGACGTCTCCCGAGGCCAAGTGCACGGCCTCGAGCTCACCCCTAGCGTTTGGCTCGTGCAGCACCGCCGACAACTCGGTTCGGTGAGCGGCCGTTTCGACGTCTAATGTTACTTCCGGGACGGGAACGCTCGCGATGTTCGCGGCAGGGATCTTTCCCGTCGTGCGCTGTTCGAACAGGCCATCGACATAACTGAGCTTGGTCGACGCGGTGGCGTCGAGCGTCGAGGCCGGCCAAGGTTCTCCTAGCAGGTCGAGCGACAGGTCGTTGGCGTTCGTCGTGAACATCGCCGTTAATCCTGTGCCCACCTCGAGCGCACCGTCCACCGTGACGAGGCTCGTGGTGGAACTCGCTTCCTGACTCGGAGAAACGGCCTCCAAAGTCGCAGCCACGTCCAAGCGTTCGACGGGCCCGTTGGCGCGCGCTTTCAGGGCAAGCGGCACGACGACGGGCCAATTCGGCACGAAGCTCTTCACGGTGGTTGGGAGCAGCCGGGGGGATGAGACGTTGGTCTCGATTGCACCCTCTCGCCAGGCGAACGAGGCCTGAAGCTCCGATTCTCCGAGAAAGCCGCTGAGCTGGACGTCTACCGACTTCGGGGCGTTCACCTGGACTGCTGCGGTCCCGTGCATCGGTACGGCCAGGCCCCCGACGACGATGCCGAACCGTTTGACGTCCACCGCCACGCCGGCTTCCGTGATCTGAACCGAACCCTGCACTGCGGCGAGCTCCGGCTGCAGCGCTTCGATGACCGGCAGCTTGAACTTACCGACCACACGACCCAACTCGATCGAAGGCAGCAGTACGGTCGTCGGTTCGGTTTTTCGCCCCGAGGACGCCTTGGGCGGTGTGGGGCGTGGGGTGAGCGCCCGTGCCAAGGTAACGCCGCCGTATTCAGCGTCCCCGGTCAGGGCAACCTCGGCGAGCTCCGCCCTCAACGGCGGGAGGGTCAGCACCCGTTCCCCGGAGGTGGGCAACAGGAGCGAACCCACGAGTTGCGGCAGCGTCACGAAGATCCGCACGTCCGCCAAGTGCAAGAGCCGATCTCCGCGTTCATCGAGCACGGATACCCCCGAGACACGAACGACTCGAAGGCCGATGTGCTCGACGCCTTCGAGCCGCACGGTGCCGAAGAACACGTCTTTGAGCAGGCGGTTTACGCCGTCCGCAAGCACGGCGCGGCCCACGGGGGTAGGGAGGTGGCCGAGCGTGGACGCGATGACGCTCGTGACGAACACCAACGCCAACGCCATCCCCCCCGCGAGGCGGCGCAGGCCGATGGGTGGGCGAGGCGATGCGTCTTGCATCAGAAGGCCTCTCCCAAGGTCAGGTGCATGGCGAACAGGGCGACGTTGTTGGCGGTCTCCGGATAAACGAAGGGCACACCTACGTCGAGGCGTAGCGGTCCAATGGGCGTCCGGTATCGCAACCCGGCGCCCCATGACCAATCCCCGGGAAAAGACAATGCCACGCTGGGATCCACATTGCTGCCATCGATGAACAGCGCCGAGGACAACGCATCCAGCATGGCGATGCGAAGCTCGGCGGCGCCCTCCCAAAGTCCGCGGCCGCCGAGCGGCTGGTTACACTGGCGAGCATTGGGAGAGTCTTCGCAGAAATTGGCGGACGGCAGGAGGAACAAGACGGTGCCCTGTGGGCCCACTCCGCCGAGCGCGAAGCCACGGTTGGAGGTAGCGCCGCCCGAAAAGAAGCCGCGAAAGAGCAGCTTCATCTGAGTGCGAGCGACGGCCGCTTGGTCTGCTGATTCGTAGGCTCGCGTCTCACCATAATCGTCGGAATAAAGAAACCCGAGCGCAGCGCGCGTCGCCAGAGTCACGCGGCTGGAGATTGGCAGGTAGAAGCGGGCTTCGGGACGTAGCCTCAGGTCTTGGGTGTCGGAGCCAGCGGCGGGCAGGGCAGACTGGACGTTGAGCGCGAAGTATGCACCGCTTCTAGGCTCGAGCGCGTTGTCGCGCAGATCGAGGCTTGCCTGGACTTCGGGGTAGGTGATTAACAAAGGGTCGAGCAGCGCATCGTTGGCGTTGACGTGTTTTCCTATGGCGAGTGCCGCGTAGTCGACGGGCTGCTCGTGCTGGCCATTGAACGAGGCCGAAAGGCGTAGACGGTGTTTCCACAGGGCGCGTTCGAGGCCAGCCCGAGCCCGCAGTTCGGCGAACCCGACGACCGGCGAGTTGGCCTCCGTCTGGGCGTAAAGGACGGGGAACAAGTTGAAGTCGAAGCTCAGGCTACCGGTGGTACGGCCTTCCAAAAACGCGGGCTGTTCGAGGGTGGCCTTCAACCGGTTCACGAACAACGCGCGGTTCGGCGCCTGCAGTGCGCTGAGGTCGAAACGAGTCGGAAAGTAGACGAGGCCCGGTTGCGTATTGATCGAGAGGTTGCGCAGGCCGTCGAGGAAGTTACGGTTCTGCCAGCCCAACGCCAGGTGAGTCGAGAGTTGTAGAGGGTCCAACTTACCGCCCACCCCCACCCGGATGCTACGCAACCTGGACTCTTCGACGCGCACCAAGATCGGGACGACGTTGTTCCTCGCCTCCTCGAGCAAGGGTCTGATGCGCACGTCGGAGAAGACGCCGAGGCCCAGCAGTGAACGCGCGGCGTCATCCAGGTCCTCTCGCGAATAACGGTCACCCTCCCGTAAGCCGAGGTTGGCGCGCACGCGCGTCTCCTCCAATTCGCGCAAACCTTCGATGCGGATCGTGCCGAGTCTTGCCGGCACGGGTTCCAAGAGCCCAACGGGCTGCGGCATGCCCTCCACTTGCCAACCGCTCTTGCGGTCTTCAGGTAAACATTCGACGGAGATCGTGACGTCTGCGGTGTGCGCCGCCAGGTCTACGCGGGCTGAACCCGTGACCTCCGAGAACGCGTAACCAGCGTTCTGGAGCGTCGTCAGGATGTGGTCTTTGCTGGCTTCGTAGTCGGACTCTTTGAAGGGCCCCCCGGTGGTCAGCGGCATGCCGCGGAAGACTTCGGCCGACACCTCGAGGGGCAGCGACTGGAGGCCGGCCAAGTTGATGCTGCGAACCAACACGGGAGGTCCTTCGCGGACGCTCAGCCTCACCTTGACTCGATGTTGGTCGATGGTCTCGACGCGTGTCGCGAGTACACGAGCCTCGTAGTAGCCTTGGGTGCGCAGGTAACTCTCGACCCGCTCGACGTCGTGGCGCAACAGCTCCGGGTCGAAGACCTCGTATTCGAACCCCACACCATCCCAGATGCCGAGAAAACGCGGGGATTCCACCGTCGCGAGCCCCGCTAGCAGTTCGCGTTCGCGTTGCGCGCCGACGCCGTCGAAGGCAACCTCCGAGACGACCGCTTGTCCCGGCGGGTAATCGCGGCGAATGCATCCGGTCGACGCCGCGGCCAGCACCAGGAGTGCAAGGGCGAGACGTCGTAGGTGGGGGGGCATCCGCACGTCCCTTCATAACAAGCTCACTACGGGCGGGCCAACCCTCGGCCGGGGAACAAAACGGCATCGGCCGTGCTCCTGCGAGCGCGGCCGACGTCTTTGCCGTTGTCAGTGTTACCGACGCAGCGTTCAGGGCTTCATGCCGGGCAACGTCGCTACTTCTTCGGGCTTCTCTTGGTACTCGATCGAGTCGTAGGTCAAGACGCCCATGATCGGGTCGGACACGATGCCGCTGGTCGCCTTGGTGAAGGTGGTCGAGTAGCTCCCTTTGATCGTGACCTTGGCGCCTTTGACGGGCAGCGGATTCGGCAGCGCGACGCCCCAGAACGCGTCCTGGATCGGCTCGGCGTCGGTCTTCTTGGTCTTCTCGCGCTTCTTGTACTCTTTGATCGCATCGTAGAGCTGTGCGAAGTTCGAGGCCCAGCCCATCACGCGGATCGTCTCGTCGAGCGGAGCGTCCTTGGTGTCGCCCAACCAGATCGTGGGGATCGGAGGGTTGCATTTGTCCGGGTCGGCCTTACCAGTCTCGTGAACTGCGCACTCGGGTGCGTCGGGCAAGTTCGTCTTGACGATGTAGCCGGTGAGCTTGATGTCTTTGTCGTTGACCGTGTCGTGGTAGACGCGGCTGCGAAGCTGATAGCTCGCACCCCAAACCGTGTATGCCTCACCCTGCTTGATCGGCTTCTGGGGCACCTGACCCACGGGCGGAAGACTCGCTTTTTCTCCGGTGTAAGCCGGCTTGGGCTCGTACTTGCTCTCTTCGTTGTCACAGCCCGCGGCGGACGTCAGCAGGGCCACACCAACGACCGAACCTGACAGCCATTGTTTGGCCAGGCGGTTGCGGAACGAGCTCACGGAACTGGGCGTTTGAGTCTTGTGCATAGGGGCTTTGGGCATGAGTGCGAATCCTCCCGGTTCGGGAGTCGCACGGCTAACACCAAACCCAAACCCATCGCAAGCACATGTTCCAGCGCAACTGTACGCCGTCCTCCGCCGTTTGGTTCAGTGGTCGGGAATGGCCGGCTGTAGACGCCTGGATCCCAGGGTCCGATGCAGCGTTGCGCGATCGTTGCGACAACACTGGTGTGTACCTGCGGTTTCCTCGGGGTTCCCGCGCGCCTCGGCGCCCAAAAGCCATCGGTCGACGCCGCACAGGGTTTTGACACGCTCGGCGAGGCAGGTAACCTGTCTTGTGTGGCGCGCACGGTATTCATAGGAGACGTTCATGGCTGTGCGGCCGAGCTTTCCGAGCTGCTCGACAGCATCGCGTTTTCCGAGACGGACCGCCTGGTTTTCGTGGGGGACCTCATCGCCCGCGGACCGGACAGCGCCGGGGTGCTGCGCACTTTCCGGGAGACCGGCGCCAGTGGGGTGCTGGGAAACCACGAGGAGCGTTTGCTAGAGGTGAGGCAAGCGCGGGCTTCAGGTAAACGAGGGCCGCGTTTGGGTCCAGCGCACTACCGGTTGTCTCACCAGCTCGAGGACGAGGATTGGCAGCTGCTCGCCGCGCTTCCGAGGCATCTGGACTTCCCCGACCATAACGTGCGTGTGGTCCATGCAGGTGTGGATCCAGAGCGTCCGTTCGAGGAGCAGGATCCTTGGACGCTCACCCACATTCGAACGTTGTCCAATCAAGGTGCCCCGAGTGATCGCGCAGGCGGCCAACCGTGGGCAAGCCGCTACAAGGACGGTCCGCACATCGTTTTCGGACACAACTCGCGCCTGTCGTTACAGACTGCCGAGTGTGCCACCGGGCTCGATACCGCGTGCGTCTACGGTGGTCGTCTCAGCTGCTTGGTGCTCGCTTCTGGGCAACCGGTGCCGAACGACGTCGCGGAGCGTCGCGGCCTCATAACCAGCGTGCGCGCCCGGCGTCAATACTACGCCGGGTTGCGGTCGATGCCGCCGCTTTCTGCATGAAGTTTGGCTGCTCGGTCTCGTCCGTGTGAGTAGTGCGGCGGTGTCCTCGAGCCGCCCGTCACCGTTGAGAGTCCCGACGTCGAATTTGGCGAGCGGTCTGACCACGCTCGGCGCAGAGCCGAGTCATTATGTCTCACGAGTCCACCGCCGCTCGGTGGGTGAGACGATCTTGTTGTTCGACCCTACGGAAGGCACCGAGGCGGTCGCGGAGATCGTAGCACTCCAGGGCAAACTGGTGACGTGCATGGTTGCCGAGGTGCGGCCCGGTGTGCGACGCGGAATCGCCGGGTTGCACCTGGTTCAGGGCCTCGGCAAGGGTAACAAACCGGACCAGGTCGTGCGGGACGGCGTGGTGCTCGGCGCACAAAGTATCCGGTTCGTGGTCTCGGACCGCAGCGTCGTGCAGACTTCGGACCGCGATGAGGCCAAGCTCTCCCGGCTCGTACGGATCGCAACCGAAGCCGCGCGACAGTGCGGTCGCAGCGATCTCCCGAGGATCGAACTCGCCGCGTCCTTCGGTGATGCGCTGACCTGGGGCACCGGTAGCAGCCGACCGAACCTCACCGAAGCCATGGGCGAGAAGCTGGCGCTGGTGCTTCAGCCCGGCGACGAAATCCCTTTGGTCGAGTCGATACTTGGGGACCACTTGGCGGAGTGCGCGGCGCTCGAGGTCTCTATCTGGGTGGGGCCAGAGGGGGGCTTCTCCGACGCCGAATTGGTGATGCTCACGAGCAGAGGGGCTCGTGTCGCGTCGCTCGGTGACTTGGTTCTGAGAACGGAACTCGCCGCAATCGTGGCGATGGCCCGCGTCGGTGCGTTGCTCGCGAACCGTCGCCCGTGAGCTGCCCGCGTTCTGTGTAGCTGGCGCCAGCACGGCTCTTCGCCGGGTCGGTGAGAAACGGCACCAGTGGGCGAGGGTGCGCGCCCGAGCGTCGGAGCCGTAATCCATGGATGGGATTTCATCCCACTTTCGTGAACTGGCGTATATGCCAATACTTCCGGCCAATTAGCTGCGCTCGAGGCAGATTCGCGGCTGTGCGATGCGCGCATCGGGCCGTGATATGGGCGACCCTCCGAGCCGGCAAGACCACTGTACTTAAGAGCAGTGGTTGTGACACTCCAATGTAAGTCCATAAAATGGCTGATAAATTTAGTTACTCTCCGATATTGACAGCCGGCTCATCGACCCGTAGTAACTGAGCGTCAGTGGGAATAAGTGGGAATCAATCCCAAACTTCGACAACCCAACGATGAACCCTCATGTTTCGCGGCCACTGCCACCACACGATCGACCAGAAGGGCAGGATCAGTTTCCCTGCTCGCTTCCGGGAGATCTTGGAGGCATCTGGGAACCCGCGGATGGTCATGACGCCTGCGTTGTTCGACGCGTGTCTCGACGTTTATCCCGTGGCCGCGTGGGAGCAGGTGGAGCAGGAGCTGGTCTCGAAGAAGACGCTCGACCCGGACGAGGTGCGTTATCAGCGCCTCTACGTATCGCGCGCGGTCGACGTCGAGCTCGACAAGACAGGGCGCGTGTTGGTGCCCCAGGAGCTGCGCCAGGCTGCGCGTCTCGAACACGAGGTGTTGTGGGTCGGCTCCCTCACCAAGGTCGAGTTGTGGTCGAAAGCGAGCTGGGAGCGGTACCTGACCCAGACTCCAGAGGAATACGAAGCCTTCAAACGCAGCGTTCAGGAGCGGTATAAACAATGATGGCGGCAGCGTTAGTCATGACTGAAGAGCAACAACCGAATCCTCACGTCACCGTTTTGCGCGACGAAGTGGTGGCCGCCCTGAGTTCGCTCAGCAGCGGCCTAGTCGTCGACGTCACCGCGGGCTACGGCGGACACAGCGAAGCACTGCTGGAAGCCTTGCCCGGCATCAGCCTGGTTGCGTTCGATCGCGATCCCAAGGCAGTCGCCGCTAGCCGAAAGCGTTTGGCGCGCTTCGGTGAACGGGCGCAAGTGGTGCACAGTGCGTTCAGCAACCTGCGGAGCTGGCTTCGCGACAACGGAATCAGCCAAGTGGACGGGCTCGTGGCCGACTTGGGGGTGAGTTCGCCTCAGCTCGACCAAGCCGAGCGCGGACTCAGCTTTCGCGCGGACGGGCCGTTGGACATGCGAATGGACCCCACGCGCGGTGAGACGGCGCTCGAATTGATCGAGCGACTGGACCAGACGGAGCTCGCCGACCTTATCTTTCAGCTCGGCGACGAGCGGCGCTCGCGTCGCATCGCGGCGTGCATCAAACAGGATGCCGACGCCGGCAAACTGCAGGGCACGCTCGACCTTCGCCGCGCCATCGTACGCGCGGTCGGTCCGGCGCGGCTCAACAACATCGACCCAGCGACGCGCACGTTCCAAGCCCTGCGCATTGCCGTCAATAGTGAACTAGACGAACTGGCGACGTTGATGGGCGGGCTGCACGAGCTCGTGCGAGCCTCCGGCATCGTCGCGCTGATCAGCTTTCACTCGCTCGAGGATCGCCTCGTCAAGCGAGGGCTCGCTGAAAAGGCGTTGTGGCGTCGTTCGGGCAGCAAGCCCGTGTTGCCCTCGGAACCCGAGCGGCTCGCCAACCCACGCTCGCGCAGCGCCAAGCTGCGCGTCGCGACCCGCACCGCACTCATGCAAGTACCCGCGCGTTTGCCCGAAGGGGTCGATCCGTGGGAGCATCGCCGTTCATGAACGCGCGCAAGCGACCTTTTCTGACGTTATGGGTGCTGGCGGTGCTCGCCACGACGGCGGCATTCACCTTGCACCTGTCGATTCGCGACAAGG
>CBINDO010000051.1:0-37140 GCA_966249405.1 uncultured bacterium | reverse complement strand
AGCTGACCGTTTTCCCGCTCACCGCGATTCATCGCTGAGCCCGGCGGCCCCGCTGCCCGTCAAGCGGCGTTTACTTGCAGACATCAATGCGTTCCCGTTTCCTGATGAAGGTCCGGTAGGAGGCCCCGAAGCGATCTTCGATCGCATGAGCATCGAGGTGGCGCGCGGTTGCACCGAAGGTTGTCGCTTCTGCCAGGCAGGCATGATCTACCGCCCAGTCCGCGAACGCGATCCGAACGAAGTCATCGCGACGGTGGAACGGGCGCTCGCCAAGAGCGGCCAAGACGAGGTCAGCCTGACCGCACTCTCTACCGCCGACGTCAGCTGCATCTCACCGCTCATCAAGCAGCTCGTCGAGAAGACGGCACCGGAACGCGTAAGTCTCAGCGTCGCCTCGTTGCGCGCCTACGGCTTGGCCGAAGATCTGCTCGATGACATGCGGCGGGTGCGCGCGTCGGGTCTGACGTTCGCCCCCGAGGCGGGGACGCAACGCATGCGCGACGTCATCAACAAGAACGTCACTGAAGAACAGCTGCTCGAAACCGCCGAACGCACTTTCAGTCGCGGCTTCGACAACATGAAGTTGTACTTCATGATCGGACTCCCCACGGAGACCGACGAGGACGTGAAGGGGATCGTGCACGTCGGAAGGAACGCGCTTTCGGTCGGCTACAAGCACCGCAAGGGACGCGCCAAGGTAACGGTCAGTGTGTCCACGCACGTGCCCAAGCCCCACACCCCCTTCCAGTGGTGTGCGATGGATTCTCTCGACGAGATCCGACGCAAGCAGTCGGTCCTCAAGAACACCGCTGCCAGCGCCAAAGCGCTCACCGTGAGGACGCACACTTCCGTCACGAGCCTCTTGGAAGGCGTACTTGCGCGTGGTGACCGCAAGCTCGGTCCGGTCATCGAACGCGCTTATCGCAATGGCGCCAAATACGACTCGTGGGACGAACTCTTGCGGCTCGATCTGTGGGAGGAGGCGTTCGAGCATTTCGGCATCGATCGCTCGAAGTATCTGGGGACGATCCCGGTCACGGCGCGTTTGCCCTGGGATCACTTCGACATCGGGCTCGAAGACGGCTTCTTGCTACGCGAGTATCGGAAAGCCTTGGCCAGTCGCCTGAGCCCGCCATGTGGCAAGGCCAAGGGCATGTTCATCCACCACACCAACGTGCCCGAAGCGCGCGCGGACGAGCGCAAGTTGGTGTGTTACGACTGCGGCATTGCATGCGACATGAGTCAAATGCGTGAGGAGCGCATCACGTTCCTCGAGAACATGGGCGCCACGGTTGCGCCAACGGCAACTGACGACAAGGTACGCTTACCGCTCGTCACGGAGGAGGCACTGCCCACCTTGGCGCAGGCACAGTTCAACCCCGAGTTGCTTCGCCCTGTGAGGGAGGGCAAACCCGAACGTTGGAGGTTCCGCTTCGAGAAGAAGGGCCCAACGGCGCTGCTCGGTCACCTGGATCTGCTTCGCGAGTTGCCACGCGTCATTCGCCGCGCAGGCCTTCGCATCCACTACACCGCGGGCTTCAACCCGCGGCCGGATCTGTCGTTTGGTCCTGCGCTTTCGCTGGGCGTGGTGAGCCTGGACGAATACGTCGACGTGAAGTTGCTCTCGCCGCCCGCTGACCGTGAAGTGGTGTTGGCTCGGCTTCGAGAGGCGAGCGCCGAGGGGTTGCACTTTCTCGAGGCTCGACCTTTGGGTGAGCAAGAGTCACGCGTCAACGTCGGGATTTCCGGCGCCACGTACTTGTTGGCCATCGCGACGAAGGTCATCCATGGCTTGAGCCCCACTGGGTCCCTAGAGCCATTGGAAAACGCCATCGCTGGATTTCTCCAGGCGCCGTCCACGAAGGTCATGCGCCGCATCAAAGGCGTGGGTAAGGTCGTGGACGTGCGCGAGTTCGTGGAGGAACTGGCCATCGAGGACTGGCACAAAGCCACACTAGCCCACGCAGGCCTGGTCGGAGATTTGATCCCGATCCGCGCCAAGGTCCGGATTTCCCAGACGGGTGCAGTGAAGAGCTCCGAGATCATCGAGGCAATTTGCCAACATCTGGTGCACCCCCTTACCGAGCCATTGCCGCATCGAGCGGTGCGTTTGGCGCTTCACGCCGGCGACACGTCGCCCATGCACAAGGTCCGCGCCCAGCAGGCTCCTGCGCCCAACGTCTGCTAGTCGGGCGCACGCGGCGGCTGCTAACCTGCTTGGTCTACGCAGCCTCCCTGTGTTGCCAAGCTCAGACGGTTGCCGCGTCCCATGACCAGCCCTGAGCGACTTGTAGGTAAGTATTGTCCGACGATGGACTACGACGTGCTGGGGCTCGTCCGGCGCCGATGAACTGAGCTGCCTAGCTCTACCGTTGCGTCAGTTTGGTTACACAATCCCACGAGAATCCAGACTTTCCAGATTTTCCGTTTACATGCGGTTTCACGGTGGCGATAGTTGCGCAGCGGCGGTCAGGCGGCCTTCCCCCGACACATCCGCAGGTCCATCCAACGTGAGCATCCTCGTTCTCACTCCGACTGCAGAAGCAGCCACGCGTCTCTCGTCTGCGCTAACACGGCGTGGTCTCGCCCACAATTGGGCGACCTGTTATCCTGAGACAAGCGCCCCGCCACTCGTGGCGGTGGTCGACTCCGAGTTGAGTGACCATGCTCAAATCCTCAAGCGCATTCATCACGAAGCGCCTTGGTGCCGCTGCGTTCTGATCGACTCCGGCAACGAAACACCGCTGGTGACTGCCAACACTCGGATCGTGAACAAGCCGTTCGACGCGGCGGCGCTCGCCGAGCAATTGGTTCAGGAGGCAGAGCTTGCCCGGCTCTCGAAGCAAGAGCTCTCGCTGTTGAGCAAAACCCAAGATCTGGCGGCCTTGGTGCAGAGCAGCTTCGAAGCCATCGTCGGGCTGGACGAAAGTAGCCGGGTCATCCTCTGGAACCCGGGCGCCGAGAGTTTGTACGGGTTCTCGGAGCGAGAGATGTTGGGTCAATTGGTCTCGGTGTTGGACAGCGCATCGGTAACCTGGCCCAGTTTGGCGGAGGGCGAAAAACACCTCGTCCAGCGTCGGCGCCGTCACCGCAGCGGCAAGGAACTGACCGTGATGGTGTCGCGGACCCGCGTCAGCCGCTCGGCGCGCGATTCCGCGCTCGCGTACACCGAGGTGTCCCTCGACGTAACCGCCAAGGTCCAGCTCGAAAAGGAGCTCGAACATTCGATGCGGCTCGCCCACCTGGGGCGGATCGCCGCGACGATGTCCCACGAACTCAATAATCCTCTCTCCGTGGTGATGAGCTGCGCAGACTGGTTCGCGTCGCGGTTCGATCAGTCGGAGTGTGACGAGACGCGGGAGGTCGCGCGCGACCTCGCCGTGGCAAGTAAACGCATCTCGTCTTACGTGACCCAGGTCACCGGCTTCGTGCGCCGCGACGGCGGTACGCGCAATCAAACTAGCTTCGCTAGCACTTTGGACTGCGCGTTGCGTCTGGTTCGAACGCGCGCGGCCGTGGCGGAGGTCCGGATCACGATTCACGACCAGTCAGCCGCCGACGTCATCATTTCGCACGACTCGGGGCGCCTGACTCACGCCGTGGTGAACGTACTGAGCAACGCGATAGACGCCGCAAAACGCGGCGGCCACACCGTCGACGTTTGGCTCCATCAACGCGCAGCGCGGCTGGAGCTCGTGATTGAAGACGACGGTCCCGGCATCGCGCCGGAGATCGCCTCTCATCTGTTCGAGCCGTTCTCGACGACGAAGCCGGTCGGCGAAGGGACGGGACTGGGCCTGGCGCTGACGCGTGAGGTGTTACGAGAACACGGTGGTACCGCGACGCTGGAGAACCGAAGACCGCGGGGAGCCGTTGCAACGTTGGTAATACCACTCGACGCCAAAAGCGTGCCCAACCAGGAGCTGAACGCGTGAAGTGGCTGCGTCTGGACACACAACGTTATCCGCTCCGCCAGGGAGAGACCACGGTTGGTCGTAGCCCGTATTGCTCGGTGCAGTTGATGAGCCTGCAAGCGTCGCGGGAGCACGCCGCGATCTCGGTGTCCGGAGACGTCGCCGTAATCGCGGACTTGGGCAGCCGCAACGGCACCTTCGTCAATGAACGTCGGATAACGGGCCCAACTCGGATCGTGCCCGGTGACAAGGTGAGCATCGGCGGCTTGGACCTGGTGTTGTTCGAGAGCACGTCCATCGCAGACGCTGCAGCCAACACTCAAGAAAACCTGGCGATACCTGCGAGCGTCCTCGAGACGACATTGCCAGCCGTCGGTTCTGCGCCGCATCGGCTGGGTAAGCCGTAAGCGCCCAACGCCCGAGTGCGTCTCCGTTCAGCGCCGGACGAGGCTTCCGACGGGAACGACGTGGTCCTCTTCGGCCGCCGTGTGCGAGCTGGACTGGTCCGAGAGCAGCAGGTGCGACAGGCGAACGTTCTTGAGCGCTGCGAGCATGTTCCCGCGCAGCTTCGGGTTTTTCTGCTCGAGTGTGGCGATGAGCTCTTTCACTTCTTGGCGCTTGAGGTTCTCCTGCGAGCCACACAGGTTACAAGGTATGATGGGGAACTGCTTCAGACGCGCCAGCTCTGCCATGTCCTCTTCAGCGCAGTAGATGAGCGGGCGAATCACCGTGTTACGGCCGTCGTCGGAGCGCAGCTTCGCCGGCATCGCTTTCGTCTGACCGGAGTAGAACAGGTTGAGTAACAACGTGACGATCGCGTCGTCTCGGTGGTGACCCAGCGCGAGCTTCGTCGCCCCCAGCTCTTCCGCGACGTTGTAGAGGATGCCGCGCCGCAACCGCGAGCACAACGAGCAATAGGTCTTCCCCTCCGGCACCTTCTCTTTGACGATCGAATACGTGTCCTCTTCGATGATGCGGTAGTCGTACCCCTCTTGCTCGAAGTATCTCGGGAGGACGTCTTCGGGGAACCCGGGCTGCTTCTGGTCCAGATTGACGGCGACTATCGAAAAGTCGAACGGCGCCTTCTTCTGCACTTCTCGCAGCAGATACAGCAACCCAAGGGAGTCCTTTCCGCCGCTGACCGCGACCATGACGCGATCATTGGGCTCGATCAGACCAAATTCCGCGCTCGCTTGGCCCAGTTGCGATAGCAGGCGCTTCTCCAAGCGGCGCACCTGTGAGTCCCCGGCGTCCGTGGCGTCGGCTCCGGATTTCAAAACGACGTGATGCTCCATGGCGGGCCCCTATTGTCACACCTGCGCGACGGTTGCCACTTGCGAGTGCCGCAAACAGGGGTCGTGGGCTCGCGACTGCCCCAATCCGGCGGGGCGAACACGACGTAGGTCGTCCGACGGCGCCCGGTCAGCTCGCGTCCAAACTTCGGATCGCGGTTTCGAGCGCCTGCTGGTTCTGATCGACGAGCTCCTTCGTTCCACCCGTCTCGACCACGTAGATCGTGTCCTTGGTGACGAAGATCGTCACCCAATACAGGTGTGGCTTCGAGCCTTCGTCGTGGCCGAACCGCAGTTCGCGACCTTCCAGCCCTTTGGCGTTGGCCACGTTGCGCGAAGACAGCAGCGCATAACCACGACCGAGGCGCAGCTCGTTCTCGACCGCTCGCGCCCAAAACGTCAGGTCCCCTTCGGGGTCGTGCTCCAGCTCTCGGACGGAGATGACGAGCCCGTCGGCGCTCGACGCGCGAAAGTCGTAAGGCGCGCCCTCGATCTCGACGAAACCCGGCGGGACCGCGAGGGGTGGCGCGCAACCCCAAAGCGACGCACCAAAGACGAAACTGCCGAGCCTCAGGAGGCGGCGGGACGCTGCTCTCGAGCTCATCACCGCTCCTCCAAATCGAGCAGGTTCGACAGCCCGAGTTCGCGCAACCACGGGAACGGCAACGTGACCCGAGGCTTCAGGTTGTCGTGGGATGCCTGCGAATGAACGGTCACGGTAATCGTCGAGAAAGCAATCAGTTCGTCCAGCACTTTGAGCTTACCCTTGATTTGTTCGATGGTGTTCGTGATGCGCCCCAGTTGTTCCTCGACCAAGAGCGCCTCCTTGACGTCAGCGGCGCGGGCCAACAGCGCCGCGAGCCGCTCGCGAACGGCCTCCGCATTGCGCAATCGGATCTTCAAGTCGCGATACTGGTCACTCACGTCCTCGGCGGTGACCTGACGTGACAACTCGTCCCCGAGCGCCGCAGCCTCTCGTAGTCCCGCTTCGAACTTGGCGACCGGAATGCGCACCTGAATCGTATCGTCGTTGCGCTGCACCAGATAACCACCGTGACTACGAGCCAATCGTTCAACCTCGTCGAGCGTGGCTCGAGTCTCGAACACCGCGAGCACCAGGTGCGCCCGGTAAATGAGCAGAAGCTGTTTGGGGAGCTCGGCGCCTCCGTTCGCCGAGCCCTGCGTTGCGCTCGAACCGCTCTCGGAGACGACGGAGCTCGGCGCGTCGGGGTCGCTCCCCGCCTGCGGAACGCCGGGGCTGGCCAGCTCTGGCGGAGGCGGAGGCGCGGCCGCTGGGGCGGCGCCCTCGGACGAGACACTCGCTTCCTCAGCTTCCACGTAGTCCGAACCGTCATCGGCGAGCAGCGCCTGATTGGTGGGCTGTGGCGCGTGCGGAGCCTCGGCCGGTGCACTCGCGTCGTACGAACGGGCCTCGTACTGCGCAGCCGCACAGCCAGTGACCCCCAACCACAACACCCACGTCAATAACCAGCGCACGCCCGTACGCTACCCCGACGGCGGCCGCGCGTACAAGTCGAGTCCCGGGTTCGGTGCTGCGGTCGGCGGATCTTTGTAGGCAAATACGTCCGCCTGCCGTGCTTGTCCTTGTCCGAGGCCGCCTCCGCCACCAAGAGCGGGTTTGCCAAACCTGAGACCCGCGACCAATGTAACGCGTGAGCGATCGAAAAAGCGGGCGCAAAAGCCGGGCAAAAAACGCCCGCCTCATCCCCGTTGGGCGGGCGCTTTTTCCCATCGCAACCGGTTTTCAGATCTGCTCTAAGACGAGCGCAATCGAGCAGCGAGCGATGTCATGAATAACGGTACTTCTTTGTTTGTCCAAATGGTGTTCGTGGCGCTCGCGGCGGTCGGTGTGTATTCGTTCGTCTCGGCCGCAAAGGAGGGCGAGGCCCGAAGGTTGTGCACGCCCGTGTGTTCGTTGTCCCCCGACTACGCCGGTCGCAATCGCACGGCGCCCGATTTCGAGCTGACGACGCTCGACGGCAAGAAGGCTCGGCTGTCGGACTACCGCGGCAAGGTCGTGATTCTCAACTTCTGGAGCAAGACTTGCAAGCCGTGCATCGAAGAGATGCCCTCTCTCAACGACCTCGGTACCATCTTGCGCGAGCGTGACGACATCGTGTTGCTGACGGTTACCACCGACGAGTCAGCACAAGATGCTTCCGGTACGCTGCAGTCGGTCTTGCGGTCCCAGGGTAACTTCGTGACGATGGTCGATCCGGGTGGCGAAGTGGTAGCGGGCAAGTTCGGCTCCAAGCTGTACCCGGAGACGTGGTTCATCGACGCGCGGGGCGTGATCCGCGCCCGTATCGATGGCCCGCGTGATTGGCTCGAGCTGGCTCCGCTCGCGATTGACTTCGCCAAGACGTTGCTCTCGCCGCTCGCCTGCGACGTCGAGTTCGACCATCGTAAGCCGCTAGGCAATCAGTGTGTGGGGATCCCGCAAGCGGGCTGAGCAAGTTTTCCGTTCACCAGTCACCGCTCAACCTCAGATTACCCGACAGTGCGTCGGAACCGCGTTCGATCGAGAGCAGGCGTTGTTTGGTCGTGGTGCCGCCGTGCGCGGTGAAGCCACCCAACTTGCCGCTGGCCGCTAACACGCGATGACACGGCACGATGATGGCGAAGGGGTTGCGTCCGAGTGCTTGACCGACGGCGCGAGCCGCGCCGGGTGAATCGAGGCGCGTCGCGAGCTGCCCATACGTGACCGTACGCCCGAACGGCACCTCTCGCGCCGCGTGATAAACTCGCTGGTGAAACGGCGGGACGGCGCTCATGTCGAGCGGCACCGCGGTCAAGTCGGTGCATTCGCCGCGCAGCAACGCCGCGATGTCGTCGATCACCTTTTGCACCCACGGCTCGGGCTCGGCTCGTTCCGGATCACCGAACTGCGCCGTCAGGCGGCCCAGCAACGCGCCGGTGCTTCGTTCGGGTAGCGCGAGGCCAGTGATGCCGGTGCTGCTCCAGACCGTCGCACAAGTGCCGAGAGAGGTCGAGAACAGCGCGCAACGTGCCGTGGGCATGGCGCGAAAGCGTAACAGAGGATCGAGAGCTCGAAAATGCCTCGCCGCCGCGTTCGCAACGCCGGCAATTTCGTGCCAGCGCCCGAAAGCGGCGCATCCCGCGCGAGAGTGCGCTGTGAAACACGACATTTGACGCTGGTGAGATGAATTCACCAACGGCGCGCGGCCGCGTGGGGACCAGGTGGGAGGGAGACTTACTCTGTCAGAACAACGCTGGGCCCAACCCAATGAGACCAACACAACGTGCGCCTCGGCCAAACTTCGGCACTAGTCAGGATCGCCACAGTGCTTTTACAGTTCGAGCATGCAAGTCAAATCACTCCTGAGTATCGCTGGTCTTGCGTTTGCCTTTGCGTGCAGTCAGTCGTCGCTGACTTCCGCGGAGGACACGCCAGAGTTCGAAACTACCCTCTCGGAACTGAAGCAGAAGCCTGCCAGCGGTGGGCATGGCAAGGGCCACGCCGGACACGGCGGCGGACACGCCGAGGAAGCCGCCGACGAGGATACACCGGTCGACGAAGACATGGCCGAGTCGGAACACGATGGCCACCACGACCATGGCAGTGCGGCCCCCAGCGCACTCAGTAAACCTTGGCCAACCAAGAACCGCCGCGTGCTCGCGCTTCGCGAGAAGCGCGTACGTCAGATCTACGAGAACCTCATCTACCCGACGCCAGTCTCCATCCTCAAGGGTGAGACGACGATGACCGACATCTTCGAAGAGAGCGTCGTCCGAGGTCGCGTAAACCCACTGGGCGACTTTCCGGAGTTCGCCGCGGTGCTCGAGTATTTCTACGCGCTGGCCGTGACGCCCGGCTCGATCATTCAAGACGTCAAGTTCAAGTCCCTGTTCGCTGGCGACGACAAGGTCGCCGTCGAGGTGGACATCTTCTTCTGCCGCGCGCCGTACGAAGGGTGTGACCCCAACGTACCCGTCTCGGCGAACTCGCAGACGCTGACCCAGGTGGGCTTCTTTCAGTTCAATCGCTTCAACCGCGTCATCTCTTTGGACCTCAACATCTTGAACCTGGGCATGGCTTCGGATTTACCGAACATTCCCGAGGTTCACGCCGAGGCGATCGCCCAAATCTGCACGGCCTTGACGGTGGCGCACATCTCACCGATCACGGGAGCGGTCGTGTATTCTGGCACCTGCACCAGTTCTTTCGACAGCGCCGACGACTTCGCGCCCGAGTTCCAGTTGTCGGACGTGCCCTTCCAGAACTGCGTCGCCTTCATGCAGTCGATCCCCTTCGGCACTTGGGATCGCGGTCACAGCAACAGCGTCGTATGCCGACAGCTGCATTCGTTGCTTACGCCGGTCGATCCAGAGATGCATTGTCCGCACACGAGCCCGGGCGGTGGTGGGAAATGCGTCGACGTCACGTACGGCGACTACTACGAAGAGGACTTCTGAGCGTCGCGTAACGTAGACGTCCCGGTGGGCCCCGAAAGGCGCGAGGCCACCCGGAACCCCAAACGCGAGCCCAGGAGCGGTGAGGCGATCGTTCTCCCGAGCTGTCGCCCACTTCTCGAGCGCTCACCTTTTGCACTGGTCGCGGATCCCGCGCGTCGAGCTCCGCGACCAGCTCCAAGGCAGAGCCGTTCTTCTCTACAGCGGCTCGAGTAGCCGGCTTCGGAGCGCGTCGATGGTAGAAGGTGAAACTCCACACGCCGTCCGAGCATGCTTAGGCCGCAGCGTTCGAAAAGCGCGACGGCCCGCGGGCTGGCCTCTTCTGGTCTCCGCAAGTCGCACGTCGAACGGACTCCCAGCCGAGCCAAGAGCTGTATGTCTCGCGCGGTGGCCCGGTCCAATGCTGCGCTGCGAAAACAAGTGTCCCCACCGCACTCGTTTGCCGTCCGTCGTGGGCAGCCCACCCACGTCTCTGAAATTCTTTAGCCCCTCGAACACACGAAACCATCCCACCGAAGGCGCATTCCACGCAACTGGAACGGCCAGGCGTCGGCTGAGGCCGGAGCGCGCCGAAGTGGCCGTTTCACGCGACTCAACGCAGTGGGCGTACGGCCGGTGGAACGACTCACCGCACGTGAAGTACGTGGTCCCATGTAATCGCGAGTGAGCGGGTCTTCTGGCTATCCTGCAGTTGCGAGACGTGTCGACGCGCGGGCTGTGATAAGCTAGCGACCATGCGCCCGAGGACGTACTCCACCGATACCGCACTGCCCCATCACTCCCCACGCGTGAGACTTGCGCAGCTGGGCGCGCTCGCACTTGGCGTGATGTTGTCCGCTTGCGGTTCGTCGGCTCAGTCTGGCGCCGCCCAGACCCCTGAAACCGAGGCGCAGGACGAAGCGGGCGAGAAGGTCGACGTCAAGGCGCAGTTCGAGCGTGAGTCGGAACCAGTCGCGAAGCAGCCCGTTGACGGCAAGGGAAACTGGGCTGCTTACATCGAGGCCAAGACGCCTCCGCAAGTGATCCAGCACGACCAGTTCCTCGAGGTCGTGGCTGACGTCGGCTGGGACTCGGAGCTGCATTGCTTCGTCTATCAAGAAGCCATCGACTCAGCCGGCGCGATCCACGCGATGCTCCAGGCCGCCGGGAAGAACGTCGAGTTCCAGGCCGTGACGCCCTACGCACTCGCGCGTGATGGGCTCGTTCCCATGATCGGTGTGCGCGGTATCTACCAGGTCAAGCAAGACGGAGTCTTGATGGCCGGTGATTACAAGCTGATGGTGATGCCACGCGGAGAGTTCCCCGTGTTGTGCGTCCACGACGCCGCTGGTTTCGCCCAGTCGTTCATGCGCGTGACGACGGAGTTTGCGAGTAGCTTCAAGTACCAGTCCAACCAGAACGCCGTCGTGCGTGGTGAGTTGTGGTCGGTGACGCTGGACGAAACACCGGTCGGTTTCTCTCAACACTCGACGTACGCCCTCGACGGAGGAAAGGTCAGGCGCGTGTCGTTGTCGGCCAGTTTCATCCCCACCGCGCCGGGCCAGTTGGCTCTCGAGGATCGGGTCAGCATCGTGACTTCCGACGCGAGCGGCAACCTCATCGACGGCAAGTACATCACGTTCGAGAACGGGGAGACGGCGCTGTCTCTGGACGTCGAGCGTTCCAAGCAGAGCTACAACTACGTAGGCACCATCCAGAACAAAGAGGTGCGCGGCAGCTTCAAGTCGAAGAAACCGGTCGTCACGGCGTACGCGTTCGAAAAACGCATCAAAGGCATGGCCAAGAAGCCCCAGAAGACGTCGTTCGATCAGTGGGAATACACGCCGGGTATCGATCCTGCCCAGGCTTCCAAGGTCACTTACGACGTGACCCCGGGCGACGGTTCGCTGCTCGTCGTAGCCAGCATCGGACAACGCGCAGTCACCATGCACGCTAACCCGAAAGGCGTAGTCGACGAAGTGCAGATGCCGGTCGGTTCGCGCAACGTCGAGTCGAAGCTGTTGGAGGAAGTTGGCGACCTCTGAGGTTCGACGATGGCTGCTGGCGTGGGCTTCGTTGGGGGTCGTCGCGGCATGCACCCCCGTCACGGCAAAGCCGGCGGAAACTACGCCCGCAGGCAAGGCGATCGAGCCGAGGGAACCTGCGGCGCCGGATACAGGGAGTAAGGAGGAGACAGCCGACGTAGACGAGGCGGAGCCGGAGGAGGCGAAAGCGGAAGACGTATTCTTCGCGGCATTGCCCCTGGAGGCGTCGCCCGAGGTCTCCCAGCTGGCCCTGAACGCAAGCGACAACCTCGTATTTGCGCGAAACCTACGCGTTCGCATGCACGTGATGCGTGGCTACGACAACCTGGGCGAGCTCACCCGTCGGACTGGTTTGCCGCTAGTGAACGGCGTGTTCCAGATGAGTGATTTGTCTCACCTCGACAGCCGGGACCGGCCGATCCAGGCGTTCAAGCAATCTTCGTTCGTCGTCGATTTCGACGAGCCGGGGATGGCAGCGCCCAGCCGCGCTCTCGACGCCGAGAATCCGAAGCCTTCACCGGATGATGTGGCGCGGTTCGTGAGTGAATACATCGAGCAAAAATCGTATCAGCGCGCCTTCGACATCGCGTCCCGCGTCGCGGAGTCCAAAGCCGGCGATTGCACGGAACACGCCGTGTTGACGGCGGCCCTGCTACGCGAACGCAAAATCCCGGCGCGAGTCCTGCTCGGAGTCGTGCTGCTGGCCGTGGCCCGCGAACGGGGCGCCCCGCGCCTGATGGCGGTGGGGCACTCCTGGGTCGAGTACCATGACGGTAAACGTTGGCAGATCGCCGATGCAGCCTTGCGGCCGCAAGATGAACGAAGCGAATCGCGCACCGGCGCGCCGGATGTCCAGGATCCCCTAGCCAAACTGCGGCTCGTGTATCTCCCGATCAAAGTAATGTCCGATGAGGGGGTCGGTTTTGCGCGAGCGCTGATGAACGACGTTGGAGTCGAGAGCGTCGTGCGCATCGAACTGGACGCTGCAGCCGTCGAGTAGCGCGCGCCGCGACCGCGGCAAAGCCAGAAACAATCACGTCCCAAGGGACACGTCAGTCGAATCGGAATGACGTGGCGCGCGCCGATTGACGTTGCCCCCATTGGCCCGCGAACTCTCGAAGCCGAGGATACGGAGACAGCGGCGTTACGTTCCGGAATTCGAGGTGCTCGATCAAACAGAAGAGCGCGGCTTCGAAGTAACTGAGCTCACACTCAGGGAGCTCCGAGCGAGCTTGGACGACGTGCTCGTCGAGCCACTCCAACATGCCCAACAGGGCCTTGGTCAACTTGCGAGCATAGGCGGACTCGACGTCGTTCTGCAGCAGCACCCAAGTCACCTCGGTGGCCATGGCCTGCAAGGTGAGTTCCTGGGCATTGGCCGCGACCAGAGAACTGAGTTGCTCCGGCCAAACGATGCGGGGCGTCGTCTTCGCGAGCCGAGCCAAACGTCGACAGCTGTTCAGGGCTCCAAAGACGACGCCATCAGCCGTCACGAGGTTCGGCAACTTGAGCCCTGGGTTCCCGCCATAACGTTCCGCGTCGGTCGCGTACAAGTCGGGGACGACGCGGAAATCACAGGTCACCCCGAGCTCCTGCGCGAACAGTCGCACGACCCGGGTAAAGTGCGAGCTGGACCGGCCGACGATGCACGGCGCGGCCACCTCATGAGGTGAGTTGAGCGGCGTCACGCTCGTCACTTTATCTTGGGACGAGCGCGCGCTGCTGCACAATCGCCCGAACTGCCGTCACAGAGGCAACTGGTAGAGCATCTCGGCCTCGGGTGAAGAAAACGCGGCGGCAATCTCCTCGATGTCCCAGGGCAAGGCGGCGACTACGGGTGTCCGCGTCACGCGCGCAATCGCGCCTTTGGCCATGTCCCTCACGGCGCGATTGACGTAGTGGAAAATGCCCCGAAAGGTGAGGTTGTAGATGGTGACGTCGATCATGGGGACTGTTTGGCATTCGTAGTCTTCCTTGTACGAATGCTCACGCGCACCCATGAAATCGAAACACTGAAAGCCTTCGTGGATCGCCCACTCCATGGTGTCCATCACCGACATCATCCCGAGCGATACGTTGCCGGTGGCGGTGGCGTCGAACCCGCTTTGATAATAGGACAGCGTGTTCTCCCAGCGGAATCCATAAAAGGCCGCTACGTCTTTGCCTCCGAACTGCCACACGCGCAAGTCGAGCCAGCCGAGTGCAAGAAATTCTTTGGCCACGCTGCGATGGAACGCTCGGAACCTGGACCCGGTAAACGCGCCCGCTTTGCCGCGACTGGCCCAACGCACCCCATGCAGCCGCGCCAGGGTGTCCAACGCCGCGTCTACATCGCGCGGCTCCGCCACCGTTCGGTAGTTGAAGTTGCCTTCGCGAGTCAGGCGCCGTCGGTAGTTCTGCACTCGTTTCCGGCGCTTCTTGCCCAAACTCTCGAGGTACTCGTCCCAATTGGAAGGCAACGGCACGAAGTAACAAGCGCCGGAAGGGTTGACCGTTACGTTGTTACCTGTAGTGTCCGAAATCAGTGGGATGAGGTAGCGCGCGATGCACGAAGTGCCGAGCACCCGAGGTAAACGCAGCTGGTCCCACGGCGTGTTGCCGACGTAGCGCCACAACGCATGGACGACCTCGACTTCCGCGCCTTTGTCGGCGAGAACGTCGGCGTATTCGGTCGCTACTTCTTCCGCTTCGGGCTCTCCCGTACCGAGGTACGCGAGTTGTCGACCCGTCCCTAGGACGCCTGGCTCGGGGTCACGCTCGTAGAGCGGAAACAGGCCGCGCAGTACTCCTTTGCCGTCCCGGACACACAAGATCTGCAGGGTGAGGCCGTCCCCGAACGCGCACCACCAGTGGTACATCCACTCCCAAGTATGGAAGATCGCGGGGTTGCGCGTGCGCTTCAGCAGGTCTGTCCACTCTTCGCGCAGCGCCGCGAACTCATCCTTCGAGCATACTTCTGAAGTAGTAAGGACGGCTCGCGTCATTGGCTGATTGGTGAGCTACGATACACGATCGCGGCACCAAACGGCACAACTTTTAGCAGCTTTCGACGCGTCTCGGTCGCGCCGCACCTTCACCGCGGTGAGCCGCGCGCGCTCAGTGATCGACCCGGTGAAATTGACCGCAGTCGGAACACGCGGCTGCCTATGATTGTAGCTAAAGCACTCCGCTTCAACCAGAGCGGACTGACGCAAAAGTCGAGACCTGATCCACTGACTGGCGCAATCGCTCGTCGCACCCTGTGCATGCGTGGACATCTGCGACGCTGCCGGCGCTCCTGCCACGGCACGGGCACCTTCCATCCAGCGTCTGCCTACCAGGCGTTAGACGAGGGTCGACCCATGATGCAAGGCACTCCCACGAGGCCTCGACGGACGTCCACACGGGAATTGGTAGACTTGGCCGAACATTGAGTGCCAACTGTCGACATGGGCATGTTCGTCGTAGGGTTCTTGGTGTCGGGCGTAGGTTTCGTCCTGCTCAGCTACGGACGAAAGCTGCAGCGTCCGCCCCAACTCTTGGCAGGGGTGCTGCTGTTAATCTTGCCCTATGTCGTTCCAAGCACTACGTGGATGCTCCTGGGAACGCTCGGAGTACTCGGCGCGATGTGGTCGTGGTTGCTCCGCGGGGGGTGATCAGGGGACTGCGACTCGGCGCACGCGGTCGCTCTGCTTTGGCGGGAATAGTTGATTGGCCCCGTACATCCCTGCCGAAGTTGCGCGTGGCAGCGGATTTCGTCGCGAACCATTCGCGGCCGGGAAACTGGTAACTTGCCGGAGGTCACGACATGGGTGTTGTCTGCGTAGAGTCGGGCACGGAGCCCCCACCAGCGCTCGAGGGCGCAGGGTCTTTCGCACGCCGCGTTGGCGGGTCGGCGGGGTGGCTCGCCGTTCTCGCGCTCACTTGGAGCTTGGCGTTGGTGGGCGGAGCGGGCTGTAGCGCAGGCGGGGAGCTCGAGTCTGACTGCGGCTACGCCTGGAGGTCTGAGCACGAGTTGAAGATTGCCACCTGGTGGCAGACGGATGACACAGGACAGTGCGGGCCAGGCACTCAGGGAGAGGAGTGCGCGGCGCAGACGTTGACCAACGGGTACGCCGACTGCAACCACGGGGCTACGGCTCGTTTCGAGTCAAAGGGCGGTGGGCAGCAGACGATGGATGCACTCCGCCGCGCAAGGAGCAAACAGAGTGACGGGGTCCTAGAGAAGGCGTTCGATGGCGGCATCATCAACGGCGGCGCCAACGTGCGGAAGCTGGCAGGCTGCGACGGAGGTGGTCCGCCCGGTATCGCCAATCTGGGGACGCTCGATGCTCCCGTGGAACGATTCCTCACGGAACGACTACCCGCGGAATTGGATCACCTGGTGACGTGCCCAGGTAGTCGTGAGGTCTTTGGCATCGTCGTAGGTTTACACAGCCTCAATCAACTCTACTCCAACCAAGAGGTGGCGGCTCAAGTCGAGGCGGCGGGGTGGGACCTTTCCTCGATTGATCTAGAGCAATTTCGACTGCTGCTCGACAAGCTAGCGAACCTCGATCCCGCGTACGCGCGCCCGCTGGTATTGGACTCCGAGGCGGGCACGTTGAGCCGGTTCGTGATCGAGAACGTGATGGTTGCGTTGGCGCAGCGAGACCCTTTCGGGTACGACGGCTATGTCGAATTTTGGTCGCGTTTGTCCGGCACTGCCCCAAGCAGCACCCCGGTCGTCAACTTGCGCCTGTTTCGCGAGGCACTGGAGTTCGTCGCCAGCATTGGCCTCTACATCCAGGTGCCACCGAAGAGCGAGCTGGCTCTGGAGGTAGTGGCCAGGGGTGGCGGCGTCTTTACGGTAAACGGTGACTGGGCAGCACCGGCGTATCCGCAGCTCAGAACCACCCGCTTTCCCGGTACTCAGGAGGTTTACGTTTACACGAGTGACGTCGCGGTAGCGGTTGGGCGGGCAGGAGCCCCGAGTCTCGAGCGCGGAGACCCGATGTTGGGCTGGTTCAAGACCATCACGTCCGCAGACGTCCAATCCACCTTCTCGTACCAAAAACACGCTCTATCTCCGGTCACATCGACAAACGGTGAGACACAAGCCAAAAGCGCCGACGAGCTGTTCAACCTCGATGGCGTGTCCCTCCGCGGGGTTCCCGGCCTCCCCGCCTACGTCCCCTATTTCACCTTCGATGACTTGGAGAAGAAGGTCGCAAAGTACGTGACATGCTTGGCTGAAAAGTCGGGATACTCGACTCGCCCGCCGCCATTGGCGGATCTCGACGCAGCCAAGGTCGCGGCGGACGCAAGGACCGATGAGCTGGTCGAAGCGTGCTCGGGTGAGTTTGGAGAGCTGTTGACTTACGTCCACGACCAATACTGCGAGGTGATTTCGGGCTCGCCCGACGGCTGTGTCGAGGCGCCTGCTCGAGAACCCGTGAGGCTCCATTGAGGCCCGTGGTCGCAACGGTAGTCTGCATCGCCGCTTCGGCTGGCGAGGCAAAGGCCGCGTCCGAGCGCGACGCTCGAGCCACCACCGAGAGCTCGTCGTGCCGTTATGCCGTTGCATACACGGCTCCGCCGGCCTGTCCCGACCCGAGCACGCTCGAACGGCGGCTCGGTCCAGCCTACCGCGTCGAGTCCGGGAGCGTGCGCGGCTGCGCAGACTGCGTCCGCGGTGTTACCATTGCGGACTCGGCGAACGGCTACGAGATGCAGCTAGCCGGGCTGGAATCTACCGCTGTCGAGCGGTCCGAATGTCGAGAGCTCCTCGAACTCGCCGTGTATGCCATCGAAGCCAGTGACTTACCGCCGCCGCAGTGCTCGAGTTCCGGCGTGTCGGTTGGCGTGTCTGCCACACCCTTGGTGAACTTGAGGAATCGTCAGCCGATCTCATCGGTATCGCTGCGGGGCACGGCTGCGACCGAGGTTTGGCAAGTTACTCCGATGCTTTCGTGGTTCCCTCCGACCGAGGTGAACAGCCAAGTGCAAGGGACGCAATTCGATACGCTCACGTTCTCCGGCTTCGGCGCGGGCATCGAACTGTGTCGCTCGCTGTACTCTTCGTTGCACCTGTGTGCCGACGGACTGTGGCGACGTGTGCACGGGCTGCCCTCGACCGGCCGGCACACTGCGGACGCTAGTCATGTTTGGACTCTCGGCGGTGGGTTTCTGTGGCGATTCGAGATGGCATCCTCGCTGCGCTTGGAGGTTTCGCCCAGTTTGATGGGGGTGATGTACAGCAACGACACGTGGAACGAGGAAGTGGGTGGTTCGGTGTACTCCCACGCTGGTTTGGAAGCGTCGTTGCGTGTCGGATTTTCTTGGGACTTTGGTGGGAGCAGTACACCGGTCAATACGGAGAGTCTACGCGCCGCGACACGCGGCGATTCATCCGCTCCCTACGGCGGTTGGCTTTGAGAGCACGATCATGGAACTAGTGAGACTAGACAGATTGACCCTTTCCGACCTCGTCGGTAGCGTGGATTCGTTCTTCAACCAGAGCGACACGTGGGCAGCGGCGGGAATGGCGACGCAACAGCTGGCGCCCCGGGTGGCGATTGACTTCAATCGCGCCTACGCAGAGCTCGGGCCCTCGGTGCGGCGCATCGGGATCTACCGCGGGAGATTGTCGCCCAACGATGCGGACGACTTCCTTCACGAGGTCTTTCAGCGAGTCTGGGAGAAGCGCTTCGACTTTCGTGGCGAGTCGACCACTCGAGCATGGATCATCGGCATCGCCTACAACGTGGCTCGCAACTCCGCCAAACGCTACAAGCCACCCACCGACCCCAATCAGGATTGCGATGCTTTACCTTCGCGCACGCGCATCACGCCCGAAGAACGCGCGATGCACGGCGAAGCCGAGGCACAACTCACCCTCACCATCGCGCGGTTGAGCGAATACGAACAACGTCTATTCGTTGGGTTTCTGTCGACGGACCAGTCAGTAACGGACACTGCCGCATTGTGCGGCGTGAACTACGACAAGGCCTCACGCGACTTGATCGCAACGCGGGCCAAAGTTGCGAAGATCTTCACCCAGTTGCAACGCGACAACGGCTGGAGAGCGCGATGACTGGGTGGGCAAAATTTCGAGGGCTCGGCGACAAGCTGCGTGGACGATTCGCGACTCGTGGTTCCGAATCCACGAACGCCAACTGCTCGTCGCCGGAGGAAGAGCGCCAACTCGACCTCCTCCTGGAGGAGATCCGCAACAACGAGCAACAACTCGGGCCAGACCACTGGACGAGTTTGGCGGCAGCTTTTCGGCAACGCGTCGACGAGGAGGGTTTGCGGCGCGAGCCCGACGGTGGCCGCGGTGCGAGCCTAGCGCGCTACAAGAGTTTCGCGTCCGGCGCTGTGCCGTTGGGTGGCTTGCTTGCCGTCGCAGCGCTAATGCTGGGGCATCCGTCTGGTTCGACGGCACCCAGCGCGGAAACGGCCTCTCACGTCGCGGTAACCTCCATCCCTCCTGTGGTGACCCCACTCGCCGCGACCGCTGCTGGACCGTCTTGGGCGTCGCTGCCGGCAGCGACGGCCTCGAACTTGGCTGTGGACACCGAAACCAAACGTGAATTCGCGCCCCTCAAACGCAAGAAGCCGTCGTTGCCCAGTTTGCCACCGCCATCGACGTTCGACGACACGCACGAGGTTGCTACGCCAACGCCGCCCCCGGCCGCGCCTACCACCGCGTCCACGACGCCCTCAGCGGCAGTTGCCACGCCCGTGGACACCTTTGCCGAGCAGCTGACCGCCCTCAAACGCGCCGACAGGGCGCTCAAGAGCGGTAACTCCTTGGACGCACGTGCTGCGCTGAAGCGCGAGTTTTCGCCGCAACTCGCCCTCCACGCCAGTGCACTGCGCGCGATCCTGGCCTGCCAGGATGGCAGCGCCGCTTTGGGCCGGCGTGCGTTGTCGGCGCAGGAAGCCAAGTTCCCCAATTCTCCGTATCTACAGCGAATGCGTAGAGCCTGCGGCGTCGGTCGAGACGACTGACGCGCAACGCGCGTCACCGCGCTCGTGCTTTCAGTGGAGTTGCCTCGCGTAGAACGGCTGGGTGCGTTCGACGAAGTACCGCCCGAGGTCGTCGTCTTCGTCGAGGCGGACTACGTCGACGATCTCATCGAGCCCGGCGACGTCTTCCAATACAGTGTGAATGCGCTCCAACAATGGCTGCCGCAGATCACCGCCCTCAGCGTCGATGGCGATGAGTGTGTGGGGGCGCGAATCGCGCTGGGGATTGTGGTAGTGGGCGAGGTAAGCGGCTCGCACGGCGCAATCGGTCTTGAACAAAGCCGCGAGCGCGCCAACGATGTGCGTCGGATAAACTGCGGGTTGACCGATGAGAATTGGCGTTTCTGTCTCCACTCGGTGACTCGTAACGCCCGAGAGGATGGAGCCATCCAAGATGGCGTCGATCTCGTCCGGCACCAACTGCTTACCAAAAGCCGCTCCCGGGTTGAGCATCACATGGCTTCCGCGCACCAGACTCAGCAAGGCGCGAGCGTCCGCTGCCAGGTAAGTCACCGGCTCGGACACCACTTGCTGGATCCTCGTCACCGAGGAGAACATGGGGACGTGAGGCACGCCGTCGATATCGATGTTATCCAACCTCAGTTCGGTTCCGGCCTCGAGCAGGCGTGCCCCGGAGGCGGTATTTGCCGGACGCCGATCGATGACGTATAGCTTCTCGGTCATCAACACACGGTAGAAACTGGCTCTGGCGGCCGGGTCGGCAGAGGCGGCGAGCAAGGCGATCTCTAGTGGGTTTTCTGGCGCGAAAGCGGTGCCGCTCATCCAGCTACGTGTGATGCACGTAGGTTCACGACGCAATAGCCGCGAACCTACATTCCGGATTTCGTCACCGTCGGCGCTGAAATTCGCGAACCTCTGGCCAGTCGCTACGGCGGCCAACACCTCGTCCGAGTGCGACCCGTCGCCTGCCCTCAGCGTTGAAGCGCCGCAGCGACACTTACGGCGAGCGGAGTCGTGGGACGCCCGATCAGACGCCGCAGATCACCGTCTGCGACGTCGAGTTCACCCCGCGCAATGCCCTCGTCGGCGCTAGCCAGCATCTCCGCCACGGGGGCTGGCACGCCGAACCCCTTGAGCGCGTTGGCATAATCCACCCCTGGCAGGTCGTTGTAGACGACGGGCTTGCCCGATTGATGGGCTACTTCAGCGGCCAAGTCGGCCAACGTGAACGCCTGGTCCCCGGCCAATTCGTAAACCTTGCCTACGTGCCCTTCTCCGGTCAACACCGCCGCGGCGGCCGCCGCGTAGTCGGCGCGTGATGCGGCCGCGATTCGACCACTCTTCGCCGCACCCAACAGAACGCCGTGTCCCAATGCGGCACCCAAGTTCTCGGTATAATTCTCGGTATACCACCCGTTGCGTAGCAGCACGAACGGCACACCGGACTCCGCGAGCGCCCGCTCCGTGGCCACGTGTTCTGCCGCAAGGGACATGCGCGCGCGGTCGGCTCGCAGCAAGCTCGTGTAGACAATCAGGTTGACGGACGCTTGCTTAGCCGCGGCTATCACGGCGCGATGCTGTGCGATGCGCTTGCCGACTTCACTACCTGAAATGAACAACAGCTCATCCACTCCCGAGAAGGCCGCCGCGAGCGTCTCCGGCTGATCGTAGTTTCCGACCCGAACCCCAATGCCACGTGCTGCTAGGTCAGCGGCCTTGGCGCGGTCCCTCACCACGGCGACAATCTCGGTTGGGGGCACCTTGTTCGACAGTTGTTCGATTACGAGACGTCCCAAGTGACCACTTGCTCCGGTTACGGCAATCATACGAGCTCCTTTGTTGGCTGAGTTGATGGCGCGAGGCCGCGTTTCGATGATCTGTCGCCTCGGGGTCGCGCCGCTGACGGTTCAGCACGAGGTTAGGGTCTTTACTTTCCCGGCGTAAGTACCTACCTTCTGGTAAGCTACATACCCCGGACCCGGCTGGCTCTGCAGCCAGCGGCGTAACCCCTCGAGAATCAAGCGCAAATGAACAAGCCCGAAGTCGCCGTCCGCAAATCCAAGAGCGCCTCGAAAAGTCGCGGCGACCTTTACGCTCCAGCTTGTCCCTCTCGCGGCGTCCTGGAACACGTGACGAGTCGCTGGGGAGTACTGGTCTTGGCGGCGCTGCTCGACGGCACCCACCGTTTTAGCGAACTCCGGAGGAAGGTGGCCGGCGTCAGTGAGAAGATGCTCGCGCAGACCCTGCAATTGCTGGAGACGGACGGCTTCGTGCACCGCGAAGTGTTCGCCGAAATCCCGCCGCGCGTGGAGTACAGTCTCACGCCGTTGGGCCGCGAGGCGGCGCTCCACGTCCGAAGCTTGGTCAGTTGGATAGAAGACAACTTGCAGCGCGTGCTCACGGCGCGCGAGCGACTCCCCGCGACGCGTATGCGCCGAACGAGCAAGTAGCTAGACTGCTCGACCTGGGATACCTCAGCGGGGGGACCTCGGTCAGCCCGCGCCGAAACTCATCCCGTGACGGCGCGCACCCACCGCGTGAACGGCGAAGGGTGGGCTTGCGGCTTGTAGTTGATGTTCTTCCAGACGAGTTGGATCGAAGCCCCGCCGGTAGGAGCGTCCACGATGTGGAGTCTACCTTGATGCAGGTTCATGATGCGCGTGACGATCGCCAGACCGAGGCCAGTGCCACGGGTCTTCTTGCTCGACAGCCGCACGAAGGGTTTGATTACCTTCGGGCGATCGAGCTCGGGGATGCCTGGGCCCGAGTCTTGAACGTCGATGACGCACTCTTGTGCGAAGTCCCGCACGAACACGCGGATCGTCGGGCCGCCGTAAGCCACCGCGTTCAGCAACAGGTTCGTGACGGCGCGTTCGAACAACTTCGAGTTCGCGACGACGACGGCCGTCTCCGAACCATGCACCTCGACGTTCACCGACTTGTCCGTCGACGTCACTTCGTCGACGACGCGCCGGACGGTGGCGCTCACCGGTATGGGCCCCGTCTGCAACGCCGGACGTTCGGCGTCGAATTCGTCGAACGCGACGTACGTGAGCAGCTCTTCGAATAGATTGTCGACCTGCTGCAAGTCTGTAACCAAGCCGCGCGCGTCTTTGCCGAGGTCGTCCTTGAAACGGTCATTGATCCGCTCCACGCGGAAACGCATGCGTGAAATGGGTGCTCGCACTTCGTGAGCCACCGTGCGCAGCAAGTCACGTTCATCCGTCAGCAGCTGACCAATCCGATCCGCGAGGTGATTGAGCGAGCGGCCGATGCCCGAGAGCAGCTCGCCGGGTTCGTTGTCGACTCTCACCGTGAAGTCGCCTTTGCACATCCGTTCCGATGCCGTCTCGAGCGAACGAATGCGCGACACGATGGGTCTTATGCCGATCCCCGCGACGAGAAGCGCGACGCCGAGCGCGAACACCGCCGTGAGCGGCACTTCGCTAACTCGACGGTAAGGGAGCGGGCCGAAAACGAGCCGACCGGGTGTGTCCGGGACCGGCGCTATGACGAACAGCTCGCCCGCACGCCACTCGCTGCGCACCTCTGCTTCGCCGGTGTTCTGCTCCGTGCGCACCGCATATCCGAGCACGTCCGAGAGCTGTCGCACCGCAGCTCGGCGTTCGGCGGGCGGCGTTTGCGCGATCGCTTTCGCGTGCAGCCGGGCGTGTCCGGCGAGGAGCCGTAAACTCGCCTCGTCCGGGGGGCTCTCCACGAACAGGCGCAACACCATCAGCGTCGCCATGATCGCCACCGCGACCACCATCGATGCGCGCAGAAAGAACTGCAGCACGCGTTACTCTGCCTCCGGCAACAGGAACAGATAACCTACACCACGTATCGAACGGATCCACCGCGGACTCTTCGGATCGTCACCCAACTTCGACCGCAAGCGAGCGATCCGGACGTCAATCGTGCGGTCGAGCGCGTCGTACTGCTGCCCACAAACGTCGAGCGCGAGTCGCGCCCGAGTCAGGGGTTCACCGGCGTGACCGTGCAAGTATGCCAGCATGTCGAACTCGGCGTCGGTCAGATCCAATGCGCGGCCGCCGAGGACCGCTCGCCGGTTGCGCACGTCGAGCACGAGGGGTTTGCCGGTTGCCTCGGCCACTCCATTGGAGCTCGTCTCCGTGGTGGCTCGCGGCCCTTCGGTGCGCCGCCGCAACAGACTGCGCACTCGCGCCAGGAGTAGTCGCGGTTCGATGGGTTTTCCCAAATAGTCGTCCGCACCGATCTCGAGTCCGACGACTTCGTCGACCCACCCCGAACGCGCCGTGAGAAACACGATTGGTCCAGAGAACGTCGAGCGAATCTCCCGACAGATCTGCAAGCCGTCCGTGTTCGGCAACATCTGGTCCAAGATGATCAAATCCGGGCGATGTACGGCAAGCCCCTTCTCCACCTCTGCGCCATCGGCGATCACACTCACCAACAAGCCATTGTCCGCCAAGTAGTCGCTGATTAAGCTGGCCAGCTCTTCGTCATCTTCGACCAGCAGTATGCGTGCCCCATGAGGATCCATGACTGACGGCATCCTCCTTCGCTGCCTCGGCTCTGTCCAGCGCTGATTTGTAACACAATGTAACGTTGCGAAACAACCACAGACTCTGGTGACGGCACGGCTTAGGTTTCTCGTCGAGGAAGCCTATGGCACAAGAATCGTCGAACCTAGTCAGTGTCCTACTCAGTTTGCCCATCTTCCAAGCGGAATGGGTTTTGTGGGTGCTCATCGCCCTGTCCTTCATCTCGGTCGCGATCATGGCCGAGCGTTTCGTGTTCTATCGCAAACACGCCATCGACGCGCGCGCCGTCCGCGCCAAGCTCGCCGAGCTACTTGCCGCAGGTGATCTGCAAGGCGCCGCCGACTACTTGGCGGGTTTCGACAGCCTCGAAACCAACACGGTGTTGTTTGGGCTGCGCGACTACGCGCGCGGGCCCGAAGCCGTCGAAGACTTGTTGTCCGCCGCCGCCCGCAAGGAGCGAGCGCGGTACGAGCTGAGGCTGAACGTTTTGGCGACCATCGCGAGCAACGCGCCGTTCGTGGGACTGTTCGGCACCGTGCTCGGCATCATCCGTGCGTTCAAGGACCTCTCCGGCAACATCGCCGAAGCCAGCTCGGCGGTGATGGGGGGGATCGCCGAAGCATTGGTAGCGACCGCGGTCGGTTTGCTGGTCGCCATTCCCGCGGTGGTCGCCTTCAACGTCCTGAAAGCGAAGGTGAAGCACATTGCCGACGACGCGAACTTGCTGACGGCGACGCTGCTCGCCTCGCTCAAGTCCGTGGACTTCCGCCGCTTGCCCCAGGACGCGGAGTAACTCATGGCTGCCAACATCTTTCGGGAAGACGACGAAGTCATCGCCGAGATCAACATCGTCCCATTCGTGGACATCGTTCTGGTCTTGCTCATCACCTTCATGTTGACGTCGTCGGCCATCGTCAAAGCGAGCTTCACCGTGGAGCTACCAACGGCAGCCAGCGCAGGCAACTCGGTGAGCAGCACGGTGAACGTCGTGATCGACGATCACGGCAAGCTGTACCTCGACGGCGCAGAGACCACACACGACAAGCTCGGCGCGTTCGTCGCGCGCGCCTCCTGGAAAGACAAGGACCTCCAGGCAGTAATCTCGGCGGATAAACACGTCGACTACGAACACGTCGTCCACGTCATCGACGTAGTGAAGAGCAACGGAGTCAAGACCTTCGCCCTGAACATCCAACGCGAGCTCTGAAATGCCCACGCCAATGACCCCCCTTCCGGCCACCGCCGCCGAAAAACCGCCGTTTGCAGCGTTCGCAACCGGTCGGAACATCAGGAGGCAAGCCGCTCGCGAACGGATTCATGCGCGAGTGGTGCACCCGATCGACACGCCGAGGTTGCTGCCGGACCCCCTGGAGCACCGCGACTCGAAGGCGCTCTCAGCGCTGTCTGGGATCCGTCTCGTGGTCGCGGCTGTGGTGATACATGGCGTCGTAATTCTTGGGTTTGCTCTAGTTGGACACTTGGTCGGCGAACAAGCCTCGTTCCATCCGCCAGAGCGTCTCACGGTTTCAATCGTCGAAACACGACCGCCACCGCCGCCCGTAGCCGAGCCGGTGCCCGTCGAACCGTCACCGATCGTGCCCGAGTTTCAGCCAGTGATTCCACCGAAGAAGCCGGAGGTCCCTCCTAAAGTAACCCCGAAGACGACGGACGCTCCGGAGCCATCCCCCGCGCCCGAGCCAAGTCCGGTCCCCCGGCGAATCGTTGGGCTCAGCCTCGAGTCGACGGTCGAGGGGAATGGTCCGTCGTTCGCCACGGGCACCAGTCGTATGGGACAAACCGAGACCACAGCCGTCGATGCAACGATATCCCAACGCGCACCCTCCGCAACGCCCCAAACTACCGCGGCCACGACCCAGCAAGAAGCAGGAGCAGTGCAACGTGTCGCCAGCCACATCCCCACCCGCGACACGCAATTCGACAAGCCCAAGCGCCTCAAACCCAACCGGCCAGAGTTTCCCCCATCGCTCAAGGCCCAAGGGATCGAAGGTGATGTCGGCGTGCGAGTCGACATCGCCGCCGATGGCCGAGTCACCAGCGTCGTGATCGCGAAGAGCTCCGGCTATCCCGCTTTCGATGAAGCAGCAAAGCGCGCCGCACTCGGCGAGCGCTTCGCACCCGCGATGCGCGACGGCACCGCGGTGCCTTTTACCCTCTCTTACTCGTATCGATTCCGGATCGAAGATTGAACATGCGTACCCCTCTCCTTTTCCACTGTGTCTCGATGCTCGTGGCCACCTCGCCCGTGGTAGCTTGCGGTAGCTTCGGCGCCGACGGCGAACGCTACGAACGGTTGGATCGCCTGCGCGTATTGGCGATCCAGGCCTCGCCTGCCGACGTTGCATTCGGTGAGACGACGACCCTGCGCGCCAACGTTTACGAACCCGACGATCGCGCCGTAACGTACGAATGGTCATGGTGTCCGTCTCGCGCGGACGGCGCGGGCGACTTCGAGTGCAACATCTCCGAAGACGCACTGCAGCGCGCTTGGAGGAGTATCGGCCTGGATGGCACTGCTCCGCGCTACGAGCTCGGGACGGAGGCAGAGGTCGACTTCACGCACGCCATGACCCCCGAGCTCGTGGCGGCCTTGTGCCAATCGTTCACGAGCGGTGGTGCAGTCGACGAGCAAGCCGCGCTCGCGTGTTTCATGGGCCTAGAGCCGAGCGTCAAGCTCACGGTGCGTACGTCGAAGAGTGAGGTGACGGCGATTCGGAAGCTATCGGTGCTGATGGGTAACGTCGACGCAGCGCAACGTAACGTCAATCCAGCTTCCGACTTCGGCGTTACTTTGCGCGACAAAGCGAACGGTCAGACACTCCGAGAGGGCCGGCCATTGCAGGCTGGGCATCGTTACGTCGTGTCGGCCGAAGTCGAACAAGCGGCATCCCAGACCTTCCTGCCGGCGGCCTCGGTGGAAGAACCAGATCCGACAGAAAGACGTGAGACATTGATCATGAGTTGGTTCATCACGCTCGGTGAACTGATAGCCACCGACGAGGAGGGCTTCACGGGAGGCGACGCCCGCACGACCTTCGTCGACGGCACGAACGAGCTCGAAGCGGTCGGTCAGAACGGTTGGCAAATCCCGCTGAACGCGGGCAACCACGCGGAGCTGCACTTGGTCCTGCGCGACGAACGCGGTGGAGTGGGCTGGACCCGTCGCGTCTTCGACGTGACCGGAGGTGAACAGTGAAACGCGCATTGGGTCTACGTCACGGAGCCCTCACTGCAGCCGTTCTGAACGTGAGCTCGCTGGCCGCGGCTCAGACGTCGACGCCGCCGCCAACCGCACCGTCTACGACTCCGCCGTCTGCGGCTCCTTCGAATTCGGCGCCGGCTCCCTCGCCTTCCGTAACTGATCGAACGGATGGATCTACCTCGGCTCCCGCCGAGCCCGCTCCGGACGTCATCGTTTCGCCAAAGCTGCGCAAGCAAGTCGAACCCAATTACCCCCCGCGAGCCCAAGAACAAAACATCGCGGCTTCGGTGTTGCTCGAGCTCGACATCGACATTAGCGGGAAGGTCCAGCGCAGCGTCGTCCTCGAAGCATCGAGCACTCCAGAAATGGGCTTCGAGCAAGCCGCGCTCGACGCAGCCAAGCAACTCGAGTTCGAACCAGCGCTTGAAGGCGGCAAACCCATACCCGTCACCATCACCTTCCGGTTTCGCTTCGTGCCCAAAACCGAAGCGGTGCCGGCCGCCCCTTCGACCGAAACCAACGAAGCCACGCCCACGTCCAAGCCCTCGGCGCCACCGCCACCGGCAGTGTTACCCTCCGGAGAACTATCGGGGCGTCTGCTCGAACGCGGCACGCGTCTACCCTTGGTCGGCATCAAGGTAACGGTCTTCCGTGGCGAAGGCGAAACGGCCGAAGGCTTCGAAACCGAAACCGATGCCGAAGGCCGGTTCAAACTCGAGCGCTTAGGGCCCGGGGATTGGAAGATCCTAGCCGATCCAGAAGGCTATTATCCGCTTCGCACGACGGAGAGCGTGTCGGAGGGGTCGCGCACCGACGTGAGCTACGCGATCGAACGCAGCTCGTACAACCCTTACGACGTGCTCGTCGACACGAAGCGCGTGCAGCGCGAGGTCAATCAGGTGACGATCGATGCGCGGCAGGCCGAGCGTATTCCCGGCACCTTTGGGGACGTCCTCGCCGTAGTGAGAAACTTCCCAGGTGTGGCGCAAACCAACGCCGGTGGGCCTTTCAACCAAGGTTTCGTAATCCGCGGCTCCGCGCCGGAAGACTCACGCATCTACGTGAGCAACATCGATGTTCCGCTGCTGTATCACTTCGGTAACCTGCGAAGTGTGCTGCCAGTGGGCATGCTCGAAAAGGTGAACTTCTACCCCGGCAACTTCTCGGTTCAATACGGGCGGGCAACTGGCGGTGTCGTCGACGTCGACTTGAAGGAGCTCGATCGGCAACAACTCGGCGGCTACGTCGACGTCAACTTCTTCGACTCGAGCATCTACCTCGAAGCGCCGGTAACCGACGAACTCTCGATCGCGATCGCCGGGCGACGTAGCTATATCGACGTGTTCCTGAACGCGGTCTTACCCGATACTGGCGTCTCACTGGTCGCGCCTCGGTACTACGATGCCCAGCTGCTCGCCACGTACCGACCATCTGCCGAGCACTTGGTCAAGGCGTTCTTCTTCCTGTCGGACGACAAATTCGAGGTGCTGTTCGACAACCCGGTGTCGGCAGACGCCCAGACGGTGATCACGGACGTGGGCTTGGGCACCAACTTCTACCGCGGGATCCTCGAGTACAAGTTCGTTCCCAATTCGCGGTTCGAGAACGACCTCAAGGTGTCGTTTGGACGCGACCACAATGCGTTCAACGTCGGAGAATTTCTGAGCTTCGACGACCGTCTGTACCAGACGCACGTCAGGAATACTGCACGTTATGCCATCCGGGACTCGCTCGCGGCCCGCGCTGGACTCGACTACGTCCTTCAACAACGGGACACGCGATCCAAGCTCCCCGATCTCCCCGAGGAAGGACAAGGCGACGCCGATCCTACGTTGACCGACCCCATTGCCTCTTCGAGAGACGACGTGTTTCACTCGGTCGCTGGTTTTGCCGAACTCGAGTGGCAACCCTGGCACGGAATGCTGGCCGTTCCGGGTTTTCGGTGCGACTACTTCGGACGCACGGACGAGTTTGCGGCGTCACCGCGCTTGGTGCTTCGGCAAACCCTCAACGACCAATGGCTCGTCAAAGGTGGCGTTGGTCTGTTTCAGCAGGAACCGACCTTCGACGAGACCACCAGAGGCACGGGAAACCCCAACCTCGAGCTGGAGAAGGCGATGCACTACTCGGCGGGTTTCGAATACACGCCGCGCCGACACCTCAACCTGAGCGTGACGGGTTTCTACAAGACGCTGCACGACCTGGTGAGTCCGACCGACGCGCTCACCACACGCGACGGAGCCACCGAGCGGCTCAACTACGACAACGGCGGCGAGGGGCGCGTCATCGGGCTCGAGGTATCCGCGAAACACGAGCTCACGAACAACCTGTTCGCCTGGTTCGCTTACACGTTGTCCAAGTCCGAACGCAAAGATTCGGGAGCCTCCGCCTATCGGCTCTTCGACTACGATCAGACCCACATCTTGACCGTGACCGGCAGCTATCGGTTACCCAAGAACTGGGAAATCGGCACTCGCTTCCGGTACGTGACTGGCAGCCTGTATACCCCCGTGACTGGCGCCGTCCTCGACGCAGATGCCGACGAGTACCGTCGGAAGTCGGGGCCCGTCAACTCGGCTCGAGTGGACGGCTTCGATCAGCTCGACATCCGCATCGACAAACGCTGGGTTTACGACTCGTGGATGCTCAATGCGTACCTCGACATTCAAAATGTCTACAATCAAACCAACGTCCAAAACGTCGAGTACAACTTCGACTATTCGAAGGAACAAGCCGAACAAGGGTTGCCCATCGTTCCAGTCTTCGGGTTGCGGGGGGAATTCTGAAATGTACACCTCGATGCTTCCAGCCGTTATCTGTCTCACACTCTTCGCGACGTCGACTGCGCTCGCCCAAACCGCAGCGCCTGCCGAGCCCGCGAGTACGCCGGTCGCGACCGAATCGACTCCCGACGCGGGAACCTCGTCTCCAACGACTCCGGTAGGCCAACCGACGTCCAACTCCAGCGTCGCGCCGTCGAGCCAACCGCCAACGGCCGCACCCCCTGCACCTGGCGCCACCCCAACGGTTCAGTCGCCGTCCAACGGCGGAGCAGTCGACACGACGGAGGCACCGAGCGCGTCTCCAGTACTCGCGCCGAGCACGCTACCTGCGCAGTCGTCGGCGCCGGAGGGCGGCGCAGTGACGCCGACACCACGTCCCCCCACGCCTACGAAACGCCCGAACGAGTCGGAACCCACCGAAAGCGCCGAAGACGAAACGACACGCAGCGTGCAGCTCGAAGCGCCCGAGCCAAGCCAAGGTCACTTCATTGCCGTGGGGTTACACGGCATCGGCGCCATGGCGTTCGACGAGAACCGCGGCACCCGTGAGCCCACGTTTGGTCAAGGGGTTACCTTGCGCGTCGGCGAGTCACTCACCGATTGGTTCACGCTGAGCCTCGCGTTCGGGCTGGGTGACACCTACGGCAAACCGCAAGACGCACTCACCTTTGGGCGGTTCGGCATCACGAGCCAACTCTACTTCAGCGAACGGTGGTTTCTGCAAGCGGGCTTCGGCGCTGCCAACATCCAAGGGCCCGACCCCGAGGACCACGACGTTTCGCGCGGTCGGTACGGCGACGTGTACCTCACCGGGATCGGACGCAACTTCTACATCTCCGACGCAGACCAAAGTGGCGGCTGGGTCTTCACCCCGCTTTTGACCGCCGAAGTCGGCCCCGATTCGAAGTTCACGACGGCTTCGCTGTGGCTCGGCATCGAGTTCAGCTACTGGACCGGATTAACACCAGACAAACTCGACCTGCCGTTGTCCAAAGCCTACGCAAAGTCCAAGGACTGACGCATTGCAGAGACACGTGGGCTCGGAGTTCGAGAGATCGGGTTCGAGCGAGTCAAACTCTCGCCTCGAACCCGGCCTGCGTCGTTGTCTGGCCTGCCGGGGTTCGTTCGGGCTCGCCCTTGTCTCACGACTCACAAATTCCTCTTGACGATTCACCAAACGACTGTTACCTTCGTTCGCACCTTCAGCCGGAAAGGAGACGATGCCGATGCTTCACGACACCATCACTGCTCAAATGACTCGCTTCGTTCGATCGTCTTCTTCAGTGCGCTCTTAAGCCTGCGCAGCGCGTCCGAGACTGGGTAAGACGCTGTACCACAGCTTCGTACCATGCTCGTCCCACGATGCATGCGCGGGTTGGGAAGGCGTTGGTGCGAACGATGGTGCTCAGCTCCATCGGCCGATCGCCGGCGTGCTGCGCGAGCACACTCGTGGCGTTGCTCGTCTACGGGTTCGCTCTCGGATGGGTAACGCCAATGCCTGGCGGCGCGCTAGCGTTTGACGTTTCACGTCCAACTGACACTCGAACATCATCCCTCGCAACGGCGCGCGGCGGCATGCGCCGCATCGCTTGCGTTCAACTCGATAGTTCACCTTTAAGCAACACTGCACCCCAACACCCTAGTTGGTGGTGCGCACGGCACTGCTTTGTGTCGTGACTCGAAAGGAATGCCCCATGGGCAACTTCAGCAACGTTCGCGCAAGCTCGCGCAAAGCCAGCTTTCGCACCCCGCGCCTCGAACACCTGTTGCGCGAGGAGCTCGATTTTCTGTTCGAATCCGAAGTCAGCGATCCATTGCTGACCGACCTCCGCGTTGAGCGCGTTCATCTCGCCCCCAACGCATCAATAGCTACGATCTACGTCTTTCACCACAAGCCCACGTCGTCTGACGACGGTTCGAAGGCGTCCGACGTCGTCGGTACGTTCCTCGACCTCGGCCCCGCAACGCGCAGCGCGTTGCAACGGGCAACGCCGTTCCTGCGCAGTCGTCTGAGTGACGTCGTGCCGCTCAAGCGTAGTCCCGAGCTGCGCTTCGAGTCTGGACTGCCGCGCAGCGGGGCTCTCCACTACTCGGACGAGGAGCTCGTTTGATGTTCAAGAATAACCTCACGCGCCTCCGCATGGGGGGCGCCGCCTCGGAGGCTCGGTTCCCATGACCTGCTGCACCATCAACGGGGGCAGGGTCCCCATTCGCTGCTGGACAAACCCGCATCGAGTGGAGCCCGCCGCGCTGGCGCAACTCAAAGTCATGGCGAGCCTGCCGTGGGTCGCGCACCACGTCGCGGTGATGCCCGATGTTCACGTCGGGAAAGGCGCAACCGTGGGCACGGTGCTGGCCATGCGCGATGCGATTGCGCCAGCCGCGGTCGGCGTCGACATCGGCTGCGGGATGACCGCCGTCGAAACCAGCGCAACGGCCGAGCATTTGCCGGACAATCTACGAAGCCTCCGGCTGGAGATCGAGCGCGCCATTCCGACGGGTAAACTCTTGCGTCCCTATGACGCGACGTCCGCTTCGGATGCGGAGGCGAAAGACCAGGTTCAGGCGCTGTTTCATCGCTTCACCGACCTCCGCGCTCCAGTCAACCGCTTACGCGGACGCGCAGCATTGCAGGTAGGCTCGTTGGGTGGTGGCAACCACTTCATCGAAGTCTGCCTCGACACACGCGGCAAGGTCTGGCTCTTGCTACATTCTGGCAGCCGCAACATCGGAGCGGCGCTCGCGGAGCACCACATGCTCATCGCCGAGCGATTGCATCACAATCGAGCGCTTCGCGACCCTCAGCTGGGTGTATTCCTAGCTGATACGCCGGAGTTCGCCGCCTACCGTCACGATCTCTATTGGGCGCAAGAATACGCAGCGCTAAACCGTGCCGTGATGATGGCGCGACTGAAGTCGGTCGTACGCCGGTTCATCCCTACGGCGGAGTTTCACCTCACGGTCACCTGCCACCACAACTACGTCGCGGATGAGCACCACTACGGGGAATAACTGATCGTCACGCGCAAAGGCGCCATTCGAGCGCGCGCGGGAGAACTCGGCATCATTCCCGGATCCATGGGCACCAAGTCATACATCGTGCGAGGGCTTGGTAACCCGCTCGCGTTCGAGTCCGCTTCTCACGGTGCCGGGCGTAGGATGAGCCGGGGCCAAGCGCGTGAGTCTTTCAGATTGCACGACTTGGTGCGGCAGACGCGGGACGTCGAGTGCCGCAAGGACCACGGCGTCATCGACGAAGCCCCGAAAGCGTACAAGAACATCGACCGGGTGATGGACGAGCAGCGCGACCTCGTAGAGATCCACGCCGAGCTCAAACAAGTGATATGCGTCAAGGGTTGACGAGCACCGCGTGGAAGTAGGTCGACAGCCACTCGCTGCCGACGACGTAGGCGTTCCACGTCGTGTGGACCAACATGGGCACGAGCAAGCCCCGTGATCGATCGCGCAGGAGTCCGAGGCCGAGTCCAATGAAGAAGTGACTGATGAAGATGAGCGGCGCTAGGTGCAACACTGCAAAGCCCATCGCTTGGACGAGCAAAGCGTCACGCCGTCCGAGGATGGGCTTGAGTCCGTCGTAAATGAGCCCACGGAAGGCGACCTCCTCGAAGATGCCGGGCACCACGCACACGATCACCAAGACCGACCACCACGGCCAGCCCGCGCGCTCGAAGTCTGGCAAAAACTGCACGAACTGAACGCCCAACCATTCGAGCAAGAGGAAGTAGGTCTGGATTCCGAGCCCCCACGCCACGACCGCCAAGGCAAGAACCCCTGCCGTCTTCGCGCTCAGTCGCGGCCATCCCAACAAGTGCCGGATCGGAGTCGGGCCAAGGCAGGCGAACAGGGTGACTATACTCGCCATCCCTGCCGCGCCACAAGCGTCTATGTGGGCGTCGGAGGTCACGCCGAAGGAGGTTGCCACCGTCATCGAGACACTCACGCTCAACATCGCTCCGTAAAACCAGAACTGACGACGCAAGTGTGGCCACTGGTCGGAACGCGCCGCCGACGCAGGTATCGACTCGATGCGCACCCGTTCATCGAGGGAGCAAGCGTCGGCGAGCGCTCGTCCGTTGGGCTCGGCCTGACTCAAGGAATGACCACAATGACGGCAAAAGCGAGCCGCTGCGTCGACACGGCCGTTGCACCTCTGGCAGCGCGTAAACATGAATCAGGCCCGATGGCCCTGCTCGAGGCGCCTGGCCTCGAGCCCCGCTCGTACACCCCGTACCAGTACGACGGTGCCGATTATTTTCACTGCAAGGCCTTGAACGATACTGGCCGGGTCGACGAGTGCGTTCGCCACGTGCACGGTGACGAACACCGCCAACGCGGCGAGGATCGCCGGCAACGCGGCCCGCCTTCCCCACACCCAAATTCCGCTCATGATCGCGGCCAGCAATAAGTTGAGCCCCAGAATCTCCAAGGGTTCACGCTCGACCATCGAGCGTACCTCTGCGATCGTGAGGCTCTCGCCGTTGATGAGCTCCGGGTAGGTCATGTCCGACGGAAATGCGCGCAACGTGACGAGCGTCGAGTCAGACTCCGACTTCGCGAGGAAATACATGATGACGCCGGCGGCAGCGAACAACACGGCAAGCGTCACGATACCTTGCCGGGCTGCGCGCACTTGTCTCATGTGTGCGGCCAGGCGCGAGTCGTAGGTCTCCAAACGCTCGAGCAGCCTTGCTTTCTGTTCCGAGGTCACCCGCGTCCCGCAACCTTGGCAGAACTCGTCCGTGGGACGGATGACCTCGTCGCATTTCACACACGGAATACTGACTTCCACCGCCGCCGCCTCACTCGAATTGCGCCTCATTCAAGCCTGGGGGACGGGAGATGGTCGGTCAAGGCGGATACGAGAGCCACGTCGATTCTTGGTGCGTCATGGGTCGCCCACCTCGCCCCACTCGCGCTCATTGGGTACGGGGTCCGCCCCCGACCGAGATCAGATCCCAAAACCCGTCGCGAGAGGGAAAAAGCGCCGACGCTACAAGAGTGAGGCGCTCGTTGCTCCCCGGCTCTGGCCACGCACGATTCGATCGCTCACCAGTTGCATTGCTCGCGGGCCTCGGGTTTCGAGTCCCGCCCCGAGACGGCGTGGTTCGTCAGTTGGTCCCCGCCGTCTTGTTTCTAACCAGCGCGCCCACTTCGTCGAAAATGAGCGTCATGTTGATTGGGCGCCCCTCCTCCAGACGCGTGAGCAAAAGCGTCCGCGGGAACACCACCACGTCGGTGTTCTCGTGGCGCAGCGCCAGTTCCTCACCGTCTTCGTCGCAGTAGCGGAACCAAGACATGCCCAAGGTGCGCGCCAACACGTCTCCGAACGCGGTTCCCAACGCGATGACCTCGCTGATGGCGTCATTGGTGTAGGGGCCCCCGTCGTACACGCGCTGCATGAGGGGTAAGTCGAGCGCGCTTCCCGTGAGCGTGTTGCCCGGAAAACGCGCCTCGACTACCGCCGGCAGAAATTCCCGGTCCACCGCCAAGATCGCGTCATCCTCGGTCGTCAATTCGGCACGGTCCATGTCCGCTGAGTGTCGTGCCACCAGGAAGCGAATGTCAACTCACGTGACCTCGACGTCGCGACGACATGAACCGGGCAACCGTCGAACCGAGACGGTTTGCCCGCGCGCCGCTCAATGATCTAGCCGTTTATCGAGCTTCAGCTCCTGACACCCCAGCGTGACACCTCGTGCCCGGTTCCGCTCGAGCGCCGGCCACACACCGTCTCGATCACCCGCGCTCAACCAGTCTTCGAACCTGCGCGTCTCGACGGCGTCGGTTGCCATCAGACAGATTGAGAATTGCCCGTCGTCACCGAAGTCCCAGACCTGCATTTCGAAGATCCCTTCCTGGCCGAGTTCAATGCGCTCCTTTGGCCAGAAACCAGTGGCACCTGCGCGACTCGTGACCAACCACAAGTGTCTGGCCTCCGGCACGCTCTTGGCCATGCCCCGCACCTGCATGGTCGAACCAACCGTCTGACCTTCGATCGGCTCGAAGAAACTGACGCTTGGGCGCGGCTTGTTGTCGACTGGACCCACTTGGTCCGGCGCTTGAGCGACCAACGTTACCGCATGGCCGATCGCGCCTGCCGCGTTCGACGAAGATTCACGGTCGGCATCCGTGCCGCTCGAAACGCCAGGTGCCAACGCAGCCTGAGTCTGCCTGACCGTATCGAGTGATCTGCCGCCATCATTCACCTCTCGCCCACCCGCCCAATATGCAGCGCCGCCCACGGAACCAATCAGCACCAGAGTACCGACGAGCACTCGCCGCCAATTGGGCTTTTCTCCGAAACGCTCGACTGCACCCAAATCCCGGTCACCGAAGCCCTCGTGCGAAAGTCCTTCGTGCGTTAGGCGCGCGTCCGCGTCATCCGAGTTCAAACCATCAAAGTCTGACTTCGACATTTCCCCTCCTCGCGGTTGATTGATGAACCATACGCCCCTAAAGGCGCACGCGCAAGCAACGCACGACACTCCAGGCTCACCACAAAAGTGATAACCCCGCTCCGCCATACGTAACCCTCGACCCACACCTCGAAGGCCCAACCCGGAGCCTCCAACTCAGCGAATCACTTGCGAGAGTGTCGGCCGCGTCGTGTGGACGCGTCTTCCGCCAAATTCCGTGCCCGCCCGGGTCGACTCCCTTTCCGATGCGCACCGGTTCAGTGCGGCGGCCCAGCCGCGCCCTGATGAGCAACACCTGGAAACCCGTTCCTTGGTTGGGCCCAGCAATCGCGCGCCGACCGACGGCTCCCGCCCACCTCTCGAGCCCGCGTTCATCTCCGCGATACAGTCCGGACACTCAGTCCCATGGCGGCATGGCACCGCCGACGTGACGGGCCAGCCCATCAGCAATTCCGTTCAAGCGCGCACTGGTTAACACAAACCGTACCCACCGAACAAAGCGAAGCAGTTTTTCGCATCAAGCTCAGCGACCGTCT
>CBINDO010000050.1:0-37684 GCA_966249405.1 uncultured bacterium | reverse complement strand
CTAAGCGCTTCGAGGTGCCACCCCACCACTTGACGACGCACGGCGTCTTCGTCGGGGCCTCGGGCTGCGGCAAGACGGGCGCTGCCTGCGTGCTGGTCGAAGAGACGCTGCGCGCGGGGGTGCCCGTGTTGATGATCGACATCAAGGGCGACCTCACCAATCTTGCCTTGGCGTTCGATAGCTTCGCCCACGAGCCGTTCGTGCCGTGGGTGGAGCCTGGGCCGGGTGATCATCGGTCCGTCGAGCAGGTGGCGCGAGAGCTGGCTGAGCAACGGGAAAGGTCGTTGAACGCGTGGGGCCTGGGGCTGCCCGAGGTGCAAGCGTTCAACGAACAAGTCGACGTGCGCATTCTCACGCCGGGCAGCACGGCGGGGGAACCTCTGCACGTGTTGTCCTCCCTCGAACACCCGTCGGAAGCATGGCGTAACAACCCGGAGGTGGCGCGCGCCTCGCTTTCCGCTGCTGTCTCACTGGTGCTTCGGCTCTTGGGCAAAGATCCAGATCCAGCCAAGAGCCGGGACCACGTGTTGCTGTCGGTATTGGCCGAGCGGCGCCTCCGCGAAGGGCAGGCCGCGGACTTGGGATCGTTGCTGCAGGACGTGAGCGACCCCCCGGTCGACACCATTGGATCCATGCCCATCACGAGTTTCATGTCCGCCAAGGAGCGCAACGAATTGGCCGCTTCCTTGAACGCGCTGCTCGCTTCCCCCACGTTTGCGACGTGGCGTGAGGGCGCGCGGCTCGACGTGCGCGAGTGGCTGGCGCCCAAAAACGGCAAAACCCAAGCCGTGGTCGTGAGTGTGGCCCATCTCGATGACGACGAGCGTAACCTGGTGCTCGGGATCTTGCTCGAGGAGGTGTTGACGTGGGTGCGTAGTTTACCGGGCACCAAACATCTGCGCGCGATGTTGCTCTTCGACGAGGTGTACGGCTACCTGCCGCCCCACCCACAACGTCCGCCGACCAAACAACCCCTGATGTCGCTGTTCAAACAGGCGCGCGCCTTTGGTGTGGGGGTCGTCATTGCGACTCAGAACCCGATGGATCTCGACTACCGGGCGCTCAGCAACGCGGGGCTGTGGTGTGTGGGTCGCCTTCAGACCGACGCCGACCGCAATCGCGTGATCGAAGGGCTTGCCCAGAACGCCGGTACGGGTACGGAAAGCGTCGAATCTCTCGCACACCTCATCAAGTCACTCAAAGACCGCTGGTTCCTCGTCCGCAACATGCGCTCGGAGACGGGCACCGTGCTGTACCAAGCGCGTTGGGCGCTGTCGTTTCTGCGCGGGCCGTTGACGTTGGCGGAGATTGCGCGGCTGCGGGGGTGAGCGTCACGACTTGGAGCTGCCAGGGCCTCCGCAGCGAGGCAGAGGTGGTGAGATAGGCCTCGCCGAGCAGCGTGCTAATCGCGGCGCGGGGGTGCCGAGACCACTTGTTAAAAACAGCTGTGCATCGGAACCCGCCTCCACTCGGATGACGGCCCCAGGACGACCACCTCCACGGATGCTTGGGCGCTCTGTAAAGGTTTCAGCCCTGCTCAATACTTCTGACGGGGTAAGATCGTGTGTTGCGCCGAACTCACGGCTTAACTAGTGGTGGATCGGGCTCCGCTTCAAAGCGTAATACGCTGATGCTGCCCAACTGTATAGGAAGTCAGAGCCGAAGGCCGTAAGGCGCCAAGTATGATGACGCATTCACGCAAACAGAAGTTGCGTTTCCGATTAACAACGTTGACGTTGGCCGTTTCATCGGGCTGTAGCACTGAACCTTCCTCAGGGGCCAGCAAGACGGACGAGCTCGGGGGCGAAGCGGGGGCTCAGGCGGTATCAGGCGAGAGCAACTCCGAACGATCAGACGCCGCAGCTACGGCCGCGTACGAACTCTGTGACGGCTCCACGAAGGTGCGGTTCGCTGCGGCCGCCACGTCCTTTTCAGCCGACTACGAGCTTTCGAGGGCCTGGAGTCTGCAGTACGATTGGTACGTCGTTGTTACCGGAACCTGTGAAGTTTGGGCGCGCACCGGTTTGCAGCCATACCGCGGTGAGCTCTCTCCACAAAAGGCGAGTGAGCTGACGGCTGATTTGCGTTTGGGCCGTTGGGGCGACTGGGGGTCGGGCAGCGGCGCTGAAGAGAACTTCACGGTCGTGGCAGATGCTGACGGACGAACGTTTACCTGCGCGTTGGATGGTTGCGGGATGGCGGAAGGTGACGTCGCGGTCGACGTCGCGGCGTCGCTGGCGGAGTCCATCGTCGAAGCCAACTCCGTTTTACCCGCAACGGGAGTCTTGAGCGTACGTCGGGTTGCCGGCGGCGCAGACGCTGGGGCCGCGATTGCAGCGCCCGAGGCGTTGAGCGAAGTGCTGAACGAGCAGGACTTGGGGACGAAAGCTGGCTACACCGAGTTGACAATCACCGACGCGACGGTACTCGCATGGCTGCGCGAGCAACGCGACGCGTTCTTCGCCAACGGATTCGGCACCAGTCGCGACATCCTCGTCGACGTCGGTGACGGCGCTCAGTACGGCCTGGCCTACCGCGACGTCATCCCCTTCGAAAGTTCATCGGGCGATATCGAAGCGCTCTACCCGGAGTAAGGTTTGGGGTGAGAGGCCTCCCCGATCACATCGTCCAGCTCGACCCCCAACTCGCGGTGGTTCCGCGCCCGGAACCCGCATGAAGTCGAATCGCCCAGCGCTGGGGAACGTCGAGTATGGCTCTGCTTCCTCCAACCGTCGGGCTCGGAGCGGGTTACCTCTTCACTGACAAGCTACCAGCTGAACTCGTCGGCGCTGCGGAATTCGAATGCGCTTATGATAGAACTGCCTGCGGTGTCCGCGGGAAAGTGACCTCGACCAGCGTAGGCACGCGTTGAGCGCCATCACGGCTCGAGGCACCGTTGTCATCACTCGGGTTCAGGTGCTGGGTCAGGTTCGCGTCGACGACGAGTTCGCAGCGCAGAGTCCTTCGAGCCGTGGTGTTTGCTTCTGCGTCGCACGCCGACCCAAACGACGTGGCGCAGACGAGCCTCCTGAGTGCACGCGCGCACCTGGTGTTCGAAGACATCGAAGCCGGCGGCCAGCAACTTGGCGGAGAAGACCGCGTCTGACCCCGCCGACCAAAAGGCGACGACGCCCCGGGCGCTCAATGCGCGCCGGACACAAGCCAGGCCAGCCCGCGAGTAGAGCCAATTGTTGCTGTCTTGTGTGAACGCCACCGGGCCGTTGTCCACGTCGAGAAGGATCACGTCGTAGCGCTGCCCTCGGGGTAACTGTCGCAGGTGTTCGATGACATCCGCCTCCAGCACCAACACCCGCGGATCGTTCAAAGGCTGCCCCGCAAGCCCCCCCAGCACTTCACGGTTCCACTACACGACCGCGGGCACGAGCTCGACCTGCGTCACCTCGGCGTCGGGCGGGAGCGCGTCGAGCGCCGCCGCCAACGTGTAGCCACAACCGAGCCCGCCGATCAACACACGCTTGACGGGCCGCTCACCGCGCGCCGCTATCGCGACCTGCGCGAGCGCCTGCTCGGAACCGTACAGTGTGCTGCTCATCAGCAGCTGCCCGCCGGCATTGATGCTGAACTCGTCTCCATCCCGGTACAGCTCGATGGGCGTTCCGTCGGGCGTATGGCTCTTGTCGATCAATCCCCAGAGGCGCAGATGAAACTCCTTTTGCACTCACGGTGAGTTGGTAGCCACGCTACACCAGGCTCCGAGCAGCGGGATACTCAAAAGGGAGGGTTCCGGACGGCTCAGGATAGGGTAGCTCCGCCACGCTCCTAAGGCGCGACGGCGGCGCGCACCCCGAAGAAGAGCCACTGATGCATCGCCTTCTCATCGAGCGATGGTGAGGCCGGGCATGTGAGGGCCCCGCCGCTGCACTCGACTTCTGTGTCGCTAAACTGCGCAAGACTGAACGCGAAGAATGGCCCCAGTCGGAAGGAGGGGCTGAGATCGAAGTCCCAACCGAGCTGCAGATTCAAGAATTCGAAGCCGCTAGTCGTAAGCGTTGCTTCGACGGAGGTCCCCATACCTGACGCTTCGAGGTGGAACGGCATCCACTCGTAACCCATACCCACGCCCAGCCAGCCGCTCGACTCTCGCTCGGGGGTGAACCGATATTGCGCCTGCAAACCCAAGCGCAGGATCGAGATCGAGCACGAACCACTGCCACCTGAGGCTTCGGCTTGCTGCTCGAGGTTGTCGCAGGCGGTCTCGAGGTCACCGGCCAGAGCTCCGAAGCCATATTGGCCGTAACCTCCCAAGAACACCTCGGGCGTGATGCGGTAACCCACATCGACCCAAAGCGGCACGTGACCGGAGATACCGTCGCTCAAGGGATCGTCTTTATCGACGTCACCCATCGGTACCGCATAACCGAGGCGCAGCCCCGCCTCGAAGCCGCTCTCCGCATCGTCCGCAAACGACGGAGTCGCAAACGTAACGAGTGTTGCGCAGAGCGCGAACGAACGAGCGATGAATCTTTCATTATGACGCATGACTGGTTGTCCCCTTTTCCTTGGAGGTCTGGACACTACCGCCCCTGCGACGAAGGTCAATAGCGGCGTTCACCACCCACGAACTTGCCGATGGTGAGACCGTGCGAGTGCCGTGACGACCGTTGGCTCCGCCTGATGAATCCGCAGCCCGCCGCAGCGTCCCAGATGAGCGCTCGAACGGGAGACGGTGAGTCACCCGAACGAACGCCGCGAGGCCAGACCACGACGCAGCGCGGCTGACGCGTGACTTGCTAGTTTGGCGGTCGGATTTGCACCACCACCGTCACGGCGCCATTCGAACCTTCCGAAATTGCTCGCCGCGCCCCTCAGACGTTGCCTCGCGCGTGGCAATATCGTGGCGCAATTGCCACGAGCCTCAGGCGCGCTCGGTGGTGACAGCCGCAGGCCGAACGTGCTACGTGTTGCGGGTTCAACCGAGGAGGTATCGATGGATCGTGAAGTGGCTCCGCATGGGCACGTGGCTTGGGTCGACGTTCAATCGCCGGACATAAAGAAGTCGCGGCCGTGGTACGCAGAACTGTTCGGTTGGACGTACACCGGGGGCGATGACCCGAAGATGGGCTTCTATACGAACGCACAGCTCCGTGGCCGCAATGTAGCGGGCCTCGGGCAGATGATGGAGGGCTCGCCGTTTCCCGCCGTTTGGAGCCTCTACTTCGCCACCGACGACGTCCAGGCCACGACTCGCAAGGTCGCGGAACTGGGCGGAACCGTGATCGTGCCGCCCATGGAGATCCCAGGCCAAGGCCACATGGCGGTATTCCAGGATCCGACCGGCGCGTTTTTTGGCGCCTGGCAGAGTTTGTCTCACAAGGGTTGCCAAGTCATCGGTGAGACAGGCGCGCTGCTCTGGAACGACCTGTCGACGTGGGACGTCGAAAAGGCGCTCGCGTTCTACACGCAGCTCTTTGGTCTAACGGCGGACAAGGTCGACATGCCGGACGGAGAGTATTTCACGCTCAGCAAAGACGGCCAGATGATCGGTGGTCTGGGCGGTATGCCTCCGGGGATCCCGGAGGATCATCATCCGTTCTGGAACACGTATCTCGGCGTGGACGACGTCGATGCGGCCGTCGCGAAGATCGAAGCGACGGGCGGCGGCAAACACTCGCCGCCTTTCGACACGCCGTGGGGTCGCATGTGTCCCGTCAAAGATCCGTGGGAAGCATCTTTCTACGTGATGAAACCCGCGCCCGACCAGAGCTGACTCAGAAAGCCGGCCAGCGTCGCGATCACTGCTGCCGGCGTTCGTGAACTCCACTCGCGTCTCACCGCGCAGGCAACTCCGACGCTGCGAGACGAGGCCATTGCGGTCGGGTTGCCCGCTTTAGACCGCGCCACGCCGTGGCAGGTTCGTGGCTTTGCCGCCGGCACTGGGTCGCGGTCCTCGCTGTAGGGCGACCCCGCGTTGCCCAGCCTTCTTGCGCGGCTCGTCGCCTTTGAGCTCGACCTCGCCATCGGCATCGCCTTTTTCGGCCGCTTCAGCGGCTCTGGCGGCGAGTTCAGCGGCCGCCACCTCCTCCAAGCGAGCCAATTCCTTCGAAATCAACGCGTCGTCCTCGGCCTGATGGCACTTCTTGTACTTCTTGCCAGAACCGCACGGGCACTCGTCGTTACGGCCCGTCGTTCTGTGGCGTTCTCTTGCGGCTTCGAGAGTCATACCCTGCGCTTAACACGCGTGGGGGGTTCGCCGAGAGATATTCGTGGGGGCGGCTCACTTCCACGGAAAGGGCGCCCATCGCCGAGCCGGAAACGAGACCTGGCGTGCCAGCGCAACGCCAGTAGCAGTAGCCGGCATGCCACGTGCTGACTCCCGCCGGTGTTCGCTGACCTCGCTCGCGTCTCACCGGGCACGTGACAACCTCGACGACACCTACCCCGAACCAGAAGGGGCAAACGCCTGGGTGCAAGGGCGACATTCTAGACTGATGCGCCTCCGGCAAGTTCGCCTATGCGCTCCGGCTCATGCTACGCCTGAGACATGAGGCGGAACTCACATGCGAGCCGGTGGGGGCTAGTGACTGCACCTTCCGACTTGGCCCCCTTGTTGCCTTACTCCACGGAGCGACGATTTCGATCTTACGGCGACGCCCCCGAACTCGTGTACCGAACTGCCAGCGGACCGGTGAGCCGCAGCGCCATGTCAGCGCCGAGACCGTCCCCACTTCATCGCTATCCAATGTTAATCCAACACAAGCCTCTCATCGGACGTCTGGTACCCGTCGCCGTCTTCCTGCCAGTCCTGCTCCACGCGGCAGGATGCTCTCAGCGAGATGCTGCGCCCGAAGCGTCCGGGATCGCAGACATTTGCGCCGATGGCGGCCTCCCGTGTGTGTCGACGCATGGCCTTGCAGGGGTCGCGGTACTTCTATCCCGGCAGCTCCTGTGCTCGGGGGAGATTAGGGCCCTCGCAGACGGCGTCGGTTGTTCCGCGGAGTTCGAGGCTGCAGCCGGGTGCTCGCGGAAAAATGGACCGCGTTGTACGAGTGAAACGGAACTCGTTCAGGGCTCGTGTGCAGCAGAGCATAGGAGCCTGAAGCGCTGCATTGCCGCGAACTCGGACGATCGATGCGCGGCAGAGTACTCCGCGTGTGGCCGCTGCGCGTGTGAAGCGTGCGCCTGCGACGACGCTTGCACGAGTGCGCTCGCCGAGCGAGATCGCTGCGATGCAGCGTGCGAAAGTGAAGAGGAAGGCGACTCGTGCTTCCGAGCGTGTGACGAAGCTGCGAGCAGCGCCGTCGGCGTCTTCCAGAGCTGCGCTGGTGAGGCGTTCGTGGCCCAATGCCAAAGTGAGTGCAGTCAGCCGAAGGAGTGAACGAACGGGCGTGAGCCTGCTGTGATGGACGCGGCTGGTTACTTGCGCTCAGGCGCTGACCCGCGGAGCCGGGGTCGCGGCCCAGATCGTGCTAGTTGGACGAGTCGATGGAGGTGCCGTACAATTGTGTCCCACGGCACGAGCGAGCGCGTAGCAGATTGTTGCCACTTTAAGTGAACGGGTAACAATTGAGCGCGCGTCGACGAGAAGCACTTGCCGACTGCGCGTACAGTTGTTACAGGGGCCCAGGACGGTCCGAGGGTGCGGGGCTTCTGCGCCGCGCTCCAGGGAGAAACGGAAAACCGTTGGGTAGGTTCGAAGATGGGCGGTGTGGCGAAGCACCACACCCACCGTTGGACGACCGGTGTGACGACGACAGATTAGCGCTCGAAACGCAGCATTCTCGAACTCCGCATACGGAAGCCGCTATAGGCACCACGATGACTGAGCTTTCACCGCAGCCTTCCGCACCTGGTTCCCGAGCGCCCGGGTTTCTCGTCGTGGGCGTTGGTGCTTCGTCGGGTGGGCTCGATGCGTTCACGCGCTTGTTGGGTTCCATTCCTGCAGATGCACGCTTGGCGCTCGTGATGGTGCAGCACCTGGCTCGCGATCACGAGAGCCTGTTGGCTCAACTGCTCGCGACGCGCACCGCCCTCACCGTGGTCGAAGGCACGGATGGCGATCGGATTCGCCCAGGCAACGTCTACGTGATTCGCCCGGGCACGCACATCTCCGTGGTAGACGGCTGCCTACGCGTGCAAGCGCGCCCGGCGCGTCGCGTCGACGACGCGGCCATCGATCATTTGCTGGTGTCGATGGCCGACGAATACTGCGAGAAGTCGGTTGGCGTGGTGCTGTCGGGGACTGGCTCCGACGGTGTGCTTGGGTTGCAGCGCATCTGCGGCGCTGGTGGCATCACGTTCGCGCAAGCTCCAGAAGAAGCTGCAGCGGACTCGATGCCCGGCGCGGCCATAGCTAGCGGCGCGGTGAGTTCCGTTCTGAAGGCGAGCGAGATTGCCGAGGAACTGGTCCGATTGTCGGAGCACCCTTTTTATGGCCAACGAGACGCTGACGCAGGGTCACAGCCGCAGGATGTGAACGCCGTTGATGTCTACAGCATTCTCCGAGTGTTGCGACGCACGACGGGTGTCGATTTCACCCGGTACAAGTTGCCGACGATTCACCGTCGAATCCAGCGGCGCATGGCCATTCACCACGCACACGACGTCCGTGCCTACCTGGCACTGCTCGCGCAGAATCCCGATGAGGCCAAGAAACTCCACGACGACATCCTCATCAATGTCACCAGCTTCTTCAGAGATCCCGAGTCCTTCGAGGTGCTGGCCCAGACCGTTCTGCCTAAGCTCGTCCAGGCCAATCGAGGGGACGGCCCGATCCGCGTCTGGGTGCCCGGGTGCTCATCGGGCGAAGAGGCGTATTCGCTCGCGATCACCTTTCTCGACGTGCTGACAAAACAGCGCGAGAACATTCCGATTGCCGTGTTTGGAACGGACCTGAGTCAGCGCATGATCGAGCACGCGCGCGCGGGCCTTTACCCAGAGAGCATCGCCAGTGACGTGCCGCCCGACCTATTGCGACGCTACTTCGTCAAAGTCGAGGCGGGTTACCGCGTGAGCGCCGAGGTGCGTGAGCGCTGCGTGTTTGCTCGACAGGACATCACGCGCGATCCACCGTTCTCCAAGTTGGACATGGTGATGTGTCGGAACCTGCTCATCTACTTGAGTCAGCCGGCGCAACTCAAAGTGACGGAGCTCTTTCACTACGCGCTTTTGCCCCATGGGGTGCTTACTCTCGGTCGGTCCGAGACGATAGGACCCCTGCCCGAGCTCTTCTCGGCTATCGACAGCCGCTGGAAGATCTACCAACGCAAACCCGTCAAGCTTTCGCCTCGGCACATCGACCTCGGTAATCATAATCCCGAGCCTGCAGAAGGAGTCCTTCGAACGACCCCACGCTTGGGAGTCCGTGAACGGCGCGAACGCGACATCCAAGGCGAAGCCAATCGAGTGTTGCTCGATCGGTACGCACCACCGTCGGTGATCGTGGACGACGCTTCGCGCGTCGTCCGGACCCAAGGTCGCATCACACCTTTTCTCGAGCTTCCCAGCGGTGACGTGAGTCTGGATGTGCTCCGGATGATTCGACCCGGTCTGATGTCTCCGGTACGGCGATTACTGCAAGAGGTGAAGCAGAACGGCGGCACGGCGCGCAAAGAGAGCGTCGAGTTACGAACGGAGGACGCACCGCGCGTCGTGAACGTCGCGGTCTCGCTGCTGCGCGGCTCAGAGTCACCCCACTACATGATACTGTTCGAAGACGCTTCCGCAGCGACGTCCGGCCGCGACGCTTCTCAGCAGTCCACGACTTCGCCGGCGGACCAGCGGGCTATCGAGCAACTCCAGGATGAACTTTCCGAGATGCGCAACGAACTCGAATCGCTGATTCAAGAGCTCGAGTCGGCGAACGAAGAGCTGCAGTCCGCGAACGAGGAGATCTTGTCGAGCAACGAGGAGCTCCAATCGACGAACGAGGAGCTGGACACTGCCCGAGAAGAACTCCAAGCTACCAACGAAGAACTGGGCAGGGTGAACGATGAGTTGCAGGGGCGCAACTCGGACTTGAGCCGCGCCAACGGCGATCTGCTGAACCTGCTGGAGAGCGTCGACATTCCGATCGTCATGGTTACCTCCGACCGAAAGATCCGGAGGTTCACGCAAGCAGCTCGACGCACGTTGAACCTCATCCCTTCGGACGTTGGACGCCCCATTGGCCACATTCGGCCGAACGTGGTGTTCGGCGACCTCGACTCGGAACTCGCCGACGTGATCGAGAAAGGTACGACCCGGGAGCGCGAGGTTCGTGACGGCGACGGCAGGACCTACCTGGCGACGATTCGGCCATACACGAACATGGCCAACCGAGTGGACGGCGCAGTGCTGGCCTTGTTCGACGTGTCAGAGCCGCTGAACATACCTCGTGAGATGGGCGAAGCGCTGATGGCCGCGGTGCGTGAACCGGTGTTGCTCCTCGACGGGAACTTCGTCGCTCAACGCGCCAACGATGCCTTCTACCGCATGTACCAGTTGAAGGCGGAGGAGACCGTGGGCAAGGCTGTGTTCGAGCTGCAAAACGGCCATTGGAACGTGCCGGACCTGCGACGCCTGCTCGACGAGCTGTCGCGAGGAAGGCAGAGCGTAGAGGACTTCCTGTTCGAACAGGCAGTGCCTGAACTCGGACACAAACGCATGTTGATTGACGGCAAACGCATCGGATCCGGACGTACGGGGACGAGCGTCCTCCTGCTGATATTCACGGAGCAGCAAACTCATGCCTCGTGACATCTTGCCCCCCTCCTCCCCTCTCATCGAACAGCGACGTTATCAGGACCTGCGCGCAGCGGAAGACCAGCTCCGCGCCGAGAACGAAAACTTGCGCGAGTCCGTGCTCGAATTGGAGCGAGTCCGCGACACCTACTTCGAGCTCTACGAACTCGCAGCAGTGGGGCTGTGCGCGCTCGACGAAAAAGGGCAGATCCAGAACGTCAACGGTGCAGCGGCCGCGTTGCTCGGCCAAGAGAAGCAGTCGTTGGTTGGTGCGCTGCTGCACCTCTTCGCAACGCCGGAGGACCGTCAACGTATCGCGCGCCACCTGTTCACCTGCCAACAGCTGACGAGCCAGATGGCAGAAGTGCGCTTTACGCTGTCCAAAGGCGCCGTCCCGGTCAGGCTCAGCACGCGATGGGTGCACACGTCGAAGGGTGCATCGATCCTCGCGGCGCTCCTCGACGAGCGAGAGGGCGTCAGGGCGGCCGTGGAGAAGCAGCAACTCGTGGAAGCGGAGCAACGCGCGCGACGGGAGAGCGAATCCAAGGACCATTTCATTGCCATGTTGAGCCACGAGCTGCGTACGCCGCTCACCCCGATCTTGGCGGACTGCTCTCGTTGGCTCGAAGCTCCGGAGTTGAGTGAGCAGCTGCGCAAAGTCTTCGAGCGCATTGCACGCAACGCCCAGGCCGAGGCGCGACTCGTGGATGACTTGCTCGATGCGACGGGCATCCAGCGTGGCAAGCTCAGCATCCAATGCTCGCCATTGGACGCACATGAGTTGCTTCTCGAATGTGCGGAGGCGCTCCGCTTCGACGCCGGACGCAAAAGCCAAACCATCCACGTCCATTTGGCCGCGACCAGTCCTTGGGTCGAAGGCGACGCTCTACGCTTGCGGCAAGTGTTTACCAACCTCTTGCGCAACGCCGTGAAGTTCACGCCGGCGGAAGGGACCATTCACCTGCGCTCCTGGGACGGTGATGAGCACCTGGTCGTCGAGGTCGAAGACTCGGGCATCGGTTTCGAGCCCGAGATGGCCTCGCGCTTGTTCGAGCCGTTCGAGCAGCTCGACCGGCAGGGAAGCGCCGGCGGGCTGGGCTTGGGGCTGGCCATCGCGAAGGGGCTCGTCGAGCTGCACCAAGGCAAGCTCGAGGCCGCTAGCCGCGGCCTCGGTCGTGGCGCTCGGTTCGTGGCCACGTTCCCGACCAGGTGCGCACCGTCATCGCTCCCGGGACACGCGTCGAGGACACCCTTCCCCAGCCAACCACCACCGCCGGAGCAAAAGCTTTTGCTCGTCGAAGACCACCACGACACCGCCGAGATCTTGAGCGAGCTTCTGCAGCTGAACGGGTACACCGTCGTGATAGCCAGCACCGTGGCGAACGCCCTCGCCGAAGACAACGCCGACATCGACGTGGTGATCAGCGACTTGGGCCTACCTGACGGCACTGGCGGCGACTTGATCCGTGAACTGCAGTCACGACGCCGAAGGCCTGCCATTGCCCTGAGCGGCTTCGGTATGGAGAGCGACGTCCGCGCCGCTAAAGATGCGGGTTTCGACATGCATCTCACCAAACCCGTAACGGCAGAACGATTGCTCCGCGCGGTTCAATCATTGAAACGGCGAGCCTCTCGTTACGACGTGAGACACTAAACCCACGGCTGGGGTGTGTCAGCCGGTGGGACTGCTCCAACGCCGTTCTGCGCTGCAGCTAGTTATCGAGCCACAGGCGCTCCGCAGCGCACGAGCCGATCGCAGTGTCCGTTCACGTGCCACCTTGTGCCAGCCGTGGCGACGATCGTGGTATGTCGTTTGCAGAGGTTGGGGTCGTGTGCGCGCTGCCGTTCTGGGGGGAGGCGCGTGGCACAGATTGGCCAAAATGAACCCCCTCAGAATCCCAGCAACCGTAAGCGTCGCCAAACCGCGGCTCGGCACATGGGCTGCGACCGCGGTGATGGTGTCCATGGTGTGCGGGTGCAGTACCTCGGACTCCGACGGTCTCCAAGTGGACGGGTTGCCGGGCGGGGGGGGCAATCCGACCCCCACCGGCACCGTCCCTGGTTCGCCCTCTCCCGGCCCCGTGCAACACTGGTCGTTCACCGCGCCCGTGAAGCCGACCGTGCCGACTTGGCCCGCCGGAAGTCCCGAGGCGGCGTGGGTGGCAAATCCCATCGACGCGTTCGTGTTGGCGCGTCTGCACGCGGCTGGACGCGCTCCGGCTGCGCCCGCGAGCCCCGAGAAGTTGCTGCGCCGAGTTACTCTCGACCTCACGGGCTTGCCGCCGACGCTCGAACAGCTCGACGCGTTCGTCGCGGACCCGTCTGAGGATGCGTATGCGGCAGTCGTGGAGCATCTGCTCGCCTCGAAGGCGTACGCCGAACGGATGGCGAGCGCGTGGCTCGACTTGGCACGCTACTCTGACACCGATGGCTATCAATACGACATCCCGCGCCCGGCGTGGCCCTGGCGCGATTGGGTGCTCGACGCTTTCGACACCAACATGCCGTGGGACAGGTTCACGATCGAGCAGATCGCAGGTGACCTGTTGCCAGACGCCAGCGCGAACACGCGGATCGCGACCGGCTTCAACCGCAACCACGCCATCCAAGGCGAGAACGGACTGCTGCTCGACGAGTTCAGAGATCAATACGTGAGCGACCGGCTCGACGTGCTCGGCAAAACTTGGCTCGGCCTGACGCTGGGCTGCGCCAAGTGCCACGATCACAAGTTCGAGCCGATCACTGCACGCGACTACTACCAGTTGTACGATTGCTTCAACTCCATCGACGAGGGGGACAACGGGCCCGCGAGCAAATTCTCCCCCACGCTCGACGCGGAAAGTCCGCTCGCACAATCGCTGCTCGTCGAGATCGACGCGCGCATCGCCGAGCTCACGGCAGCCGGCGCCGGCGAAGCGGAGCTCGCGCGACTGAACGCGCAGCGCAGCGAGGTGATGACCCTGATACCACAACGGGTGATGCGTGATCTCGCACCGCTTCGTGAGACACGCGTACTCGCCGTGGGCCGCTACGACGCGCCGATCGGCGAGCCGCTACACTGTTCGCCGCCCTCCTTTCTCCCGCCGTTCCCATCGGGAGCACCCGCGAACCGGTTGGGGCTCGCGTTGTGGCTCACCATGCCGGAGAATCCACTGACCGCCCGCGTCACCGTCAACCGCGTTTGGCAGATGCACTTTGGCCGCGGCCTGTCACCGATGCTAGACAACTTGGGTGTGGAAGCCGCGGCCCCAGACCACGGGCAGCTGCTCGATTGGCTCGCGGTGGATTTCGTGGCGAGCGGGTGGGACATGAAGGCGCTGCATCGCACGATCGTGACCTCGAACACGTATCGGCAGAGCTCGACCACGACCGGCGACGAGCTGACGCTCGATCCGGACAACACGTTGCTCGGCCGTGGGCCCCGCTTCGCCCTCCCCGCCGAGGTCGTGCGCGATCTGCCGCTCGCCGTGAGCGGGCTCTTGGTGCACCGATTTGGCGGCCCCCCCCGAATACCCGTATCAACCCGCAGGCTTGTGGGAAGAACTGTCCTGGGAGGGGAGCTATCAAGCTTATCCGCGTTACGGCGGCGACTCGCTGTATCGTCGCAGCCTGTACACGGTGTGGAAGCGAACGCTGCCACCACCCTTCATGACCATCTTCGACGCGTCCGACCGCGATCATGCCACGGCAGGGCGCGAGGTGAGCATCACACCGCAACAAGTGCTGGCGTTGCTCAACGGACCCCAGTTCGTCGAGGCCGCGCGTCACGTCGCGGCACGAGTTACCGCGACCGTGAGCGCTGAGCAACCCGGTACAACGGACGACACAGAAGAGACGAACGCAACGGACACGTCCGACACGTCGGACATGATGGACACGTCGGCAGCCGACGCCGGATCAGGCGAAGACACGGTGGCTGCCTCCGTCGATAGCCGTACGAAGGCAGCCATCGTGCTTGCTTTCCGACAAGTCGTCGGCCGTTCTGCGGAGGAGGAAGAGATGCGGCAGTTGGCGGCGCTGTACCACGAGCAGCTGACCGCGCTCACGTTCACTCCCGAGGTCGCTGCGAAGATCCAAAGCACCGGCGATTCAGCGGCGAGCACTCCCACCCCCGAAGCTGCCGCCCTCACCCAGGTGGTGCGTGTCTTGTTCGGTTTGGTGGAAACCACGACCCTCGAGTAATTCCCATGCGCAAGTTCGATCGCAGAGATTGGTTGAAGCTCACCGTTGCCGCGGCTGCCGGCACTTGCGGTGTCGATTCCTTGCAGCAACGCTTTGCGCGCGCTCAAACGCTCACGCCCAAAGCCAAACGCGTCGTCGTGTTGTTTCAGGGCGGCGGCGTCTCACAACTCGAGACGTTCGATCCCAAGCCCAACCTGGCAGCGCTGCGGGGCACGGACTTGCCGGAGTCCGTACGTAATGGCGTGCGTTTGTCGACCATGACCGGCAACGGTCCGCTCCGTGTCGCCAACGCACTCACGAGTTTTGCGCAGTACGGTCAAAGTGGGATGTGGGCGAGTGAGCTCGTCCCGCACTTGGCCGCGATCGCCGACGACCTGTGCGTCGTACGTTCGACGACCTCCGACGCCGTAAACCACGACCCAGCCACGAACCTGGCGCTGACGGGCAGCCAACTCGCGGGTAAACCGTCGATGGGAGCGTGGATCAGCTACGCGCTCGGGGTCGCCAATCCCGCGTTGCCGAGCTTCGTCAGCCTGATGTCGCAGAGCAACGTGCAGTTCGTTCAGCCGCTGCCCAAACGTCTGTATGCGTCGGCGTTTTTGCCGGCAACTCACCAAGGCATCGCCTTCCGAGGTGGCGACGAACCCGTGCTCTACCTGAACGATGGTACCCAGCAAAGCGCTAGAGACCGTGGTTCGTTGTTCGCCGCGATGGCGGGCTTGAACGACGTCTACGCGCTGCGCAGCGGCAATGTCGACGCCGCGACCCGCAATCTCACCGTCGATGTGGCCGAAGCCATGGAGACCTCGGTCGCGGAGTTCGCCGATCTTGCCGACGAGCCCGAATCGACGTTCACTCTGTACGGCCCAAAATCGCAAACCGTGGGTTCCTACGCCGCGAACTGCATCCGGGCGCGAAGGTTGCTCGAACGCGACGTGAGGTGCGTCATGCTTCTGCACAAAGGGTGGGACCACCACTATCACGTGCCCCAGTACATGCAGGTCGCCACCTCGGACACCGACCAACCAACCGCTGCGTTGATCACGGATCTGAAGCAACGCGGGTTGCTCGACGACACACTCGTCGTTTGGCTCAGCGAGTTTGGTCGAACCGCGCACAGTCAAGGCGAGATAACGACGACCGACCACGGACGCGACCACCATCCGTACGCCTTCACGACGTTGCTGGCAGGCGCGGGCGTGAAGCCCGGATTGACCTATGGTGAGACGGACGACTTCAGCTTCAACGTCGTACGCAACCCCGTCCACATCCACGATTTGCACGCCACGATCTTGCACATCCTGGGCGTCGATCACCTACAACTCACGGCGCGACACGACGGCCGCAACGAGCGCCTCACGGACCTCGCGGGCCGCGTGGTCACCGACATCCTCGGTTGAAGCACGCTCGAACCGCGCTTCGACGTCCACGTTACGATGCCCTCACCCAACGTCTGTTTGGTCATCTTCAATGGTTGGGCCCAGCGAGGCGCGTCGTTCGACGTCTCCCTCCCACCAGCCAAGCTAAGTTTAGGAGTGTGGATCTCGCACAACCCGCGATCCCGAACCACGCAGCTCGTAGGAGTTTTGCCAGCGTCAACGAGCGCGAGAGCCGCTCCAGGCCTCACAGACCATTGTCCACACGCGCTCACTCGTCGTGAAAAGAATGAGACATGACTCACGACTCACCGTTGCCGTTTGTGGAGCAGATGTTGACCAGCCACGTTCAACCGTATATCTGGAGGGGATGAACAAACTGAGGGTCATGGGGTTGGGCGCGTTGATCACCGCAGGGTTAACTACGGCAACCTCCGCGATGGCGGAGGAAAAGGCGCCTGCTCCCGAACACGAACCATCGAGCGGAGGGGTGTGGATAAACCCATTGGGGTTGATCATCGGCTTGGTCAGCGCCGACGTGGGCATTGCCTTCAATGAATCCAACGCCCTCAACGTGAGCGCGAGTTACTGGTCCTTCGACCTCCTGGGAGTGAAGAACACGTCGATTGGCTTGGGCGCCGGGTGGCAATACTTCATCATCGGCGATACGTTTGGCGGGTTCTACGTACTGCCCAACGTGCAGTTCGAGTACGCTCGCGTCGAGATCGGTGACGCGACGGGAACCGGTGTCGTCGTCGGCCCCGGCGCCTTGACCGGCTATCAATGGGATTGGCAACCGTTCAGTCTGCGGTTGGGTGGAGGGTTTCACTACTTCATCGGCGAAGTCGAAGCCACGTCCGACAATCAGTCGGCGAGCTCGGACATCTCGGGCTTCAGCTTGGATCTCGACGCGAGTCTCGGCTTCACGTGGTGAACCGCTAACCTCGCCGTTCACTCGACGACGGCAACTTTGAAGCGGGCGCGTTTGATGCGCCCGTTACGTAGCCCAGTGAGCGCAGCCTCGAGCACACTCTTCTTCACGGCGACGTAGGAGCAGTTGTCCTGGATCTCGATCTTCCCGATGTCCGAGCCTTGGAGCCCCCCCGCGTCCCCGGTGAGCGCCCCGAGGATGTCGCTGGGTCGCAGTTTGTCTTTCCTGCCGCCCAAGATACGCAAGGTGGCCATCGCGGCGGACAGCTCCGCAGTCGGCGTCACCGCCGCTTGCGGAGCGTTCGTCACCACGGGCCAACGCGACGTTTCCATGCGAGTGCCAATGGCTTGCTCGATCGCGGGCAAGAGCTCCCTCTCTTCGGGTGTGCACAAGGCGATGGCCAAGCCTTTCTTGCCAGCACGGCCCGTTCGCCCGACGCGATGAACGTACGTTTCTGGCTCGTCGGGCAAGTCGAAGTTGACGACCAGCTCGAGCTGCTGGATGTCCAAACCGCGCGCCGCAACGTCGGTAGCGACCAGGACACGTGTACTGCCGTTGCGAAATTTGGCCATCACGCGTTCGCGCTCGGGCTGAAGGAGGTCGCCCGAGAGCGTATCGACGCTGACGCCCGCGTCGGCGAGTGTCGCACCCAGTTCGGCGACGGTGCGCTTCAGGTTCGCGAACACCAGCGCCGATTCGTGGGGGTGGTTTTCCAAACTCCAGCGCAGCGCCTTCAACTTTTGCGCGGCCTCGACGTTGACCAACACGTGCCGGATGTCCGCATGCAGCTGGTCAGGCTGCCCCGTACCGATTCGAACCGGATCTCGTTGATGCTTTCGACTGAGCGCTTCGAACGAAGCGGGAAATGTCGCGGAGAAGAACAGCGTTTGCCGGCTGCGTGGCAGGGCCTTCAAGATCTTCTCGATGTCTTCGACGAACCCCATGTCCAGCATGCGGTCCGCTTCGTCGAGCACGACGGTCGTCACCGCGTGAATGCGCAGGGTACGGCGCTGCAGATGGTCGATGACGCGACCGGGGGTTCCCACCACGATGTGCGCGCCCTGCTCCAACGCCAGTGATTGCGCGCGTGCCGGCTCGCCGCCCGTCAACGTCACGACCGTGAGGCCCGGTAGGTTGCGCCCGAACTTTCGCAGTTCGCGTGCAACCTGCAGACCAAGCTCCCGCGTCGGACACAACACCACCGCACCAACCTCGCGTTTCTCGAGGCTGAGCCGGTCCAGGATCGGCAAACCAAACGCGGCCGTTTTGCCGCTGCCAGTACGAGACTGACCAATGACGTCGCGGCCGGCGAGGATCTCGGGGATAGCTTCCGATTGGATCGCGGTGAGTGTCTCGAAGCCGAGTTCCCGCATGACGGAAAGTAGAGCGGGAGACAAGGGGGTTGAAGAAGTGTCGGCTGGCATCGCGCCGCCACACTACCAGGCTAATGCCGAATGCGCGCCGACTATCGCTGCTCGATGCTGCGACCCCGTGTGGAAGCTCGAGTTGACGCGGTTCGACGTTCGACCGATGCTTTCGCCAATGGACGCACGACACGCTCGAGAGCAGATGTACCGCGCATTGTGTGGCGGCTTTGGCGTCCCGTCCGACGAGCAGTGGCAGGCTTTTTCCCGGCTGTCGCAACCCCGAACCTTGAACAAAGGCGCGTATTGGGTACGCGCGGGCGAACCCACGGGTAAAATCGCCTTCGTGGCCGAAGGCCTGCTGCGAATGTTCTACATCCGTGAGGACGGCAGGGAATTCAACAAGACCTTCGTCACGTCCCCGGACTTCGTGGGTGTGCTCGAAGCACTACTCACGGGTGAGACGAGCCGGCTCTCGGTGCAATGTCTGGAGAGCACGACGCTACTCGAGTTCGACTACGCGACGGCTAGCGCGTTGTACGATCAACACCCCTACTGGCAGCGCTTTGGTCGGCTGTTCACGGAGCGGCTTTACGTCAAGAAGGCACGCCGTGAAGCGGCCCTGCTCATGGACACCCCCGCGCACAGGTATCGCGCGTTCCGCGAGCAACACGCGGCTCTGGAGCAGCGCGTCGCCGACTATCACATCGCGTCGTATTTGGGCGTCACGCCGGAGACGTTGAGTCGCTTGCGCAAGAGCGGCAACGATTGAACCTCATACCCACTGCTCGGCTGAACCGAACTCTGGACAACGCTGCTCCCGACGCTATTGCGACCCGCCAACGCACTCATGAGCGCCGAATTCACGATCTTGATTTGGATCAAGGCCGACCCGTCCACGCGCGCCTACCCTGCTCCGTGGTCACTTTCGACCACGACAACGGAGAAATACGATGCTCGAACGGAATGATTGGACGCTGCGAAATGTCGCTGGGGTGCTTTGCCAAGTTGCGACTTCACAGCCGAGGAAAAGAACGTGGTGGAACGCCTTCGCTCGCGCTGGCGGTATTGGCTCTGCCTTGTTCGTGATGGCGTGTGGGTCCGCCGCTAGCGACTCGAGCGCTGCTGGCGACCACCTGGGCTCCGACATCGCTACGGTGACCGAAGCGCTCGTGCACGAAGCGAGGAACGCGCCGTCACGCCCCAAACGCGGCGCCGCTTCGCGCCGTGAGTTTCATGACGCCATGACGGGGATCTGGCGCACCCAGGTGTTTCAGCAGGGTGCCTGGGTCGACTTGATCTGGGTCGTGGGAAAGGAATACGCCTGGCACGTCGTCACGGCTTACGCCGACGAGTCTTTGACTACCCCTTTGCTGCGCTGGGACATCGTTCGGAGCTATGCACTCGGAGCGCGCTCGGACCAGTTCGCTGACGGCTACGAACTCGCGTGGAACGACGAGTGGGGCAGCCTGCTTGCGTACGTGGACAATGCCGGCTTGTTCGCGCAGGTCGGAGTGGCTGACTGTGAGTTGACGCCGTTCGTCGCGCGCGACATCTCGAGTGACAACTGCGGCGCGCCGCTTTTTCCGTTCCGCGACTGCACCCTGCAAGACTTCGTGGAGCTGGCGGAAGGACGAATGACGTTCGGAGATCCGACCCAAGGTGACCGTTGCGAACAACGCCCAACGCGTCACGAAGCGTGGTCCTTCGAGCGCGTTTCTCTCACCGCCGAATTGCTCGGTCGCTTGTTCGACGCGCGAGCCCGAGTCTCGGAACAGCTCTAGAAGCGCTGCGCAGTGGAGGTGCCCCGTCGCGAGGTTCCGCTGAGTGCTTTCAGCGAGGTTCGTGCGGCGCGCTCGCGGCGATTACACCGCCGGGGTGAGACACGGTGACACGCTGGACGATGTTGGCCGACGAGTGCCCGAGCAACACTTCGTATTGCCCGGGAGCGATCTTCCACTCTCGGGTTTCCGTGTGCCAAACCGCGAGCAGTCGTGGATCGACCTTCACTCGCAACGTCTGTTGAGCTCCCGGCTCCAACTGCACCTTGCCGTAGGCGCCGAGGCGCTTGGGCGCCTCCCAACCCGCGCCGCTGACGTAAACCTGCGGAACGTCTTTACCGGCTAGGGCACCGGTGTTCTTGCAATCGAACGAAACCTCGAGCCCGAGCGCGTCCGGTTTGGCGCTGAGGTTGGCGTATTGGAAGCTCGAGTACGACAAGCCGTGACCGAACGGGAACAGCGGGGTGTGCGCCTGCTTGTCGAACCACTTGTAACCCACGGCAGCACCCTCCGAATAAACGACGTCACCGGCGTGTGGAGGGTTCGGGTGAGCCAATTGGTCGGCGCTGCGCGGTATTGTCAAAGGCAGGTGACCCGAAGGGTTGACCTTGCCCGTGAGCACCTCGGCGATGGCTTTGCCGCCCTGAGATCCTGGATACCACGCCATCACGATGCCGCTGACCTGATCTGCCCACGGCATCAATACGGGGCCGCCCGTCTCGAGCACCACCACCGTCTTCGGGTTGGCCGCAGCCACCGCCGAGATCAACGCGTCCTGTGCGTTGGGGAGCACGATCGTGGTATCGATGGATTCGGTCGCCCATTGCGTCGCGAATACGACCGCGACCTCACTCCGTTTGGCCAACTCGACGGCACGAGCGACGTCCGTACCACCCTCGAACGACACACGGGCATTGGGCATCAGCGCCTGCAGCTCGGCGACGGGCGACGACGGGTAATACACGACGGGGCCCGGCCATTCCTGGGGGTGCAAGCCAGGGACGGCGTTTTCGCCAGGCGGGTAAACCTGTGACGAGCCACCGCCGGAAAGCACACCTTTGTCGGCGTAGCCGCCGATCACCGCAACGTTGCGCAGCGCCGACGACAGGGGCAGAACGCTGGCATCGTTCTCGAGCAACACGATCGCGTCTTTGGCGGCTGCGAGCGTCACCGGCGCGTGGGCGGCGAGGTCGACCTTGCCCTCGGTAACCAGATGTTCGAACAACCCCATTCGGAACATCTGCACGAGGATCCGCGTCACCATCTCGTCGAGGCGCGTCTCACTGACGCGCCCCGCCTCGACGTCGCGCATCAAAGGTTCTTGAAAGAACGGTTGAGCGTCGAAGGGCCAACCCGACTCTTGCTCCAAGCCTGCGTTCGCCGCAGCGGCTGAGCTGTGCGTCGCGCCCCAATCCGACATCACGTAGCCGTCGTATCGCCAGTCACGACGCAACACGTCAGTGAGCAGGTACGGGCTCTCACAACTGTAGATGCCGTTTACCTTGTTGTAAGCGCACATCACCGAGCCCGGTTGACCGCCTTCGATCGCAAACTCGAAGGCCAGCAAATCCGACATCCGCGCGCCAGCGTCGTCGATCACCGAGTTGCCGGCATTGCGGTCCGTCTCTTGGTCGTTGACTGCAAAATGTTTAGCAGTCGAGATCACGTGCTGGGATTGGATACCGCGAATCGCTGCCGCGGCGATGCTGCCGGCGAGCCACGGATCTTCACCCCCGTATTCGAAGTTGCGCCCGTTGTACGCATCGCGCAACAGATTAACCCCACCAGCCAACATCACGTTGAACCCCGATGTCCGCGCTTCGGCGCCGATCATGGCGCCGCCCGCTTCCGATACCGCTGGGTCCCACGTCGCGGCAATGGCGAGCCCGGACGGCAACGCCGTGCACGCGCGTTTGGGGTGGTTGCCGCCTTGCGTGGCGACACCGATGCCCGCGTCCGTCTGCCACTGCGCGGGAATGCCGAGCCGCTCGACGCCTCGAACGTAACCCGCGGATGCTGCACGCGCCTCTGTTGGTGGGGTGTACTTACGCCACGCGGCCGCCTTGCCGAAGTACCCGAACAGGAGCGTCGCCTTCTCGGCCCGCGTCATCTGGGCGAGCAGCAGCTCCGCGCGTTTCTCGGGAGCGAGGGCGGAGTCCATCCAAGGCCGCTCCTGCACGACCCCGCTTTCTTCAGCCACGGACGCAGGCCGGCCGTGACTACACGCGGCTAGAGGCGCCAAGCCTCCCAACAACGCAAACAGTGGAGCAGAGGTGCGAAGCAGTCGACGAATCATGATGGTATTGGCTCGCTAAAAAGATGTCTTGGCAGGCGAAAACGAAGGCGGTTGCGGCAAAGTCCGATGTCTCCAACGCCGACTGAGAACGGTTCCAGATGTTGCCGCACCGCCGAGTCCGGCCGAAGAGGCCCCAAGTTACTGAAACCGGCCGTGTAGTACATCGAAATCCGTGACTTGCGTGATCCGTGAACGCGGAAGCGCTGGTCCAGCATGGAGACGCCCAACGTCGGAGTTTGGCTCACCACGTTGAGTGCGACGTCTGCGACGGAGCGCTGCTCAACGGAGCCGTGCGACCACAACTCGGCCCCGCGGTCACGCGCTGCCCAGACCGGACCGCGACCCAGCCGTAACGCGTTCTCCTGGGCTCGACGCGCCTCCCCGAGTCGGCGGCTCGGGGCTGGTTTGTTGTCCCGGTGGTTTGGTCTGTCGCAGGATAACTCACGCCCCCTCGGTTGGGGCTCGAGCAAAGGGAGGGAGAACATGCCAGACACTGTCAACCCGCAGATCACGGACGCAGTCACTCAAACCAACGTCAAGGTATTAGCCGATTCGCCAGCCATGGCGATGGGTTCGTTGTATCAGGCTACCGCGCAGGCATTGGCCAACGCAGCGCACAACGCGACCACCGCGCAACAGAACGCCAACACCGTGCTCCAAGCCACGACCACGCAAGGCGTAGCTCTGCTGTACTCCGTAACGACCGCGAACGCGCCGAACGCGACGCCGCTCGTGGGTACGTCGGCCTTGCGCGCCGACCAACTCGACCAGCTGATCGCCTCACTCCAAGCCGCGCGCGACGCGCTCGCGAAGTAGGATCTCGTGACCGCAGACGAAACGCAACGTTCGAGCCTCGCGGCCAACGCCGCGCTGGCGACCGCCAGCCATGACGTGCCAGCCGGGGGTCGCGACTTCTGCGAGGCCGCGTTTGCAGCCAACGCGACGTTGGCAGCGAGCCTCGCGCTGCAAGACGCGGTCGCGTTCGTGCGCAATACTTACGCCCTCGCGTTGGCCGCCGTGGCTTCGCGCGCAAACGGACCAGCCGGAGAGGTGACGACCGACGCGACGCACGATGTCTCACGATTGCTCGACCTCGGCATCAAGCAGTTGAACGCCGTGCTCGACTTTGGCGCACGCGTCGAACGGGTGACGACGCGCGCCGTCGCCGAAGAACGTCCTGCGGCGGGTCGGGTCTAGGCGGGCTGCGGTGGGTGTAAGTAGCGAACGCTGCGGGGCACCTCGCGCCGCAGCGCAGCTCCAACGGAGCCGAGTCGCGGTGTTTCATTGGCCATGTTCCATGGGCGCCAATGAGATACGCGTGGACGGTGTGGATCACCCACACCAACAGCGGTAGCACCACACATCGAACCGCAACGAATCATCGTTCCGCGGTGTGAACAGTGAGATTGCCACGGTACTGGGGCGGCACGCGGAGGTGCGCGTGGAGGATGGGTTTTGGCTTGTCCGTCTGCGATTACTCGCTAAACCGATTCCATAGTGACCCGCTCCTTCCGTTCATGCCGCGCAATGCGGTCGACCCAATTGGCGTTATCTGGAGCCTTCCTTCTGTTGTCGAGCTGTGGTGGTGGGCCCACCGTGCAACAAGCCGCGCCGCCCAGTGACGACGAGGACGCTAGTTCGCCGCAACCGGTCGAGTCGCGATTCGACGCCGGTGACGAACCGATCATCGTGCCGCCGCCAACCTCGGACGTCGACGCGGGTGAAGGGTGTGAAGGTGACGCGGCAGAGTGTGGGCCAATGGCGCCAATCCCCGAGCCCGCGTGCGGCGATGGACGCATCAACGTCACGGGTGAGACCTGCGACGACGGCAATGGCAAGTCCGCCGACGGCTGCACCGCCACCTGCACGCTAGAGGCCGATTTCGTTTGCCCCACTCCCGGCGAACCGTGCCTCAGCACCGTGGAGTGCGGCGACGCCAAGGTTACCGGCAGTGAGACATGTGACGACGGCAACACGACGGCGGGGGACGGTTGTGACGCCGAATGTGCCCAAGAGGACGGTTGGTCGTGCCCCAACCCCGGGCTCGAGTGCCGAGCCGCCGAGTGCGGGGATCTTCTGGTCGCCGGCAACGAAGAGTGTGACTTCGGCGCAGATTTCGAGGGCTGTGAAGGGTGCCGAATCGTAGATGGCTACGAGTGCGACGTCAGCGGTTGCGTGGCAACGGTGTGCGGCAATGGTAAGGTGGAACGCGGAGAACAGTGCGAAGACGGGAACGATCGTCCGTTCGACGGCTGCTACGCGTGCAGCGCAGAGCCCGAGTGTGAAGGTGGCGTGTGTATGGCGGTTTGTGGCGACGGCCAGCGCTACGACGGCGAAGCCTGTGACGACGGCAATACACGGGACGGTGACGGATGCTCGGCGGAGTGCAGCACGGAGCTCGGCTTCTACTGCAGCGACGTCGCGGGGGAACCCGCTCCCGAACTCAGCTTGCCGGTCATCTTCCGCGACTTCATCGGCAAAGGCCACAGCAACTTGGACGAATGTTACGACCGACGCGCTGGAGAAGAGCCGTCGGGTAGCGCGACCAAGCCGTGTTTTCATCCCAACTTCAACCAGCTCTCGGGCACCAGCTTGCAGGGCGTGGTGGAGTTCGAACTCGGGAGTGATGGCACGCCGGACCTGGAGTGCCCCGCGGGCGATTGCTCTGGTAATCCAGGCCTACAAACCGACAACTTCACGAACAACGACGACTTCGACGATTGGTACGACGACAGCTACGAGTGGACCATGCCGATCCACCGGGAGCTGACCTTGTCGCTCCAAGGTGGCAATACGTACACGTTTACGCCCCCCGCCGTCGGCTTTTATCCGATCGACGACGCGGGTTGGGTGACGGTCGAAACTGGCCGCACCGACGAGGAAGGCGCCCCCATCTACGTCGAATGGAAGCGGCAGGGCAACGACGGCGGCAGTTGCGACGACGGCTTCCACAACTACTCGTTCTCGACCGAGACTCGGTTCATCTTCGAATACCAAGGCGGCGAGCGATTCGACTTCAACGGCGACGACGACCTGTGGGTTTTCGTCAACGGCAAGTTAGCCATCGATCTCTCGGGTTTACACGGACCGCGCGCCGGCTCGTTCCAGCTCGACGCCGATGACGATGACACCGGGCCGGACGTGGCCGACGGCTCGGCCGTCGCAGACAATCCGTTGATCGACCCCACGACCATCGCGCTCGACCTCACCGTGGGAGGCATCTACGAGGTCGCGCTGTTCCACGCCGAACGCAACTACTGCGGCTCGAACTTCGAGTTGACGCTCAAAGACTTCAACAAACCGCGCTCGGAGTGTGAGTCATCGTGCGGGGACGGGATCGTCGCGAGCGACGAGTTGTGCGACGAGGGCGCCACCGGCAATGACGGCAGCTACGGTCATTGTGCGCCCGACTGCCTATCGCGAGGTCCACACTGCGGAGACGGACAAGTCAGCGAGGCCGACGGCGAAACGTGCGACGACGGCTTCAACGTCTCTACCTACGGCAACGGCTGCGCGCCGGGCTGCAAGCTGCCGCCCAATTGTGGGGATGGCGTCGTTCAATCGCGGTTCGAAGACTGCGACGACGGATCCAACGACGGCGGTTATGGCAAGTGCGCCCCGGGGTGCGTGCTCGGGCCGCGTTGTGGCGATGGCGAGGTGCAGCCTTCGCACGGCGAACAATGCGACGATGGCAATCGCAAGAACGGCGACGACTGCAACGTCAATTGCAAAGACGAAACTTCCTCGATTCGCTAAGTTTGGCGGTGGCCTTTGGCGGAAGGGTATGTAAAGTGCCCGCTCTCGGCGCATTGCGACGCGCCGCGCCCACCACTTCCGTTCGATGCCCAACGACAATAACCTGATCCTCGCTCCCACGACCGACGCCAAGGTGTTTCGCGCTGCTGACGGGCGCTTGTTGTCCCCCCCGGACGACTGGGAATGTCTCCCCCCTGGCGACGCTGGGCTCACCCGACGCGTCAAGGCTGCAGGCCCAAGCTGGAGCGTGGTCGAGAAACGCGGCCGCAAAGCATTCTCGCAGGGGTTGTGGGCGCCACGGGCGAACATCGAGGCGGCGCGCAACGCGCTGCTCGAGGAGCGAGCCAGCCCAGCCTACGCGAAGAAACGCGCCGCTGACGCGCAACGTCGCGAGCGCGAACAAGCCGACTACGTGTCGACCTTCGAACGACAGGTGTTCGCGTTCCTGCGCTTCGCGCCGCGTTACACGGCGCTCGCGCGTGATTTGTCCGCCAAGGTAACGGCGCACGCGACACCCGTGGGGAGCGGCACGGTCGCGCGTACCGAGCGGATCTCGGTGGAGCGTCGGGCGGAGGCTGCCGTCATCGCTTGGATGCGGCACCAAACGACCGCTTACGACCGTTTGTCGATCGCGCGGGTCAAAGGTGCGCGCCGTCAGGTGCGGCGGGAGCTCGCCGAGATATCGCGCGCGGTCCTCGACTTGCACCGCAAAGACACCCCGCACGCGGCTGCGACGTGCCCGTTGTGCACGGCACTTGCAACGCCCCAGGTAGGCACACCGAGTGAACGCTCCGTGGCCGTGCCACTTCCAAGCACCGTGACGACCTGATTCGAGCATGACTCGGGCGAGTGTTCGCTCCGAGCGGCGGTCGTGCTTGGTTCCGTCCTAGCTTCGGAGTATGTTTCGTTCATGCGTGGCTCATCGAACTTGCTTCTAGCCTTCGCGTGCAGCGTCGCGGCGTGTTCCAAGACTCAACCGCCGCCCGGCAAACCCGTCGGACTCGAAGTCGTGTGCAAGGAACCGGACCAGAGCCGGGTTCAGCTCCACGGCTACCTTCGCTATGCGCGCGGTCTTTCCAATCCTTGTTCCACGGTGGCCGGTCAGAGGACGTGCACGCTCGAACTTCACGAAGCTAGCCAACCCCCCGAGGGCATAGGTGGCGGAGCGAACGCGACGCCGACCGTCAAACTCGCAATTCGGGTCGGCGACGGCCCCGCGGAGATGTACGAATTGCCCAACAACTTCGACGGCATCGGCGTCGCGGTTCACCTCCAGTCCGGAGCCAACGCGGTCGACGGTTCACACGTCACGGTCGATGGGGTCGTCACTACGGCGCCTGCGGGTGCCGGCCAAACGGACAGCGGCAAGGGCTGCTTCGTGAACGTGGATTGGGTCGCCGCGGGTTAGCGCCAGTTTGCGTCGCGAAGATGAATGCGGGGTGCTTCGTTCCCGTGTAGACCTCGATGCATGCCTGCCTGGGACGACGCACAGTATCTAGCGTTTGGTGACGAACGAACTCGCGCAGCGCGGGAGCTGCTTTCGCGGGTGACCGTCGCGGCGCCAAGCTTGATCGTCGACCTGGGTTGCGGACCAGGCAACTCCACACAACTCCTCCACTCACGTTACCCTGAGTCGCGCACCGTGGGGGTAGACAACTCCGACGTGATGTTGTCCCGGGCGCGCGCTGACTTCCCCGATTTGGAGTGGGTAGCGGGCGACGCGGCGACGTATGAACCGGACGCCCCCGCGGACGTGTTGTTCGCGAACGCGGTCCTGCAGTGGCTGCCGAATCACGGTGTGCTGCTGCCGCGTTTGATGCAGCACGTGCGACCTGGCGGCGTGTTGGCGCTGCAGATGCCGTGCAACTTCGATGCGCCCAGCCACCGCTCGATGCGTGAGCTCGGCGCACCTTGGACTCAGCGCTTGAGCGGCGTGACGTCGCTGTTCCCCGTGGAGAAGCCCGCGTTCTACTACGACGTCTTGTCTCCGCTCGCACGCTCGGTCGACATCTGGAGCACGACCTACGAGCACGTGATGCCCGACGTGGCCGCCATCGTCGAGTGGGTCAAGGGCACGGGGCTACGGCCGTACCTGGCAGCGCTCTCTGACGACGAGCACGCGGCTTACCTCGACGCCTACGCGGCAGCTCTCGACGTCGCCTATCCGCGCCGCGTCGACGGCAAACGGCTCTTCTCGTTCACGCGGCTATTCATCGTAGCCACGCGTTGACGCACCAAAACAATCGGAGCTGCGGCGACGTCCAGTCAGCGATTGCGGGGCAGGCACCTCGCGGCGATTCTGCCCCGCGGGGTAATGGCAAGACCGAGGCGTTTTGGCACGCTCTATGACGCAACCCGACGTCCACCGGACGCGGTGATCCAAACGCTCGGGCGGCGAGCCAAGTCCCTGTTTTCGCCTCATTCGCGAAACAATTAACTCGCAGCCATACGTCGGGCCCGTCGACAGACTTGCCCCACCAGCACACTCGATGCGGGCTGTTTTGCGGCACCACCGGCACCGCTGATAGGCACCGCTTTTGCGCAACCTGCGAGCGCGCGGGCGGTTGGCCGCGGTCGTGAACCTTTAGCTGCGCTGGCACCAATCCTGCAAACGCTGTGTTGCGGGTTGCGCTGGAACGCAGCGCGCCAGGGTTGGGCCCAGCCCCTCCTCGTCGGAATTCGGCTCCCGCCCATCTCGTTCACCCTTTGCTCCTCTTCACCATGCGCCCATCGGGTTTACTCTCAACTTCGCACTCTCCCGTGCCGCGCCTTCGGCAGCGAAGGCGTGCAGCCCGATCCCCTGAGGGCGACTGCACGTTTCTGCTCAACGTTAACCCGAAAGTAGACACCGCCGCGAAGGCACGCCGTGGATTTGGGTCGATTCGGGGCGCCCAAACGGCGATCGTTCGCCCGACGCGTACGCGCCGACGCACCATTGCCGGAACCAAGAGGCATTCTGTCCCGGGCCCCGGCAACCGCCACGACAGATCCTGCCGTCGGTTGCGTATCTATTCTGAATTTTTGGACAATCTCGATGGTCCACAGCGCCCGGTTGGCGCGATTTCGAGGCCTCGAAGGGGTCCAACTTCTGTCACTTCTCCCGACATATTCAGTCGAAACTTCATGATTGTCGACAGAACCCCAGTACCGTAAACCTAACTCCAGTCAAACAGACTTGCCCGTCCTCCGCATTCGATGCGGCTTCCGAACCTGTGCGGCGAACTGACGCCGCCCCCACTCCACGAGCACCCTATGACAACACGTAAATCGACGCCACTAAATGATACTCAATCGTTACGCAACGCGAGTTCGGCGTTGGTGGCCCGCGCCCGTCGTCAGCCCAAGCTCACCAAGACGGAGGAGCGAGAGCTCCTGCATCGTTGGCAGGTACACCGCGACCAACGTGCCGCCAACACACTCGCGGAACGCAGCCTGCGTTATGTGGTCGCGGTAGCGGCGCGCTATCGCTCCTACAAAGTGCCCATGGACGTACTCATCTCCGAAGGCAACCTCGGTCTGGTGCGTGCAATGGACAAGTTCGACCTCAACCAAGAGACGCGCTTCTCTACGTATGCGATGTATTGGATCCGCTACTACGTGATCGAACACATCATGAAGTCATGGAGCGTAGTCGGCGGCGGCACGGGTGCCCTCAAGACGCGAACGTTCTTCCGGCTGCGCCGCGAGCGTGCACGCGCTTGGAGTCAGTTCGGTGAGGGTGAAGCCGCCGAACAAGCGCTGGCAGAGCGCTTGAACATGACGCGGCGTAGGGTGGCGCGGCTCACGCGTCAAATCGATCAACGGGACGTGTCGCTGAACGTTGCCGCATACGGCGACTCGAGCATCACGCTCATGGATACGTTGTCCACCGATGCGCAGCAACATCACGACGTCGAGCGGGTACAAGCGCTGGAACGCTTCAAACCGGTTCTCGACGAGGCAATCAGCGGGCTCTCGGACCGCGAGCGCCTGATCCTTCACAAGCGACTCATGGCGGAGTCCGAAGACGAAGAGTCGTTGTCGGCTTTGGGCGTCACGCTCAGTGTCTCGCGTGAACGCGTGCGTCAGCTCGAGGAAGCGCTCAAACGCAAGTTGCGTTCATTCATCAATCAGCAGCTCCCGAACCACGAGTACAGCGGCGCCTACGCGTGACCAACGCCCGAAGCTGTTGACGGCCCGGCGCCTGGGCGCGCGGGCCCCGTGACGTCGGCGGTTAAGACGGCGCATGCGTGGCCCGTGGCCGCCCGCGGTGGCAAACGTCGGGGTGCGAAGTTCCAAATCGCAGAGTTTCGGAAAGGCGCACTGAAGGTGCAGCGTCCGCGATCGAGACGCTTCACCTGGATACGGCCGATCACCAATGCGGGTCCGTCGACCGCTGGTTGCCGCCTCGAGTTGCGCGGTCGCAGCCTGTCGGTGTGGCGTACCGGCCGCTTTTATGGCCAGTAGTTAACCATGAATTGGAACTACGGAGCTTCATTCTCGTGGGGACTGGGCCGGGCTCACCTCACCGCGGTCTTCGTTGCGGGGTTCGCGTCGTGTTGTATCGGGTGTAGCGACGACGGCGCTTCACAACGTCCCTCGTTCCCCGGGCCAAGTACCGACGGAACGACGGACACCTCGACTTCGAACTCGACCTCGAACCCCACATCGACCTCGACGTCCAACACTTCGAATTCGTCAAGCAGCTCGTCGATGCCGACGACCTCGGGCTCGAGCAGTGATACGGGTTCGTCGTCCAGCCCCACCTCGAGTTCGAGCTCCACCACGCAACCGACCACCTCGAGCAGCACGACCGCGACTTCGTCCACTACGGTGGATTCGAGCGCTACCAGCGATGGGTCGAGCGAACCCGTCAGCGAGACGCTCGACTCGACCGGCACCGAAAGCAGCGCCACGAGTGAACCCACCACGACGACCGACGACACGTCGTCTCCAACCGGGCTTCCCGTCGCGAATGGTGCGTGCGCCGCTAACACGGGTTTAGGCAAAGGTTCGAGCACCGAGTATCCATGCGCAGCGTTGGAGGACGGGCGCGTAGCCTGTTTCGCCGAAGCCACCGCGACGTTCCTCAACTATCAGGGCGGCGCCGCAGTTTCCGACGCGGTCGTCGCCACCGGCAACGGCTTCTCTTCGTCGGGTTGCCTCATCAACACCGAAGGCGCGGTGCACTGTTGGGACAACGCGGATGTCTCGACGACGCCCGTAATTGCGGCGGACGCCCTCGAGATCACCGGTGGTCAAGGCAAAAACTGTGCGCTGGTGGATGGCGCACCGCGCACCGTCAAGTGCTGGACCGGGCCGAGCGGCACGCCCACCAATGTCTCACTCAGCGGCGAGCCGACCATGGTGTCGTGCGGCTACAGTGAGTGCTGCGCGGTGACGACCGCCGGCGCGATCCAATGTTGGACGAGCCCGACAGGTACACCCGCCACCGTGACGGCGGCGTTCGAAGCCTCTTGGGTGGGCACCGGTCAGGTCGAGAAGTGCACCGTCGACGCGGATGGCGCGGCATACTGCTGGGGCGAAAACTGGAACGGTCAACTCGGCCTGCCCGACATGATGGCGCAGGCTACGCCGGTGACCGCGACCTTCCCCTCGGGCGTCGTCGCAACCGCCTCGGGCCAATTCCACAGCTGCTTCCTGTTTGCCGATGGCAGCGTCCAATGTTCGGGTGGTGGCCAGGTAAACGGCGCCGGCGGCGGTTCGAATACGCCCACGGTGATCTCGGGAATCGAGAACGCGGTCGCCATCTCGGTGGCCAAACACGCGAGCTGTGCAGCACTCGCGGACGGACAGGTCAAATGCTGGGGGGACAACAGCGGCGGCCCCACCCCCGTTACCATCACTGCCTCGGGTCAACCGATCAGGGTCCGCATCCCCGACGCCTGCAAGTAGTCTCACCAAGCGTGCCCTCGTCGGCCAATTGGCTGCGAGGGCGCGCCCGCCCGTAACCTCACGCTACTTATCGGACCAAGCGGCGAGTTCGTTGCCGGCCGGGTCGATGAAGTGGAAACGCCGTCCGCCGGGGAACGAGAAGATGTCCCGCGTGACGATTCCCCCCGCGGCGTTCACCTTTTCCAGCGCTACCTCGAGCTCAGGGGTGTAGATCACGGCCAACGGTTGGTTGGGGCGGTTCGATAGGTTCGCGTTGAAACCGCTGCCGACGCCGCTGCTCGACGTGTCGGAGTATTCCGACCCCCAGTCTTTGAAAGTCCAGCCAAACGTAGACGCGTAGAACGCCTTTGCCGTGGCGATGCTCTCTGGAGACATGGCGGGGAATTCGATGAAGTCGATGTGGTTTGCGTGTTTCGTCATTTGTGCTGGCTCTGCTTTTGCTGGAGCAGCGCGAACGCGCTTCGCGTGCTCGTCCCTCGCCCCCTCTCGCGCTGCGTAGAGGAGGGCGCCTCGCTCTCGACCCTCGGTTACGTTACTACATCTCCAAGCGTGGTTCGATACGCTCGTTGCCGCAAACTCCGGCGACCGCGACGTTCGGTCCTCTTGGACCAAGCGGCAAACCGCCTCACGTTAGGCATCCGAACTAGGCGACCGTGGCTAGTAGCCCTGTGGCAAAAGTCGGACCGAGCTCGGCGGGAGACTTCTGCCACAGCCTTCAGGGCGCCGGCTACGCTCGCCTACGAACACGTGTGCACGATTGACGGCGCGACGACCAGGGCTAGGATTTCGTCATGGAAACGAACGAAATCTCGCGCGGTCGATTGCTCGACCACCTCCACCTCGTCGTCGCCGACCTCGACCGCAGCAAGCGCTTCTACGAGGCTATATTGAAGGCGCTCGACATACCGTTGGGCGGCGACGGGCCCGGATTCTTCTGGGCCGACGAACTCTTCGTGTCTAGCGCCGATAGCCCCGCCGCAGCCGGCCGCCTCACCGGGCGTGTACACTTCGCACTGCAAGCCAAGGACCGCGACGCCGTCGCGCGGTTTCACGCCGCCGGGCTCGCGGCTGGAGGCGCCGACCATGGCGCACCTGGAGAGCGTCCGTATCACCCCGGTTACTACGCGGCGTTTTTGCTCGACCCCGACGGGAACAACGTCGAAGCCGTTTACCATGGCCCAGCCAACCGTTCTGCAGAGGTGATCAAGATAACCTTCTGATGGCGCTGCGCCAGAAAACGAAAGGCCCGACGCCTCCCGAAGGGGCGTCGGGCCTTTCGACGTTGGACGCTGTTCCCTACCTCAACGCGCGATGGCCTGCTTGTTTTCGCCAGCGACGCTGCTCACGAGCTGAACGAACTCTTTGCGATAACCATGTTCGTCGTGGCCGAGCGCACCGCGTGCGACCTGCAAGGCGAGCGCGGGGGCCGAGCTACCGCCGTATTCGGAGTGTCGGAGGTACATCCCGAACGTCGCGACCGCACTCGCAAAGCGAAGGTTCTCCGACGCTCGGTCGAAGGCGACGCTGCGATTGGCGACCGGAACGCTGATGAGTTCGCTGTTTTTTGCCTCTGGCGCCTTGTACCGGAGCTTGACGGTGAGCATCTCGTTTGCGTCACCCTTGGTCGCCACCGTCTGATACTTCAGCGCGTCGACACCACTGAGCCGCTTGGCTTGTGCAGGGCTGAGCACCTCGTACAACGCCGTGACGCTGTGACCGGCGCCGATCTCGCCCGCATCCTTGCGGTCGTCGTTGAAGTCGCGATCGGCCAACCTGCGGTTGTCGTAGCCAATCAAGCGATAGGCGCCCACAACGGCTGGGTTCCACTCGACTTGGATCTTCACGTCTTTGGCGATCGTCAACATCGTGCCACTGGCTTCGGTTACCAGTACCTTCCGCGCCTCGTCCAACGTGTCGATGTAGGCGTAGTTGCCGTTGCCGTTATCAGCAAGCTTCTCCAGAGTGCTATCGTTGTAGTTGCCCATACCGAAGCCGAGCACCGTCAAGGCAACGCCGCGTTCACGTTTCTGTTCGACGAGCTCGGTGAGCGCACTTTCGCTCGTGGTCCCGACGTTGAAGTCGCCGTCCGTAGCCAGGATTACGCGGTTGATTCCCCCCTTTACGGCGTGGCGCTCGGCGATTTCGTACGCGAGCTCGATGCCCGCCGCGCCGTTGGTGGATCCCCCTGCCGATAGGCGCTCGAGGGCTGCCTCGATGGCCGCGCGATCGGTCGCCAGCGTGGAAGGCAACACCACGCCACTTGCCCCCGCATACACGACCATCGCGACTCGGTCGCGTTCACCCAAGGTATCCAACAACTTGGCGAACGAGCGCTTGAGCAGCGGGAGCTTGTTTTCGTCCTCCATCGAACCGGATACGTCGATCAAGAACACCAGGTTGCGCGGCGGTAGAGCCTTGGTGTCGACGTGACGCCCCTGTAATCCCACGAGCACCAGTTGGTGTTCCGGCGCCCAGGGGGCATTCGTCACCTCCGTCACGACGGAGAACGGTTGCCCCGCGGTCGGCTCTGGGTAGTCGTAGTCGAAGTAGTTCACCATCTCCTCCACCCTCACGGCGCCGGGATCCACGGTTTGGCCATTGTGGATCAAGCGACGGATGTTCGAATACGACGCCGTGTCCACGTCGACGGAAAACGTGGAAAGCGGGTTGTTGCTCGACAAAGTGAACGGTTGTTCGGTGGCGTGCGAGTAACGTTCGGTGTTGAACTCTGGAGCAGCCGCCGGGACCGTCACCACTTCGTCCTGCTCGGCCACCGCGATGGACTTCTCCGCGACGTCGGCTTTGGAGGCGCCGCCCGCCGTCACCACACGCTTCTTCTGTGGCGCCTCGCGCGTCGCACGTGAGGGCGGCGGAGCAGCAGGCGCGACCGCCTGATTCACCGTAATAGGTTTACTCTCTTCCGCAGCTGGCTCCTGTGCTCGTCTCTCGTATTCGACGTGCTCTTCCGGGGCGACGCGTGGCGACGCCGCGTATTCTGCGTCGTCACGCTCGAGCACGGGGGACGGTTCCGCATACGCTGCAGCGGTTGGCTGCTCGACGTTGGATAGCTCCTGTTTACTGCACGCCGGCGCAGCGGCGAACGCCAACAACGCGACCAAAGAACACGACGAAGTGAACGAACGTTTACGGTGGGTCATCTACTACCTCCAGGGTTTCGATGTCTCAACGCAGCTCGGCCACGGACCTTACACTCGCCGACCAAAAAACTTCGGCCGCGTCCCAAACCAGCCTGCGGCACGGCTTTCCGGCGGCCGCCCACGCTTTAGGTGCCCGCGGCCGTTCGCTGACATTCACCTCACCGCAGCCCGGCAGCGACGCGGGTGCCCCAGTGCCCCAGCAAGGCTTGGTCGTCCCCTACTTTCGCACATCTACCGTGAAGTGGTCGACGCCGAGCCCAGCGCCCCCACTCCATACCTCGAATCCAAAGAACACGTCGGTCAGCAACAGTTGGTCGTCGAACTGGTTCGAACGAAGTTTGGCGTCCTCCATGAAGTCTGTGAGATCGCCGTCGAAGGTGTTCGACGTGCTCTTAACCACATACGACACCACCGGAGCGTTGGCGTTCGCGATCAAGTCGGCCCCGCCCGAGCTCACGCCTTGCCCTCGCGGGCCCACCCAGACGTCCCATTGCACGCCGTTGATCGTCACGTCGGCGATGTCAGAGCCGATGGGCTGGGCGCTCGGTGGGTCGTGCAGCCAAATCATGATCGCGCCGTCCAGAGCGTCGTTGTAACGCTTGCCGCTCAGATCACCACGGCTGGGGCTCGCAAACCACAGGTCGTAACTCGCGCTGGCGGCGGCTCCTGGGTTACCGCTCCACGTGACCCTCGTGGTCGCAGACGTAATGCTACCAATAGAGGCAGGCAGGTTGTCCGTGAGACGCGTCGTATATTCGCCGTCGTTCGTATCGCCGTTGGCGCCAACGAAGATCGAAGGAAACGACAACGGGCACCCCTGGCAGCCCGCTACGCCGTCGGGGCCGTCGGTGATCACGAAGCTGTCGTTCTCGAACGAAAGTGTCTGAGCCCCGAGCTCGTTTCCCCAGTTGTTGTTCTGGATGACGTAGGTCTCTCCGTCGACGGTGACGACGGCCCGTTCGTAGTCGGCCCCCGCCGCGGTGCCGCCCAACGTTCCACTCGCATGGTTGTCGCTGTTCGGGGCGTCCTCGGCGCTGTCACCCGGCGCCAACCCCTTCACGCAGAAGTCGAAGGCCACATCCGCCGCCGAACCTTGCTCGCCAGCGGGCCAACCTTCACCAGGTACCGTAAATACGACCGCCGATATCGCTTGGTTTGCGTAGGCGGTGCCGTTGCCTCCGCCCCAACATTCCGTGTTGAAGTCGCCCCACGCAACGAACTGCTTGCCCTCCAAGTGTTCGATGTCCGCGCACCAACGCTCGTTGGAGTCACTGCTTCCGTTTGGTCCCCAAAGAACGACGCGCAGGTCGAACGAGCGATCGGGGCCGCGTTTGGCGAAGTTGAAGGCGAGGCCGTTCTTGGTCGGAACGACGGCCGGTGGAAGCGCCGCTGTTTCGTCCAACGGCTCGTATGCACAGCTGGTCCCCACTGGGCTTTGGTTCAAGTAGAACCCCAGCATCGCCGCGCCCATCCAGTCTTCGGTCGCGGCTACGGCTCCTGCAACGCAGTAGTCTCCTCCTTCGGTGTGGGTGAAGTCGGTTGGGGCGAGGCTCGTTCCGCTGCCAGTGTCGTCGATTGCACTCCAAACACAGCCGCTCCAAGGATCTTGACGCCAGTATCCTGCGGGGTCTTCTACGGGGCCGGTCGGCTCGCTCGTCTGCGGTTCAGCGATCTGTGCGCTAGAGGCGGGTGAGACACCTGCTTCGGTGCCGGTGGTGCCTCCCCCGTCGATGGACGGCGTTGTGGACGTTCGACCGAGCTCACCGGCGTCCCCGGGAGCAGTCACCTCGACCGAGCTCGCGCCATCCCACGAAGCGTCCAAGCCACCGCCGTTCACGGAACCACCGTCGGTTGCGCCAGACGGTGCCGCGTCGCGTGTGTCGGGCTCCGCGGGCGTGCCAGATGCGTCCGCGACCCTGCCCGAGGGCGTTGTATCGCTGGACGCGGCATCCGATGTGGACGCGTCCAGGACGGACGCGTCCACCGCTCCGTCGGGCCCGACGTAGGTACACGTCGCGGTGTCGAAACACGTGTACTCTCGACACCCGAGCGTCAACTGCGCGCTAGCCAGCACCAGAGTTGCCACGGCCCCGGCACGCACGGACCCAAAACCAACGCGAAACGACATCGCCGGGAGCCTAGGCTAACACGCCTTCACTGACAACCCGGCCACGTCGTTTCACCGCGACCTCGACCTCAGAGCGCGTGGAACGGCGTGCAGAGCACCCGCACGAACCGTCGCCCCCCTCAATCGGCATAGGGGCG
>CBINDO010000049.1:0-37852 GCA_966249405.1 uncultured bacterium | reverse complement strand
AACGAGCTGCGTTCCAGGCGGGCGGCGGCACCCTGCAGGCCCCGGCCGTTCGCGTCACCGACTTCGTCGCCAAACGGCAGTCCTCGACGTTGCCCGCGTGCAGCTACGTGCCCGGCATCGTGCCGGCGGAGCTCAGCACCGTGCTCGATTGCACGGGGCTCGACTTCACGAGCCGCCTGCGGTCGGCGCTGTTACGCTTCGACAAGAAGATGCGCGGCTACATCACCGAAGAAGCCGTGCTCGTGGGGGTGGAGTCGCGGACGAGTTCACCCGTGCGCATCCCGCGGGATCCCGAGACGCTCCAGAGCCCAGCGTGGCAGGGGTTTTATCCCGGCGGCGAGGGCGCTGGTTACGCTGGCGGCATCGTGAGCGCCGCCGTCGACGGCATCCGCATCGCGCGCGAGATCGTCAAAGCGCGCGCGGTCACGGCGTGAGCTCGAATCGCGCGTGAGCTCGAATCACGATGGCAAGCGGAACCCGAGCAGGCGCGCCTTCTCGTAGTTGGCGACGCACACGCGGTTGCCTTGATTGCCGCCCAAGACGACGTAGTGGGTGGTCGTTTCACCGACGTAAAAGGCGACGTGTCCGCCGCCGTCGCGGGTGAACACGGTGATGCAGCCGCGGCGCGGGGTGGTCAGCGGCTTACCCCAGTGCAGCCAGGACCGAGCCCGCGCCGAATTGGTGCCCGCGTAGCCCGCTTTCTCGATGCACCAGTTGACGAACCCGGAGCACCACGGCGTTTCGTCGTTGGACGCCAGCTGACGATCCAAATCCGTGGACCTCAGGTACTCTTGGATGCGCGGATTGTCTCCGGGGCCTGGCACCTCGGCGACACCGAGCTCGCTCACGGCGATCGCCATCCACGGAAACTCCTCGCTCGGGACCACGGGGGTCTGCTCACTCCCGCGCGAGACCAGGTACTTGGCCGACGACCAACCGACGCGCTGACCATCGTTTACCTCCAACCACAAGCCGTCCGCGGACTTCGAGATCATCGAGACCTCGCTTCCGCGGTCGAGCGTGCCCAGGATGTTGTCTGCAATCTGCGGCTGCTTGCGCAAATTCAGAGACGAGGCCGTGACGACGAACTTGCTCATGCGGTGAACCTCCGATTGGCCGGGAGCGGCAACAGGTAGCAGTAGCCGTAAACCAGCGTCGTGGCCATGGTCATCTTTTCCAGCGGCAGTGGGGGCGACGGCGGGAACCGCGCGCGCCCGCGCCGGCGTGCTGCGGGGCCGCGGGGCGAGACAACGACTCGAATCCACGAACCCCGGCAGGCCAGACCGCGACGCAGGCCGGGTCCAAACCCGAAATGTCTACAGTGTGCGGTAGTTTCAGCGGCTTTTTTCCGAAGCGGTCTGTGGCTTGCGGACGGCGCGCACCTTACCACTCTTGCCGCCGCCGCACAGGAACAGGCCCCGACCGTTGCTCTCCAAACCGGAGACGCCCGTTCCTTCTGGCATGAGGACCCGCTCCAGCACCGAGCCCGACTCGCTGTCGATGCGGCGCAGTTCACTTTCGTCGTTTTCCCAGGTTCCGTGCCACAACTCGTCGCCGTCCCACGTCACTCCCGTGACGTAACGGTCGGACTCGAGGGTCTTGAGGATCCGGCCCGTCTCCGGATCGATACAGTAGATCTTGCGGCCCTGGTACTGGCCGACCCACAACTTGCCCTCCGCCCAAGTGAGGCCAGAGTCCCCGCCGTCGCCAGGTGCGGCGATTGTGGACAACAGCTCGCCGGTCTCGGCGTCCAGTTTGTTTATCGACTTGCCCGTGACTTGGTACAGGTGCCGTCCGTCGAAGGCCGTGCCAGCGTCCGACGCGGCGGGCAAACGTCTCACCGGAGCACCGGTATCGGGGTCGAAGGCCTGCAGGTGTGAGCCGGTGGCTACCCACGCCAGTGCGCCGTCGAAGGTAACGCCATGAGCCGGGTCGGCATCGGCGAACGGGCCGTATTCTCGGACGATCTGTGCCTGGTGAGTGAGCGGTTCGCGTGTGGGATTGGTGTGGGTCTTCATGTCCAAGCAATAACTCGTCAGGCACGTAGCGAGGAGTAACAACGCCGTCGCGATTGCGGGTTCAAGCCAACGTGCCCGGCGCGACGAGCAGTAACGTCGTGGCGCTGCCCGGTGAGCTGACTGCGACCCAGCGCTGGGAACGCCCTTTGCCGACGGAATGAACGAGCTGTTGGCTCTCGAGCTCGGCCAGGGCGCGTTGTACCGCGCGCTGGCTCTTGCCGAGCGACGTGGCCAGCGCGGAAGTCGGCCACGACTCGCCGCTTCTGAGTAACGCCATCAGCGCGCTGCTTTCACCTGGTTGCGGAGGTAACAACACGGCCACTGCGTCTGGTAGGCGGGGCTTCAACACGTAGCCCGTCGCGGTGGCGCGTATCACGGCAACCGCAGCCAATTCACGTCGCAGCCGACCGACCTCGACACGCAACCTCGCTCGGTGAGACTCGTTGACGCGCCGTGCGCCGAAGGCGCGCAAAACGAGCTCGTCACGACCGGCGGCCTCCGGAGCGCGCAGCGCCAGCGCAACGGCTAGCTCGAGCAGCACGGGGCGACTGGCCAATGCAACGACGGTCATGGCGCGGCGCACTTCCCGACGGCAGGCATCGACGAGCAGGAGATTCGCCAGCGGCAACGTGGCGAAATCGCGGAGCGCAAGCAGCCGTTCCTCGCCGCTCGCCACCCACCGGGCCACGGGGGCGTCCAGTTTTCGCTCCAAATGATCGACCTCGGAGACCAACGCACCGACTCGGGAAGCCTGAGCCGCCGTCCGGGCCTCACCGAGGGACTTGCGGGCGCCCGCGTCGTCCAGAGCCCGCGCGCAGAGTTCGGCAGAAAGGAGCCGAGCCATCGCGACCAAGCGCAGAGGCATTCGCTCCATGCTCGCCGTGGCGAGCAAAGCCTGGGCGGCTTCCCGCTCGCCCATCAACATCAGCCGCCGCACTTCGAGCAGCTGCGCGAGCAACGCGTTGGCCTGGTCACCTTTGGCGATTAGCGTGCGCCGGGCTGCGTCGAGGCCAACGGCCGCATCGTCGAGGTCTCGAAGCGCCAACGAGATCTCGGCGCGGGCCAAGGTGCAGCGCGCCACCGCGGTGTTCTCGCCGGGACCAAACGCCTTCTGCGCCCGCCGCAGCAAGCTCCGCGCTGGCTTCAGCTCACCGAGCTGGGCCATGGCGATGGCGCGTAAAGCCAAGGCCGGCGCGTCGTCGCGCAGTGCAACGAACCTCAAGGCAACCAGCGGTTCTCCCGTCGCAAGCGCGCGCGCTGCAGTGCTGATCGCCGAGTCCATCGGTGCCCCAGTTGGTGCTCTTTCGGTTGGTAACTTACGGCCGCAGTTGAGCCACGATGCTCTCGAGCGACGCGAGTCCAAACATGATCTTCTTCACGAACGAGGGGTTGTGCGGCACGACGACGAAGCGTGGGTGGCGCGACCACAACGCCCGCAGCCGTCGATCGAGCTCGAGCGCCTCCGGGTTCGACTCTACACGTGTGGGGTTACCGCCCTCGATCGAGATGCCACCCACGGCCGCGCTCTCGAAGAAGATGACCGCGTCGTAGCGGCCCAGTTCTCGTTCCAGAGAGCTGCCCGTCTCTTCGAAAAAACCGTCCGCGTTGTCCGGCCAATACGCCGCCCCATCGAGCGTGCCGCGATCACAGAGCAGGATGCGTTCGGGGTACAACGCCGACTGTACGTCTTCGAGGTTGCACTGCACGTGATAGATCGCCCGCTGAGCGGCACGCCGCGCGTGTACCTCTCGAGAACGCGGAAACCCGCCACCAAACAACAACGTCGCGGCTTCGGGCACGATCACTACGCGCTCGCCGATCTCTCGCCTGAACAGATCTGCGGCCGTGGTCTTGCCGCCACCCGGGCCCCCCGTGAGTACGATGCGGCAACGTCCGTTGTTTGGTTTGTGGTCGGTCATGGACACCGTGCCCGAGGTCGGACTTTGGCGTCCGTAAACTCGAACCTTGCAGAGAGAAACTCGAGCACACCCCTAGGCCATTGTGACGGCTACGCGCAAGCAAGATCGGGTCGGGTGCCGTCTTGCGTCGTGCGACCCGCGCCGTCACTCCTGGCAATGGCGCCGGCGGCTGTCCGTAGCTGCAAGTCTCGCAGCGGAGCTCGTGCGGACCGAGCCGCGCTGCGGCGCGGTCTGGCCTCGCGGCGTTCGCTAACTGCAGCCAGTGTCTCACCGTGCTCCGTGAACCGCGGCTCCGCCTCCGGTCGCGTCGGGGTTCGACGTGGCAGTTCCTGACGGAGTCAAAACCATGACGGTCGAGAGTCTGCGGCGCGCCGGCCGACATCGCCAAACGATGGGGCCCACTGCTCAACGGGTTAAGAGAACGCAACGCGCGCCCGTCGATGCAACCATGAAACGGCGCGGGAGCAGCTGGGTTTGGCCGAGTCTCATCGTCCATGTCGCGTGCAACTTCGACTCGGGCCAGGCGCCGGAGGTGGAGGCACGGGAGGTTTCGGTATCCGTCGACGCCGACGCACCCATCGCGCGCGGGGAGGGATTGGTCGACGAGCGAGACGGCGCTGCGTTTGGAGCTGTTGAAGCGGGCGTGGTCGAGGACGTCGCCGCTGGCGACGCCGGGGCCGTCGCGAGTGAACGCGCAGCGTCGGCCGCGCCCACGAGCGGTGAACCATCCCTCGACGGTCTCTCGACCGGAAGTCGCGACGTGACAACCCCGGTCGTCGTAATCGGCGGCGGCGACGCTGGCGTCGTCGGGCACGACGCCGGCAGCGTCGCGTCGAACGTGGCGGTGGTCGACGCATCCGACCCGGCACCGTCGCAAACGGTGTGGGAGGCACCCACTCACGTCGACTCCGGCGTCGACTCCGGCGCCCTCCCAGTCGACTCTTCGCGCGGTGACGGCGCCGCCTTCGACGCCGGGCCTGCTTCGCTCTCGAACCTGGAGTTCAGCGGCGGACACACCGGCCTCCATCCTGCGTTCGACGCGCGTCGATCGCGGTATTCCGTGATCGCCGACTCCGACACGTCACTGCTCAGCGTGACGGCGACCGCAAACACGGTCGTGCGCTTGAACGGTGTCGAGCTCGAGTCCGGCGTGGCGACCGAGTTACCCGACGCGGCTCCTGGTTCCGAGCTCGTGTTCACGGTCGGCGACGAACCCGATGCCGCGCGTTATACGGTCGCGTACCTGCCGCCGAACTTCCCAGAGCTGCAGGTGAACAATCCCGTCGCGGGTGCGACCGACGAGCCCCTGTACCTGAACCTGGCCTCTAGTGACGGGCAGTTCATCGCCAAACTGGACCCAGCTGGCGTTCCGCTCTACTACCTCGAGGCTTCTTCGAACATCTACGACTTCAAGAAGCACCCCAATGGCACGCTCTCGTACTCGGTGAGACGATCTAGCACCAAGGACGGCGCCTATCAGGTGTTGCTGAACCCCAACTTCGAAGAGATCTCCCGGCTGTCGGCGGTTGGGCTCGTCAACACCGACGTCCACGATTTCCTCATACTCCCGAGCGGCAACTACGTGTTCATCTCTTACGAGCCTGCCGTCCACGATTTGTCGAGCTTCGGGCTATCCGCGACCGAGAAGGTCTTGGATTCGATGTTCCAGGAGGTGACACCCGACCAACAGGTCGTGTTCCAATGGAACTCGTGGGATCACGTCCAGTACGATCATAGCGTGTACGCGTTCGAGCAACCCGACTACGGTCACGCCAATTCGATCGCCGTCGACCACGACGACAATTGGCTGCTTTCGTTGCGAGCGTTGTCGCAGGTGCTGAAGATCGACCGCGCGACGGGGCAGGTGATTTGGCGTCTCGGCGGGATCGCGAGTGACTTCACCTTCATCAACGACCCGTATTCGGGCGTTTGTGGTCAGCACACGGCCAGCCGCCTCGACAATGGCCACATCTTGATCTTCGACAACGGTCGCGATTGCCTGCCGGAGATCTTCGGGTCGAGGCCCAAGCGTTCACGGGTCGTCGAATACGCGCTCGACGAGGTGAACATGACCGCGGAGCTCGTGTGGAGCTACGAGCGCGACGGCTTCTCCTCGACCTCCCAAGGATCGGCGCAGCGTTTGGCAAACGGCAACACGATGATCGGCTGGGGACACGGACCCACCACCATCGGCACCGAGGTCGACCCCGACGGTCAAGTCGTGTACGACCTCCAGGGTAAGGCGCGTAACGGTTCGAAAGTGAGCTGCTACCGGTGCCGCAAGTTCGCTGACTGAACGTGGAGGGGACGCGCGCCGGCCTGCGCCAGCGCACGGTTCGGCAGCCAGCTTTCAGAACTCACGTCGCCGAGTTCACTTCAGTCGGTTCGCCTCTTTCAAGGCATCCTTCAGATAATTCTCGAGCGAGCTGCACGCGCCGTCGTCGATGAGCAGTCGTCCGTCCACGACTTCTAGAGCGTCGTCGCTCGCGCACCGCTCGAGAGACGCGGCGCCGAACCATGCGTTCAAGTCGAGCGCCATCACGAGCTCGTCGATGCCGCCAGCGGAAAGTTCGATGCCGCCCTCGGACTCGAAGCGGGCGTCCTCGTTGAACGCGACGCGCAAGTCGAATTCAGATGCGGCCGCGCCGCCGTACTGCCCCGAGGCGAACAGGGTGGCGCCGGAGAGGTCGGCGGGAACCCTCGCGTCGGCCGCGTCGGCGGGCTCGAAGCGAACGTCCACGCGGCGATACGTGCCGGCGGGGACCGTGATGAGGTCGAGTGGCGGCGTGGCCTCGCCGGTCATCAGATCGATCACCCACGGGCCTTCCACTCGCAGCTTGTCTTCGCAGACGTCGTCTCCCGACGACGTGTCGTCGCCTCCCGGCGAGTCGTCGAGTGAGCCGTCTCCGCGGAGCTTTTCGCCCGACGGCGAGTCGTCGCTGGTCTGCCGCGGAGCGCACGTCCCCTCCGGCAGGTAGAACTCGACGTGCCTGACGAAAGCTAACGCTCGCGTCGGCGACAGCACCGAACCTCCGGCGTCGGTTTCCGACGATGACGAGTCTGCGGTGAGCCTCAGGTTCATCGACACCGTCTGCAGTTGCGCGCTGTCTCTGGCGTCGCTACACGAGAAGAGGAGGCTGTTTACGAGGAGCACGCTGGCGATGTCGAATGGACGGTGTTTCATGATTTGTTCTCCGAGTGGTTGTCGAGGGTTCGTTGGATGGGGCAATGAGTGGAAAAAGGGGCGCAACCACGGCGTGCGACGCCGTCGCCGCGCTTGGCCGCGGCGAATCAGTGACGCGAATCAGTGACGCGGACGCGCCGTGGATGGGGCGCCGCTCGTCCGAGCGGCGGTTGGCCGTGGTGAGGGAGGGCGTTAATCTTTGTCGAGGCGCGTCGAGGCGCCGAGCTCGTCGAAGACGAGGCGCGGGACGTCACCGCAGCCCGTGGCGTCGTCGAACCGCCAGGCGCCCTCGATGTTTTCGACTTCGCCGCTCTCGATGCACGTGACGAGCGGCAGCGCTGCGATCCAGCGCGTCACGTCGACTTGCGCCTCGAGCAACTCGTTTTCCAACACGTCGATGCCGGAGGTGTTTTCGAACCGCAACTCGTCGTTGCGGCGCGAAGTGATGACGACGCGTTCTTCCGCGCCGCCCACGTCGAGGACCCCCGTGAAGACGAAAGAGGCTCGTTCGATGCCTCCTATCGGGGCGCCGTCGTCGTCGAAGCGAACGTCCACGCGGTCGTAGACGGTCGAGGGAAAGACGTAGTTGGACATGGGTGACGTCCGTGGGTTTTGCAGGTCGAGCGTCATCGCGCGGCGAACTCTGAGTCGGCCATCGGCGCACTCGACGTCTGAATCCAAAAGGCCCCCGGACTCACATAGCGCGGAGGGGCCCCGCAAGGTGACTTCGGAGACGTTGAGCCAGGCGCCCTCGAGCCTGAACGCGCCGGGCTTCCCGGAGGTGCTCGGTCCGCCGTCTGGCTCTGACGTGGAGCCTGCGTCGAGGGCGGAGGTAAGGGGGCTTTGCGTGGCAGCGAACTCGAGGTGAATGCCGTTGCCCGTCTTCGTTCCTTCGGAAGCGCAGGCACCGAGGCAGAGGAGCGCCCACCACGTAGCGCAGGCTCTGGCGTCGAACGGTTTCGCCTTCATGGGGTCCTCCGAGTCGCGGGCACCAGGGCGAAGCTCAGGTTGTACACTTCGGCGTTGCCCGCCGTTTGCGCGTCGGAGCCCTCGGCGGCAGTCTCGAGCACGGCGTTTTCGAAGGCGTCTATCATGTCGCACAACTTCTTGTATTGAGCCACGGTGAGACGGAACGTGACGGACGTCACGTTCCGTTCGTCTTGCGGCAGTTCCTCCAAGCTGCTAGCGGCGCGGAGCAACATGTCGCGGTGGTAGTTGCGCACGGCCAGCGACTTGACTTGGGGAGCCGTCTCGACGGTCGTGGGTTTGCTCCGGTAGCGGCCCCCGGCGTCGGTCTCCACCAGACCCAGGCGCAGCAGCACCTCGAGCGCCTGTTTGACCTCTCGAACCGAGCTCCGGGGCCACAACCGATGCGCGAGCAACGCGGGGTCCGCCACGCCGTCGCAGAGCCCCAGGAGCTCTTTGATCGGGACGACGCACCAGGTCGAGTACAACTCGAACGCATCACCGGTAACTTGACGGCGCACCGTCGAAGCGCGCAGCCGGCGCAGGAGCCGCGTTTTGTCTTCGTCGGTCTCGGCCTCGCCCAGCAATACCAAGAGCTCGAGGGCGTGCGCTTCTTGATCCGAGAGCCCGAGGCCCTTGGCAACTTTGGCGACGGACTTGGACGCCAGGTTGCGCTCACCGTCGATGACGTGTTTCAGAAATCCCACCGAAGAGAAGCCGCCGCGCATCGCGAAGGCGCGGTAGCTGAACGTTCGCGTGGTCGCCTTCAGATGAGCGACCATGTCGCGCAGATACGCGCGATAGTCGGTGTACGTCTGAGGCGAGGGGCGGTGGTCCATCGGTCCTTTCAGGGTGGCCGAAGACTCGCCCCGAGTAAAGCTCCGTAGGGCACAAACCGTTCTCGCTAGAGAACGAAGTAAGTTATAAACTGCTTAAATTACTAGCTATTCCGGTCTGCTTGTCTGCGCGTGGCTCGGTTCAGAGAACGCTGAAGGTCCGGGGCGTGCACCTCGGGCTGCGGTGACGCCGCCCAGCGAACCCGCGCAGGCACCTTCCGACGCTGGCGCGGTTCGAAGGGTCGCCGAGTGCACCTTGGCACGCGGGGGCTCCGTGTAACCGAGACGCCGCCGCGAGGTGGGCCTATGTCCACAGCCGGGACGCAGGCCGACCCCGCGGTCGTCGGTAAGCAATCAAAGCGTTAGGCGGGGATCTTGTACGAATCCGCCATCAAGTCGATGCCACATTGCAGGTTCTCGGCCCAGCCGAGGAAGCGTTGCACCATGTCTTTGCCGCGGAAGAGCGCCCCGTGTTGCGGAGCGATCGTCTCGACGTCGAGGGTGCGGACCATCGAAACCCAGGCGCGCATGGCGGCGTTGCAGGCCATGTATCTCTGGTGGAAGCCGAGCATTTTCGGCGCGTGGGCTTCGAAGTCTGGGACCTCGATGTACGGTGAGTCGATGGACGCGCCCAGATCGCCGCTGTACAAGATCTTGGAGATTGGATCGTAGACGTGGACGTTGCCGCACGAGTGAAGAAAGTGCGCTGGGATGATGAACACGTCTTGGCCGCCGATCGCGAGCCGCATGCCTTGATCGGGGATCGGCTTGAGGCGCTCGACGACCAAACGGTCGAGACCGAAGTGCGGGATGAAGCGAACCCATAGCGACGGTGCATACGCGATCGCGTCGGTCGTCATCAGCCAGCCGTTGACCGCAGCCACGATGTCAGGATCTTGATGCGAGAGCAGGATGAAGTCGAGCTTCGAGCCCGCGAGCTCACTCGTCGTGTCGCTCAAAACTCGGTTGTAAATCTTGTGACCGCCGGGGTCGAGGATCATCCCGTGACCGTCGTGAATGATGAGATGCTGATTGGAGGGCACGGCGTGCCCCTGGTCGTAGACTGGCAGCAGCACGTTCTTGTGGTTGTCTGAGCTGAACAATACGTGTGACATAAGGCGCGATTTTCCTCGATTCAGGTCAAAGCTACTTGCAGCAGACGCAACGTCGCCTCGCGCACCTCGCGTGCGATCGGCGCTGCGGTGAGCAGACCCAACGTGAGTCGCAGGTCGTTTTGGGTGAAGCGCGTCGCGTCCACCCAGGTGGGACCGGCTTGAACGCACAAGGTGCACGGCGCGCCGTTGGTGCCGTTGATCTGCTCGACCTGATCGAGGCCGGGTTGAAGTCGGGCCCCAATCTCTTGCGCTCGCTCGGTGGTCGCGTTGCCGCTCATGGCGATCATCAGGCCGCTGCCGTCCATCAAGAAGGCGCCTGACGCGCCGCTCTCGTGGCAACACTTGTCGAGCAGGCGGCCCCAGTGATCTTTCGAGTCCCGGTTCTCTGCCAAGCCGTGTTTGGGTTCGAAGCGCACGTAGTGTGGCGCGTGTGGTGCGGGGTTACCCGTTCCGCCTCGTCGCAGTCTCTTCGACAGCGCACGTGCATAGTTCAAATCAGAGAAGCGCTCGTTGGACGCGTTCGCCATGACCATCCTCCTTGGTGTTCATTTCATCCATTAGGCCCAATACTTCGAGCGCGAGCGCGTCGAAGCGCCGTGCTTCTGGTGAGATCGGTCCGCCGAGAAATTTCACGGGTACCCCCGCGTCGCTCGCCCGTTGGAACACCTCGGCCCGCGGTATCGTCGTGTCGAGCACCCCGTCGAAGCCGGTCCAGAGTTGGGTCATCACGCCCAAGCTCGCGTCAGATGAACGGTCGACCATCGTCGGCAGGATGCCGAGCAGTCGAAAACGCGGGTTCTCCTGCAACATCACGCGTTCCATGGCTCGCAACACTTGGCCCGTCGAACGCAAGGCGAGCGGCTCCGCTTGGAAGGGGATGACGCCGAAGTCGGCGTTGCGGAGGGCTGCGCGGGTGATGAGCCCCAACCCCGATGGGGCGTCCATGACCACGACGTCGAAGCCGACCTCCAACTTCTCGAGCGCTTCACGAAGATTGTTCTGGTGAGCGATCGTCAGTTCGTAGTCACAGGCGTCCAACGGATCTAGGCGCCCCCGCGGGACCAGCGTCAAGTTGGGTTGGTGGGTCGGGACGCGAGCCTGGTCGGGCGTTGCCGCGTTGCTCAGTAAGTCGGCCAGGCCGAGCAACGCGGTGTCGTCCTTGGCCAATGAGTGCGCGATCCCGCCTTGCGGATCCAGATCCACCAGCAATACGCGCTGGCCTCGCTCGGCGAGCGCCAATGCCAAGTTCAACGCGACCGTGGTCTTACCCACGCCGCCTTTTTGGCTAGTTACCAACAAGCGCCAAGTCATGACGCACCTCCTGATTCATCGTTGATCATTGACCGCTCGATCCTTCTTCGTGTAGTTTGCGGGCGGCGCCTCGGACACGCTGACGATACCCATCGACCGCAAGCGGACGATGTTGGTGTGCACCTTGTTGTCGCCGGGGCGGATCTGGTCCGCCCTCAAGAACGCCGACAGTGCCTTCCCGTAGTCTTTCGAGAGCAGCGCCTCGAGACCCTCTTCCCAAGCTTGACTGAACAGGCGGGCTTCCAGGCGCTCCTGCTTTCCGCCGTCCGGCGCCTCGACGTTGCCCGCGACCCCCAGTCGCGTGGACAGCACTCGACTGGACGGCGAGGCCTCGTACGGGTCGTCCGTCCCGCCGCTTTCGTCGCGCTGTCGTGCGCTCTCCATCAGCAAGAACTCCCAGTTGCCGTCGATGTTGCGCGCCGTCGGTTTGAGCGACAGGGTAACGCATTGGACGACGGTGCGGCTCGCGAATGCGAGCCGTCCGAACGCTTCGGCGCCGCCGCCCAGCACATCTCGACAGTAAAACACTTCACCCTGCCACACCGCGACGTGCCCGAGTTCTCGCTCGTCACGGTGAACGGTGACGTGGACACTGTGGCGGCCCATGCACGCCAGCTGCAGATAGTCGGCGACGGAGAACGGAGCCATGTCCTGAGCTCGCCGAGATTGCGCTAGGCGGCGTTGCACGACGTCGCGCAGTTCATCGAGCGCGACCGGCTTCTCCATCACCTCGACGTCCGCGTGTTGCGGGATCTGACTGCGGTAAGCTTTCAAGAAGCCGGAAACGAAGATCACCGGGATACGCAACCCGCGACGTCCCAACTCACCGAGCAGCTCGATGCCACTGCGCCCCGGCAGATCGATGTCCGACACGATCAGGGTCGGGACGGCGGCGTCAATCAACGTCACCGCTTGCTCGAGATCGCGCGCTTCGCTGACCACGAGGGCCGGCAGCTTCGACAAGCCTCGAACGACTGCCGAACGCAGCATTTCTTCGTCTTCGATGACCAATACACTGTCCATGCGGGTCGCCTACGCTCGTGCCTCAGAGGACCTTGCCGATTTCTTTCACGGCACGAGCCATGTCCAAGAAGATCAGCCCGAGTTTTGCTTCAGCCGTCGTGAGCGCCAACAGCATGGTACCGTGGGTCGCGGTGACCATCACCGCGAAGCCGTGGTCGCCGCGGATCAGCACTTGCTTCAGCTCACCGCGGTCGAGCTCGGTGCATGCACGCGTCCCCAAGCTGAGTAACGTCGAGCTCATACCGGCAACGCGCACCTCGTCGACGTGTTGCGGAAGTGCGCTCGCGATCATCAACCCATCCTCGGAGATGAGGGCGCTCGCCTCGATGTCGGGCGTGCCCGATTGTAGTGCCCGAAGAATCGTATTCAGTTGTTCCGTACGTGACATCGCACCTCTCCAGTCCTACCTATTCCTTGTTCGTTCACCCCTGAGCCGCCGAGAGAGCGCTCGCCAGTGCCTCGTTCGATTCACGGCCGCCCGCAGCCAAGCTCGCGCGACGACAAGGACGAGCCTGGCGCCGCGCTCCCGCGATGGGCACCTTGATCTCGACCCGCGTGCCGCGCGCCACCTCACTTCGAATGTCGAGCTCACCGCCAGCTGAACGAATGGCGCCGGAGCACAGGGCGAGGCCAATGCCAGTGCCCTTGGGTTTGGTGGTGAAGAACAGCTCTTGGCAACGCTCCAGCACCGAGGGTTCCATTCCGCATCCCGTGTCTTCCACCGACAAGACGAGCTGGTTGGCCGCGTCGTCGAAGTAGCCTCCCACGTCCACGCAGTCTCCCTCCACACACGCGTGGATGGCGTTCGTGAGCAGATTGAACAACACCGCCCTGGTTACACCCGGGTCGAGCGGCAACAGCGGCATGTCGGCGACGTGAGCCGTGAGCTTGATGCCACGGCTCGCCGCTTGGCGTTCCAGAACTCGGCACACCTCACGCGCCGCGTGATCAATCGGGTGATTGCGGCTGCTCTCGAGCTCTCGCCCCACCGAGCCCAGGCCTTCGAGTGTGAACTTCATGCGGCGAATTTCCGAGAGCACCGCGTGCAAGTCGGTCTGCAGATGCCCGGGCCCCAATTCCTCCAGCATGACTTCGACGGCCGTTGCGATACACGCCAACGGGTTTTTCAGCTCGTGCAAGAGCGACGGCAGGATCTCGCTGACTGCCGCCATACGCATCAGCCGGTCACGCTCCTCGCGCAAACGTTCACGTTCGGTGACGTCTTGGAAGACCACGGTGTAGGCTGCGCCCGATTGCTCGGACGCGAGAGGCGTGGCGGAATACCCAATCACCACCTTCGAGCCGTTGCGCTCGATCACTTTGGTCGCCCGCGCACGCGATTCGGCCAACGTTCGGAGTTCGTCGAGATTCGTGAGCCAACGTTCGATTGGCTCACCCACGAGGGTCGTGTTGCAGCCCAACACGTGGTGTGAACTGCGGTTGGCGCGGCGAATAACGCCGCACCCGTCCACGACGAGCAGTGCAGCATCGAGCGCCTCGACTACCTCCTCACATGCAGTAACGAACGGTTGCTCCGTGGCCATGACGTTTACCCCGCCGGCATCCACCTTCGGTAGCCGGTCCAGCCCGATCAGCGACCCGTCCAGACCAAAGTGAAGACCTATTCCGGCCAGCGCAAAGTTTGCTGCGCCCAGACGGTGTGCGTTAGCCGCACGCACACAATGCGCACCGAATTGGCAGGGTTCCCACGAGCTGATCCGTCAGGTTGCGAGGAGCGCCATCCCGGTGCCGAACAGCACCACGTCGATGGCGAGACACACGCGGGTCGCGACCCAGGCGCTGCGGGCGTTGGCCTCGTAGGCGTGGGTCGACGCTTCGGCTTCTCCGGGCGGCACATCGCGAGCGTGGGCGAGCGCGACGTGCATCGCCGTGCGGGTGCGCAGCGCCATGCTGATCTTGAGCGCGAGCAAAGTCGTGAGGATGGCGCCCCACCACGCCGCGGGCACCAACGTCACGTTGCCGCGCAGCGCGCCCAGGAGTGTCGTATCGGCGACCAAGATGAGCATCACGTGCGCCATGGCCGGACCCGACGCCCGGGCGGCCAAACGCTTGAGGTCGCGTTGCCTCGAGTTGAGCCGTGTGTCGTCGTCGACGGTGACGAGGTCGTCCGAAACGCCATTGGCATTGGTGAGGGGTTCACACTGAGCACCATCGATTGGGAACGGAGCTCGTTTCGCCGCCCACAACGAAACCACGGACACCGGTAGCACCCACCAAAAAAACGCGCGGTACCCCAGCCAGCTGCAGAGCGAGCCCGAGAGCATCGCCGTGGGCATCAGCACGATGTTCATCAATGCCGTACCATACGCGTAATGCGTCATCATACTGCGGCCAGGAGCTACTTGCTGCATCAGATAAACCATGTTGGCGACGAATCCGAAGCCGTAGCCGGCCTTCTCGATGCTTACCAGGGTTGCGACGAGGGTATACTCGAGCGGCGTTCCGCGCGCCGCCAGCTCGCCGAGGACGGCGTAGCAGGCATGTGGCACGTTGAGCATCAGCGCAAAAAACCACAAGCAACGCCGTAGCCCGAGTTTCGCGCACACGGCCCCGCCCGCGAGTCCACCGAGCAGCGACGCGACCGTGCCGTACGTCGAGTCGATGACCGCGACTTCACCCGCCGTAAATCCGACGCCTCCCGAAGCTACCGGAGCCTGCAGGAATAGCGGGCCCGACATCATGAGTAGGCCTTCTCCCACGCGATACAACAAGACGAACGAGAGCATGCCCCACAACTCGCGTTTCTGGAGAAAGGTCGTGGCGGTGCTTTGCAGGTCGACCCACGCCGATGTGGCGCCCGTAAGCAGCGGCCGCGTCGGGCTGGGTGGAAGAGCAAAGACATGATACAGTGCCAGCGCGCCCATGAGCGCTCCGGCTGCGCCCATCACTGTCGCCCACATGGTCGAGGTGGCCAACTGCTCGCGGCTCGCCAAAGCGTCGGCAGCGGATATGAGCAAACCTGCAGCAACTACTTTGCCCGATACCCAGAACGTCCCTTGAACGCCCGATAGCCGCGCCTGATCCTTACGACCTAGGCCCGCCAAGTACAGCCCGTCGCCGCAGATGTCTTGAGTCGCTGACGCAAACGCGATGATCGCCAGCAGACCGAGCGAGCCGGCGAAAAACGTTTGAGTGTCGAGCAACACCGCGAGCGCTCCGGCGACCATTAGCAGTACGGCGATCAGCAGTTGCATCGCGATGATTACCGTGCGTTTGCGGCCGAGTCGCTCCAACAGCCCTGCCCACAGCGGTTTTGCGGACCACGCGATTGCCAGCCAACCAAGGGCTAGCGCGATCTTTTCTTCGCCGACGCCCAGCGATTGATACATGCGCGCCGCCGTCGACTGCACGACGTTGTAGGGAATCCCCATCGCTAGATAGAGCGTGGGCACCCATAGTAGGGCGGCGTGCCAAGAACGTGTGCGGAGGGGCTGTGCCACAGGAGATAATTGCATGAGACGTCTCACGGTAGAATAGAACGGACCGACCTTGGGCCAGTGCCGGAGGTGATCAGGGGTCAAAGAATAGAATCGCCGTTGGACTCACGTCACAAGCGCGCATGAACCCGGCGCCAGCCAACGCTGCCAACAGCAGTGCCAAGGCGGTCGCAAGATGACTCCGCGGCGAAGTGGTGCGCCGGGGCGCGCGCAGCTTGCCGAGCTCGGCCTCCCACGTGGTGATGTCCGGCCTTTGGTCGAGGTCGTGACGACACCCACTCAGGATCAGTCGCCTGAGCCCGCGGGAAACTCCCAATGCGCGCACCTGCTCTGGCCCGATGACGGCTGGGATCAGTTCATCTCGTCGGGTGGTGCGCAAACGGTGAGGCACGGAACCGCCGAGACACGCGTAGAGGAGGACCGCCGCGCTGAACACGTCGCTGCGCGAGTCGAGCTGCTCGCCTCGGGCCTGCTCCGGTGAGACGTAGCCGTGCGTGCCGCAAAGCGAGTTCGGTCCCATGGGCGCGCCTTGTGCGCAAGCAAAGCCAAAATCCAGGAGCCAAACGTCTCCCGTTCGCTCGACGAGGACGTTCGAGGGCTTGATATCGCGGTGGACGATAGATCGGCCATGCAGTTCGCGCAGAAGCACTGCCAAGTCGTGACTGACTCTCGCGGCCTCCGAGTCCGAAAGACGCCCGCGCTCGATGCGTTGCGCGAGGCTCTCGCCGTCGAGGAACGGAAAATAGGTGATGTAGGGACGCCCGTAATACTGGCCGTGGTGGCTGAGGACCTGGATCCGGACTCCTTTCGGCAGATCGAGCCGGAGCTCGGACGGGATCGCGCTGCCCTGGTAGCGGTAGAGCTTCAGCGTTTCTTGGCGTTGAAGGTGCGTGTTGTGTACCTGGTAAACACGAGCAAATGCCCCCTTGCCGACGAGACCGACTACCACGTAGTGACCTATGGCTTCGCCCGGCAACGGTAACCGAACGACGGGAACCGGAGGAGCCACGTCGCCCAGCCAGCCGGGGATGTCTAGTGAGACATCGTCCCAGCTCGGTCGATCTTCATCGTTTGAGTCGCATGGGATCTCGGTCACAAGCCTCTAGGTCAGCCACCGTGGGGCAGAGGACCGGTCGTTGGGGCAACCGTTGAGTGAATGGTCAGCGACGGCGAAGCGTGACCACAGGTACAGGCATCCGTACCGCAGGTGGGCGGAAGTGCCTCGTAGTGCTGGCGCAGCTCTCCGCGGTGGACGGCGCGATGGTAACGTTGGGCGACGCCGTCTTCGCTGAGGGGCTCGCCGTCGTCCCGGAGCATCAGCGCGATCTCGCGTGAGCCATAACCTTTGCCCCGCAAGATCACGATCGCACGGGTGCGCTCGTCCAGCTTGCGCATGGCGCACGTCAAACGGTGCACGTCGCGAAGCACACCGGCTTCGAACGACGCGGGATCGATGGCCACCGTCGCGGCAATCGCGCTATCGTCGCCGGAGCGCGCACGGCCCGAGCGAGCGCGCACGTGACTGCGGGCGACGCTCAGGGCCGTAGTAACCGCGCGCTGCCTAACAGGACAGTCCCACCGGAAGGTGAGTAAGGCTTTGGGTAAACGAATGCAGAAGCGCTGGAAGACGTCGGGGGCGTCGGGGCTGTGGCACAAGTAAGCGTGGACGATGCCGTTGATTGCCGTGCCGTGAGCCTCGATGAGTGCAACTACGGCACCGTCGACGTCACCAGCGACGACCAACCGAGCCAGGCCTTCGTCGAAGGGGCCGAACGCGGCAGCGCGCTCGAGCAATGTGGTCGGACTGGGCAATGCCGTGAAAGGGGGCGCATTGCCGCCGATTGCGCAAGACTCCGGTTTAGGTGCGTTCGAGGGCGGACCCAGTGTCTCGTTGGTCATGAAGTGGAAGCGCGGGCAATCGTGCGTTTCTTGACTTCAATGGTGTCACTCTTCACACCGAATCACGAACATCTCAGTCTGAGAGGAAAGTTATCGTCGAGCGCGACATGGCTGGGGCTTGCGCCAGACTTCGAAGAGCACGGAAAGCCTGGGCCGCCGCAAATCGCGGACGCGAAGAGCGCAGTTGACCCTCGCAGGTCCGACTCAAGCGGATCGAAGTCGGATGTAGGTCACTTCCGGCGGCGCGTTGAGGCGCATCGGTGGGCCCCAATACCCCGTGCCGCGGCTCACGTAGATTAGCGTCTCACCGAACTTGGCAAGGCCCGCGACCACCGGTTGCTCGAGGCGAACCAACCAGCCGAAGGGCCACAACTGGCCGCCGTGGGTGTGTCCCGACAGTTGCAGGTCGACGCCATGTTTCACTGCGTCGTGGACGGCTTTGGGTTGGTGGGCCAGCAGCACGAGCGCTCGTTCTGGGTCACGGCCTGCCACTGCCTTGCCCAGATCTGCGCGGTGACCCTCGTCGAAGCGTGACGCCTGGTAGTCGTGAATGCCGGCCAAGTGGAAGGCGTGGCCGCCTTTTTCGATGGCGACGTGTTCGTTGTGCAGGACGCGCACGCCGAGCTCGGAGGTGAGGTGCCGGCACCACTCGGCTGCGCCCGAGTAATATTCGTGGTTGCCCGTGACGAAGAAAGTCCCGTGTGTGGACGCGAGGTTGGCGAGCGGTGCGACGTGGTGTTTCAGATCCGCGACGCTGCCGTCGACCAGATCGCCGGTGATGGCGACGAGGTCTGGGGCGAGTCCGTTGACCGTGCTCACCAGGCGCTCGATGAAGTCACGGCCGATGGTGGGCCCCACGTGAACGTCGGAGAGCTGGACGATGGTGGTCCCGTCGAGCTCCTTCGGCAGTTTCGGGAGTGGAACCTCTACGTGTTTGACGTTGATCTTGGCCGCCTCGCGCACGGCCCATCCGCTCGCCCCGAGGCCCAAAGCCGCCGCGGCGAAGCCGCCGAGGCGCGCGAGCACTTGTCGCCGCTCCGGATTCGTGCCACCTCCCAACAGGCTGCTGGCCGCGTAGACGCCCTGCAGCAGATCGAACAGCAGCACGGCGACCAACAACAAGAAGGAAACGCCGATCCAGAAGTATGCCGGCTTGACCCACCACACGCTCAGCTGCGGTGACACCAAGCGGCTAGTGGCCATGGCAAGGGGGATACTGGCCCCCAGTCCGCACAGTATCCAGGTCAGCGCACGTTTTGCTGGAGCGGCCAGCCCGACGTCGCGGATCAACCGGGCCCAGAGGTAATAATGGATGCCCCCCAGCACGCTGACGGCGACGAGTAGAAAAACGGCAAACGAGATCCAGCGAGCCATGGCTACGGTTATGGGTGCCTACGGCGCACAAGCACAGTGTAGATTGAGGAGATTCCGTGGAATTCCCGGCCCTGCATTTCTTGGAGGTTTTGGAACGCCATCCGGGCGGCTTTCGGGCGCCAAACCACAATGCAGGCCGGCGGTTGAAAACACTACGCAAACGCGTGCGGTGGGGGTAGGGTCCGCCTCCCGCACGCCCGATCGACGAGAACCGGGCCTTTCGGAGGTATTAGGCGCCTGTGAGTACGCATCATCCTGAACCCTTAGACCAAGACCCAGTAGAGACTCGCGACTGGCTAGAGTCCCTAGATGCCGTAGTGGCTCATCGTGGCCGCGAACGCGCCGCATATCTGATGCAGCGTGTGGTCGAGCAAGCGCGTCAGACGGGCGTTAATCCGGACCTGCCGCTGACGACCGACTACGTCAACACCATCCCGGTCGAGCAGGAAACGCCGTTTCCTGGCGATGAGGACATGGAGCGTCGGATCCGTCGCATCGTGCGCTGGAACGCGATGGCGATGGTCCAGCGCGCCAACCAGAACTTCGAGGGCATCGGCGGGCACTTGTCGAGTTATGCCTCGAGCGCGAGCTTGTACGAGGTGGGTTTCAACCACTTCTTCCGCGGTCGCGACTTCAACGGCCACGGCGATTTCATCTACTATCAGGGGCACGCAGCTCCCGGTATGTACGCTCGCGCCTTCGTCGAAGGGCGCTTGACGGAGAGCCAGCTCGACCACTTCCGTCGTGAGTCGGGCGCGACCCCGGGCCTGTCGTCGTATCCGCACCCGCGGCTGATGCCCGACTTCTGGCAGTTTCCGACGGTGAGCATGGGGCTCGGTCCGCTGAGCGCCATCTACCAGGCGCGGTTCCTCCGCTATGCGCACGCCCGCGGCATCGCGGACGCGACGCAATCGCGGGTCTGGGCGTTCCTCGGTGACGGTGAGTGTGACGAGCCAGAGAGCTTGGGTTCCTTGGCGCTCGCCGCGCGGGAAGAACTCGATAACCTCACGTTCGTCATCAACTGCAACCTGCAGCGCCTGGACGGGCCGGTGCGCGGTAACGGTAAGATCGTCCAAGAGCTCGAAGGGGTGTTCCGCGGCGCAGGTTGGAACGTCATCAAGGTGCTCTGGGGTCCAGAGTGGGACGCACTTTTGGCCAACGACAAAGAGGGTCTGTTGCGCCGGCGCATGGCCGAGGTCGTCGATGGTGCTTTCCAGAAGTACACCACGACCGACGGCGCGTACATCCGCAAGAACTTCTTCGGCAGTGATCAACGCCTCCTCGATCTCGTCTCGCACCTCTCCGACGACGAGCTCACCAAGCTGCGTCGCGGTGGCCACTCCTACCGCAAGTTGTATGCGGCTTACCACGCCGCGACCAACACGAAAGGCAAGCCCACCGTCATCTTGGCCCACACGGTCAAGGGTTGGACGCTGGGGCGGGCCTTCGAGGGGAGCAACATCACCCATCAGAAGAAGAAGATGGACATCGAGGGCATGAAGGTCTTCCGCGACCTGTTGCGCTTGCCCATTGCCGACGACAAGCTGAAGGAAGTTCCGTTCTACCGTCCGGATCCGAACAGCGAGGAGATGCAGTACCTGTTCGAGCGGCGCCGCGCCCTCGGCGGCTTCCTGCCCTCGCGTCGTACCAAGCCCAGCGTCACGGTCGAATTGCCGGGCAACGACCTCTACGCCGAATTCCTTGCCGGTAGCGGCAAGAGCGAAGCCTCGACGACGATGGTGTTCGCGCGCTTGATGGGCAAACTCGTCAAGGACAAGAACATCGGCAAGCGCGTGGTGCCGATCATCCCCGACGAGGCCCGCACCTTCGGCATGGACCCGCTGTTCAGCCAGGTCGGCATCTATTCGTCCAAGGGCCAGCTCTACGAACCCGTGGATAAGGGTGGCCTGCTCTTCTACAAAGAGGCCAAGAACGGTCAGGTGCTCGAAGAGGGTATCAACGAGGCCGGCTCCATGGCTTCGTTCACCGCCGCCGCGACGAGTTATTCGACGCTCGGTGAGACGATGATCCCGTTCTACATCTTCTACTCGATGTTCGGGTTCCAACGCACCGGCGACCAAATGTGGGCCGCGTGTGACTCGATGGCGCGTGGCTTCTTGTTGGGCGCTACCGCGGGTCGCACGACGCTCAACGGCGAAGGCTTACAGCACGAGGACGGCCACAGCTTGTTGCTCGCGTCGACGTTCCCGGCGGTCCAACCGTACGACGTTTCGTTCGGTTACGAACTGGCGACGATCATTAGAGACGGTATGCGTCGCATGTATACCGAAGGCGAGAACATCTACTACTACATCACCCTCCAGAACGAGGACTACAAGATGCCCGCCATGCCCGAGGGTGTGGAAGAGGGCATCCTGAAGGGCATGTATCCCCTCAGCAAGGCGGATAAACCTTCGGCCAAACACGTCCAGCTGTTCGGTGGCGGTTGCATCATGCTGCAGGTGCAGCGCGCGGCGGAGATTTTGAAGGAGCGTTACGGCGTGACGTCCGACATCTGGGGCGTCACGAGTTATCAGCTGCTGCGCCGCGAGGCGCTCGCCTGCGAACGCCACAACCGGCTGCACCCGGAAGCGGCGCCGAAGGTGCCTTACGTCAGCGCGCAACTCAAGGACGCCAAGGGTCCGGTCGTGGCCGTCAGCGACTACATGACGATGGTCCAAGACCAGATCGCGCGTTGGGTGCCGAACCGTTACATAGCCCTCGGCACCGACGGCTTCGGTATGAGCGACACCCGTGAGGCGCTGCGGCGTCACTTCGAGGTCGACGCCGAGTGCATCGTGGTCGCGGCCATGGACGCCTTGCGCCAAGAAGGCAAGATTGACGCCGCAACGCTGGCCCGCGTGATCCAGGAACAGGGCGTCAACCCCGATAAGCTGTACTCAGCCGAGGTTTGAGTTCCGTTCTCGGCCGCGGTGCAATACCGTGGCCACCCGATACCATGGTCACGCGGCAGCGCGACCATGGTATCGGTCGTTAGGGTACAGAACGAAAGAAGAGTTAGACGCCGATGAGCCAAGTCAACGATCGTTGGGATCACGCCTGGGGTTACCGAGACACGCAGTTCGAGTTGGGCTCCGACGGCCACGTGCGGTTGTCGGGTCGGCGTTACGAGATCAGTGGCGTGCCAATGCCGGGGTTCCTCTCGTTCTGCGAGGATTCTTTGGGCGTGAAGTTGGACGCCACTCACCTGCGCCAAGAAGTGCCGCTGGTGGTCGCGCCGCCCAACAAGAACGCTGCGTTTTGTCAGGCCATCGAACACGAGTTCCCGGGCGACGTGAGTTACGAGGATCGCGCCCGCGCCGCCCACAGCCACGGTCAGGCGACGGGTGACGAGGTGTTTCAGGCTCTCTACGGACAATTGCCGCGGGTAGTGGACATGGTCTTCTACTGCAAGTCGGAGCTGGCCGCGAAGCGTTTGACCGAACTCGCCGCTCAGCACGACGTGTGCTTGGTCCCTTACGGGGGCGGCACCAACGTCACGGGTTGTCTCACCCTGCCGGCAGGAGACACGCGCATGATCGTGGCCGTCGACATGCGCCCCATGGACAAGATCGAGTGGATCCACCGTCAGAACCGCCAAGCGTGCGTGCAGGCGGGGATCACGGGCGCCGAGCTCGAGCGAAAGTTGCGCCTCGAAGGGTTTACCTGTGGCCATGAGCCAGACAGCCAAGAGTTCTCGACGCTGGGCGGTTGGATCTCGACCAACGCGAGCGGCATGAAGCGCAACCGTTACGGCGCGATCGAGGACATCGTCGAGCAGATCTTCCTGGTAACCCCGGCAGGTGAGCTCGAGACGATGGACAAGTTCCCGCGGCAGTCGGCAGGTGTCCAGGTCAAGCCGGCGCTGTTCGGTTCGGAGGGTAACTTCGGGCTGATCACCAAAGCCGTGATCCGGATCCGCGAGTTGCCGGAGGCGACCGAGTACCAGTCGATCATCTTCCCCAACTTCGTTCGCGGTGTGGAGTTCTTGCGAGCGCTGAGCGGCACGTCTTTCGTTCCGGCGAGCATCCGTTTGGTCGACAACATGCAGTTCCGCTTCGGACATGCGCTCAAAGCGATGGAGACCAGCCAGATCGCCGCCGCCAAGTCCAAGCTGCAGAAGGTGTTCCTTACGTCCGTCAAGGGCATCGACCTCGCGCAAATGTGCGTCGCTACGGTCGTGATGGAAGGCCGGTCCGCCGAGGTCGCGGCCCAGGAGAAGTTGATCGGCGAGCTCGCCGGCGAATACCAGGGTTTCTTCGCCGGTGGCAGCAACGGCAAACGGGGTTACAACCTCACGTTCGCCATCGCCTACATCCGAGATTTCATGACGAAGATGCACGTCATGGGTGAGACGCTGGAGACGACGGCTCCGTGGGACAAGATCCACGACATCTGCGAGGCCGTCAAGGACGAAGCAGAGCGCATCCACGCCGACTTCGGCTTGAGCGGCAAGCCCTTCGTTTCGTACCGAGTGACGCAGCTGTACACTTCCGGCGTGTGCGTCTACTTCACCTACGCCGCGTACACCCGTGGCCACGACGGAGCGGAGATTGCCGTCGCCGCCGATCAACGGCTGCGCCACGCCATCGTCCGGGCAGGCGGCGCGATCTCGAATCACCACGGGATCGGCAAGTTCAGGAGTAAGTTGCTCCACGAACGGATGGCGCCGTCGAACGTCGAAATCGTCGAAGCGATGAAGCAGAAACTAGACGCCAAGAACGTCTTCGGGATCGCCAACGGCGTGTTCGACCGCCGCTAAGCGAAGCCGGCAAGTGCTCGGCTACTGCCGAAGGTGCAGGAAGGTGCCGCGTTTGTTCGTCGAGAAGATGTCGACCTTGCCGTCCGCGTTCACGTCTCGGACGATGAAGCCGCACCCCACGCCGCTATCGTCGTGTACCAAGTGCGGGACGAACCTCTGGGTTGGGTCGCTCGTGCGCTCGAACCAGTAGACGAGCGCCGGATCGGTCGTACCAGGATCGGGGGCCGAGGACGGGTGTGCGTAGTAGCGCTTCCCGACGACGAAGTCGGAGTCTCCGTCGCTGTCGACGTCCCCTGCCGCGAGAGCGTGCAATTGGCTCACGTTGCCCGGCTGCGTCGTGGTGTCGAGCAGCATGTGGGCGGTGAACGCGTCGCCCTGCTGCTCGAACCAAGCCAGACCGTAGCCGTGCGCGTTCAAGCTCGAGACCACGTCCGCGTCGCCGTCCGCATCGACATCCATCACCAACATTTGCGCTCCGCCTTGGCCGCCCAGCGCAAAATCTACCTCGTGACGGATCCATGATCCTGCCTCCGACGGCTGCTCCCACCAGCCCGATCTTTCGACCACGTCGGCGCGACCGTCGCCGTTGACGTCACCGACGCCCAGGCCGTGCACGAAGGGCGTCGCGAAAAGTGCGTCGCTAATCGGAGTGAACGTCCAGAACTCGTAAGGGTCGGGGGAGCGCGTCAGGTATCCGAGCCGTTGGTCGCTCATGAACACCAGCTCGGAGACTCCGTCTCCCGTCACATCTGCGAAGATGGGGGACTCGTTGCTGAGCGTCATGTCGGAGATCGAGTGCGCCTGCCACGGTGACTCTGCGCCAGCTCCGGCCGGGTTCTCGAACCAACGAGCGTTGGGGCCGCCATTTCCGGTCTCACCATTGGGGCCCGCGATGACGATCAGGTCGGCGGCGCCGTCGGCGTTGAGATCGTCGCTGAACACGAGGAAATACGCCGAGTACTCGTCGGGAGTAAACGTCGGCGCGTCGGCATAGGTGTGGCGTGTAGTGAACGAAGGACCCTCGTACCAGAGCGGCCCCGCGATCAAGTCGAGCGCGCCGTCGGCGTTCACGTCTGCTACGGCGGATCCCTCGGCGTAGAACGCGGTTTCCAACACGCGCGTGACGAAGCCTCCAGGCGGTGAGACGGACGAGCTCGGGTCAGCGGGCGAGGTCGCGGCCGACGTCGTGTTGGAAACGACAATCGAACCCGACGCGTCCGAAGGATCGGGGAGGCCGTCGCGCTGTTCTTTGGGGGCGGCGCAACACGCGAAACTCACGCCGACCAGGGCTGCGCGCCGGCGTCCTTTCATGCTCAGAAGATCCCGACTGGGTCTTGCCCGTCCTCGTCGCCCTGGCTCTTTTGGAGCTCAGCGCGGATCACGCGTGCCAAACGCGTCACGCCGACCTCGATGTCGTGGTCGGAGGCGTAGCTGAAGTTGAGCCGGAACGTGTTGTGCCCGCGGCTATCGGGGAAGAAGGGGCGACCAATCACGAAAGCCACGTCTGCCTCGATGGCTTTGCCCAAGAGTTCGAGAGCGTCTACTTGTTGCGGCAAATTCATCCACAGAAACAGACCGCCCTCCGGACGATTCCAAGACAAGCCCGCTGGGAATTGCTCCTGGACGGCCGCCAACATCAAGTCGCGTTTGCGCCGGTACAGCGCTTTGATGGTCTCCACGTGTGGGAACAGGAGATTGTGTTTCATGGCCTCGAACACCGCGAACTGGCCAAACGTGTTGGTACACAAGTCTTGCGCCTGTTTGGCGAGGACGGCCTTGCGCAGCAACGCTGCCGGCGCGCTCATCCAAGCGACGCGAAAGCCCGGGGCCAAAATTTTGGAGAACGAGCCCAGGTAGACGACGCGTTTGTCTTCGTCCAGCGAGGCGATCGGGGGCACCATTTCGCCTTCGTAACGCAACAGGCCGTAGGGATCGTCCTCGACGATCAGTAGGTCGTATTGGCTCGCGATGGCGTAGATGCGTTGCCTTCGCTCGAGAGGGATGGTGATGCCCGTGGGGTTGTCGAACGTCGGCACCAAGTACAAGAACTTGGGGACGGTGCCGATGCGCTCGAGCTCTTTGAGTTTTGCTTCGAGGGCATCGGGTTCGATGCCGTGCTGGTCCGACTCCACACCTTCGACGCGTGCAGACATCGAGCGGAACGTCAGCAACGCCCCGAGGTAGGTCGGGCTGGCCGTGAGCACCACGTCGCCTGGGTCGAGTAGGATTGTGGAGAGCAAGGCGAGGCCCTGTTGTGAACCCGTGGTGATCAGCACGTTCTCGACGTCGGTAGGCGTGTTCAAGTGTTCGCCCATGCCGCGGGCGATGGCGCGCCGCAGCCGAAAGTAGCCCTCCGTAGGACCGTACTGGAGCGCCTCGGGCCCATGTTCCTTGACCACTTTGGTCACTACCTCGCCGAGCGCCGTCGTCGGGAATGCCTCGGGGTTGGGCAAACCCCCCGCAAAACTGATCATTTGCGGGCGATTCAGGAGCTTCAAGAGTTCGCGGATCTCGGAGGCGCGCAGGTTGTTGGCGGCCTGAGAAAAACGGCGTATGGGGTCGAACAACATGACCCGGCGAGCGTACCTCCGAACCAGAGACCGGAGCAAGGGGCGCGGCGCCGAGGTAAAAGAACGGCAAAAGTATGAAGTACCTCCACACCATGGTTCGCGTCTCCGACCTCGACGCCTCACTCCGCTTCTACTGCGAGCTGCTGGGGCTGCGTGAGCTACGGCGCAAAGAGGTGCCGCAGGGGCGCTTCACGTTGGTCTTTCTCGCTGCACCGGGGGACGACGATGCCCAGGTCGAACTCACCTACAATTGGGACCCCGAAGCCCTCTCGGGGGCTCGTAACTTCGGTCATCTCGCGTACGAAGTGCCGGATATTTACGCCGCGTGTGCGCGTTTGCGCGACGGGGGCGTCACCATCAACCGGCCGCCGCGCGATGGCCGCATGGCGTTCGTACGTTCACCCGACGGCATAAGCATCGAATTGCTCCAGGCTGGCGAGGCGCTGCCTCCGACCGAACCCTGGGCGTCGATGCCCAACGTCGGCACTTGGTGACGCAAGCGCCAACGGTTTACGGGTAGCCGCCGGGATCCCAGAGCCCCAAGGTTTCGTCGAGCTCGAACATCAGGTTCATGTTCTGAATCGCTTGGCCTGCGCCGCCCTTCATCAGATTGTCGAGGGCGCTGACACACGTGATCGTCTGGACGCCGTCGTGGGCTTGTCCCGCGACGAGCCCCACCTCCGCGAAGTTGGAGCCGGCAACGGCGACGACCTCGGGCAGACGATTTCGAGGGCGGCGCGTGAATTTCGCGTCCGCGTAGCAGTCGTCCACCCAAGCGTCGAGTCGAGCTTGGGTGACGCCGCCCGCGACCCGCACGAGCGACGTTGCAAGGATACCTCGGACCAGCGGCGAGGCGACGGGCACGAAATCGAGCTGCAGGGAAAGCGCTCCGGCGCCGGTGAGCAGCGCTTCGATTTCCGGCGCGTGGGGGTGAGACAACGGCTTGTAAACGCGCAAATTGCCGGCGCGCGACGGGTGGTGAGTCGTCGCGAGCGCAACGCTGCCGGCACCACTCGAGCCAGTGATGCCAACGGTGCTGACCGTGCCGCTCAAGACTCCGGCTTTCGCGAGCGGTAGCAACCCGAGTTCGATGCAAGTGGCGAAGCACCCGGGCGACGCGACGTAACGCGCGCCCGTCAGCGCCGCGCGGTTCACCTCGGGCAGGCCATAGACGAACTGCTGCAGAAGGTCCGGGTGTGGGTGAGGTTGACCGTAGTGCTGCGCGTAAACGGCGGGGTCGCGCAGGCGAAAGGCGCCCGAGCAGTCAATGATGCGGGTTCGGGTGTGTTCTAGGCTTCGCACGACCCGCCAGCTCACGTCGTGTGGTAGGGCAAGGAACAGCACATCGGGGGGAGCCGAGTCTTGGTCGGGGATCCGCTCGTAGGTGAGGTCGGACCACCCCTCGAGGTGGGGTTGCGCCGCGCCCAACCCGAGGCCGAGGTGGTCGTCGGCGCATACCCGTGTGACCCTGACGCGGGGATGGATGAGTAGCCGTCGCAGCAACTCGGCCCCGATGTAACCCGTGGCGCCGTACACACCTGCCGTCAGTTGGGCTGTCATGTTTCAAGAGTAATACGGCGCGTCGCCGTCGCCAAACCTCCGGACGAGATCGAAAAATTCGCGCCCCGGGTGGGCGTTTTCCGGCCACCGGAGCCGGTTGCCGAGCCGCAGGCCGATCGACTTCCTGCGACGGCTCGTGGGAGCGGTTTCTTAACGTGCCGGAAAGGAGCGCGAAACACGTGGCGCGAATGCTCCGATCATGGTTTCGATCCTGAGTCAACAAGAGCGCGTCAGTCGGGTGGTGGCCGCTGATCTGGAGATCAGCATCCTCGGGAATTGCAAGTTTCCCTCGCCGTTAGCCCGGCGCCTTTCTCAGTCGCCGATCCACTTCGTGGGTCAAGCCGACCGCGTGCTCTTGGAAGACCACTGTTCGCAGGTGGTCTCGCGACGCGACTCGCTCGAGGAGCTGCCCTCCTTCGAACTCGCAGGGCCGCGCGACCAGATCTACTTCGACCCTCGCACGTTGCGCGCCGGGATCGTCACCTGTGGTGGACTATGTCCCGGTCTGAACAACGTGGTGCGTGGGCTCGTTACGGAGCTCGTCGATGGGTACGGTGTGAAACAGGTCTGGGGCTTCCGCTTCGGTTACGAAGGGATGGTAGCGCGCCACGGGATCGAACCCATGCTGCTCACCAAGGAGGAGGTGGAAGGTATACACCGGGAGGGCGGAACGCTGCTCGGTTCGTCACGGGGTAACCAAGATCCGAAGGAGATGGTGGACCGATTGGAGGAGCTCGGGATCGGCGTGCTGTTCGTCATCGGGGGGGACGGTACGTTCCGCGGGGCGATGGGCATCGTGGACGAGATCAACCGCCGGGGCGCGAAGATCGCGGTGATTGGCGTGCCCAAGACGATCGACAACGACATTCACTTCATCGATCGCAGCTTCGGTTTCGAGACGGCATTTTCGGCCGCCGTCGAGGTGATCCGCAGCGCCTCGGTCGAAGCCCGCGGCGCTCGCAATGGGATCGGTTTGGTCAAGCTCATGGGGCGCCACTCCGGTTTCATCGCGTGCAACGCAGCGCTCGCCTCGACCGAGGTGGACGCAGTGCTCATCCCCGAGTTCGGCTTGCGCCTAGAGGGGCGCGGCGGCTTGCTCGAATACATCGAGCAGCGCTTGAGCCAGCGTGCCCACATGACGATTGTGGTGGCTGAAGGCGCGGGTCAGGAGTTGTTCCAGGAGAAGGAGGGCGGACCGAGTACCGACCGAAGCGGCAACGTCAAACTCCAGGACATTGGGGTCTTGCTCAAGGACCGCATCACCGCTCATTTTGCGGCGCAGAAGACTGAACTCACGCTCAAATACATGGACCCGAGTTATCACATCCGAAGCGTGCCGGCCTCCCCGGCTGACAGCGTCTTCTGTTGGCACCTCGCGCGCAACGCCGTTCACGCAGCCTTGGCCGGCAACACGAACATGCTGATCGGCCGTTGGCACGGTCGCTTCGTGCACGTCCCGATGCCGCTCGCGACTCGTTTCAGGCGACAGGTCAACCCGCACGGTGACCTGTGGGCGAGCGTCGTCGAATCCACAGGTCAACCGTACTCATTTGCCGATTCGTTCGCGATGGCGAGCTGAGCTCGACCTACGGGTGGAGTCGGGCGAGCGTTCTCCACGAACGCTCTTGCGTCACTTGCCCGTAGCGACCTTCCAGCTCGGGCGTTCGCTGACTCGCGACCACCAGGCGATGAACGTCGGAAACTTCTTCAAGGTCTCCGCTTCCGGCGTCGCCATCAGGTACTCGACGTACGGCATGAGCCCGATGTCGGCGAGGGTGAACTGATCGCCAGCGAGATACTGATTGGTGCTGAGGTTGTCCGAGAGAATCTGCAGGCAGTTCTCGAGGCTGGAACGAGCTGCCTCCAGGACGGCGGCCTCTTGCGGACGCTTGAACACGTAGTGGTAGACGAACTTCATGGCGTGAGGCGTGAAGTTCGAGGTCTCGACGCTCAACCATTGCTCCATCTTCGCGCGCTGTTGCGGGTTACGTGGCGTGAGGGCGCTGTCGGCTTTTTCGCTCAGATATCGGCAGATCGCGCGCGACTCGTACAGTGCAAACCCGTCATCGTCGATGGCAGGTACTTGCCCGAACGGTTGGCGACTCAGGTGAGGCTGTTGCTTGTGTTCACCTTTTGCGAAATCGACGACCGTGAACTCGTAGGGCGTCTTCGTCTCCGCCAAGGTGGCGAGCACCTTGCGCGTGCAAGTACTAAATGGGTTTCCGTAAAGTTTGACCATGACCACTCCATCGTTGTGCGCGGCGCCCTCGCGCGCTGCGCCCGTGGAGTAAAGGACCAGTTGCGGTTCTGGTCAAGGCCCGGGGGCTGTATCGGACGGCGCGGCTGGCGAAGCTTCGGGGGTCGCTGCGCTCCTCGCGCGAGCTTCCGCCTGCGCTTTGAGCCGGCCGAGCGAGCGATCCATGTACTTGATGAGTTCGTCTTCGACGTTGGCGCGGAGGAACACCCCGAAAAATGACTCGATTGTGCCTTGATCGTTCCAGACGACCGACGTCGACCCGCCTCCGGGGCGATAGCTGATCGAGCCGTGAGCGTTGTTTTCGTCGCTCCGCACCGAGGAGACGAACGCGGTGCCGGACGTAGGGTCGCTGCGAACGATTTCGCTTCGACCATCTCCTGCGTAGCGTCCGGAGAACCGACGAACCGCGCCGACTCCGCGTTCACTTCCTGAGTAGGTGTACGTCAATGTGGGATCGTCGCCGGGGTCTTTGGCCCATGTCTCCCACGCGTGCCAATCCTCCACCAAGGGATGAATTGCAGCGGTCGGAGCGTGAACCACGATCTCTCGCGTGACGTTCCAGTGGTTGGGCAACAGGAACCCCAGACCAAAAAGCAACGCTCCGACAGCGGCGATGCAACCGCCGACGACCAAGAAGATCCATCGCAACGTCGCGCGCTCTTGGGTCGATAGTGATTTGCGAGCGGAGGCATCAAGCTCGAGGCGTTCGGACATGGCGTGTGGGTCTGCTCACATGGGCGGGGAACTGCAACACAAAAGAAGGCAGGGCGTGCGACATCACGAGCCCAGCACGCGCGACGCGAGCTTGCGATGTGCCGCGGGCATGGCAAGCGCGGCCAACTCCCGAGCGTCTTGCCAAAGCAGGGCTTGGCAGTAGTTGGGCGAGGGCTCCGCGTCCAAGCTCACTTCGAGCAGATTTACGGTGATGCGGTAGCGCGTCACGCTGTGCTGCAGGTAATATCGAGGCCCCGCCGGAGCGCCGCCCGTGTTGCACCAGGTGCGGAGCGCGCGCGCGAGGCCCGCGGCTTCCGACTCTTGCGTCTCCAAGTCGACGTTCGGCAGTTGCCACATCGAGGCCCAGCGCGGCGCATCGGCAGGCAGTTGGCCCACGAGGAGCCGATCGCCGCGGCGCACCAGTGCGGCGACGTTGACGACGGGTGTTACCTTGGGTCGTTCAGGTAGTTCGGGGTAACGATCGACGGCGCGTTCCGCAAACGCCCGACACTGCTTCTTCAAGGGGCACTCGTTGCACAGTGGGTTCTTGGGAGTGCAGCACAGGGCGCCGAACTCCATCAGCGCCTGGTTGAAATCGCGGGCCGCCGACGGCGGGATCAACGCTTCGGCGAGCTGCCAGAGATACGCTTTGAGCGGCTGATGCATCGGCGAGCCTCGAAGCCCGAACACGCGGCACAAGACGCGGATCACGTTGCCGTCGACGATCGGAGCGGGCTGTTCGAAGGCGATACTCGCGATCGCGCCGGCGGTGTACGGACCAATGCCAGGTAGTGCTCGCAGCTCGTTGGCCGTGCGTGGTAGTTGCCCCTCGTGAACGCGCAGGACGTGTGCCGCTCCGGCGTGTAGCGCACGCGCCCGGGCGTAGTAACCGAGCCCTTGCCACATCGCCAAGACGTCGGCTTGAGGGGCCGCGGCCAGCGACTCCAAGGTGGGGAAACGCTCCATCCAACGTTTGTAATAGGGCAGGACCGTCGCTACCTGCGTTTGCTGGAGCATCATCTCGCTGACCCAAACGCCGTAACCGGTCGGATTGTCTCGCCACGGCAGCTTGCGCGCCACGTTGCGGTAGTAGCCGAGCAACACTTGGGCGAATTCGCGTCTCACCGATGGATCGGGTAGGACTGGCGCGCCTGAAACTGGGGAGCGCTCTCTCCGCGACGTCACTTTGGCGTTTTTGGCCTGCGCGTTGGGGCGGACGAGGGGCGGCGCGGGTTTGCGTTTGGGCGGGGCCATCGGGACCGGACGCGTGTAGCAGACCCGAGGCGGTCAGCAAACCGTCCGTAGCTTGGGCTCTCCGCACCTCGAGCCAACCGTGCTTACCGTCGAACGCGCAGCTGGGCTCGAAAACATGCTGTGATTTCTCGGTATGCCCGCTGCGCGGACGACCGATCTTTGCCGAGCAGGCGAGAGGCGACGCTCAGGTTCGGTTGGTCGCTCGACTGGAAGAAGCCTCCTTGACGCGCCGCCAAACGGAGGGCGGCGTACCATTGCCGTTCGCTCTTGCTGAGGTGCGCTTCGGCCGCGGCCACCGCGGCCAATTCACAGCGTCGCGCCTCCGCATCGAGCCAGCTGTCCTCCGCCGAAGGACGCCCATCTGGGACTGCATGTTCGCGCAGGTCCGCCACGTCTGCTTTCAGGCGGAACCTCACTCGAAGGCAGCGTAGCTCGCTCGTCACGACGCACAGCGCCCAGGGTTTGGCCGGCCGCGTGAATTCGGAGTCGTGTTCCGGAGACCGCAAGGCCTCGAGCAAGCGTACCGTCAAGGCATCGCAGACCTCGTCGAAGGAGAGGCCCGGGGCCCCGAAACGCTCGGGGTACCGTCGCCCCAAACGCCGGATACGCTGCTCCCAGCGCACGAGGTAATCGAGCAATTTACCGTCATCTTGCCGCGCCTCGTCGCGTTCGCATTCGTCTTGCTTCTCCGAGTTCAAGGCGCGCATGCCCCAACGCGCCACGTGCAGGCGTTCGATCACGCGCGGTTCGGAATCGACCGGCGGTGAGACAACCTCGGCGTTCTCGGGCGTCGCCCCTGGTCCGAGCCAGCCTTGCACCAACGTTTGCACGGAGCCGCGGCCGAAGCGTTGCTGCCAGTCTTCGACGACGGCGACCGTCGAAGGGAGGGGGGAGGGGCGGGCAGACACGGCGCCTGAACTCGAAGGACTCATGCAGTGTATGCGAGAAACATTCCGAATTGTTGCACGTTTTTCCCGCCAAAAGTTCCCGACCGTTTTGGGGAGAACGGGCGCGCAACAATCCGCGTCGCTGCCCCCATTCCGATCATGACTGTTGCGAAGAGGTTTTCCTCCGCCGTCGACTGTGGCGCGTGTGTGGGATGGTGCTGCACCGTTTACGAATTCGAACGGTTCGCCGGATTCGGCGCCGACAAGCCCGCGGGGCAACGGTGTGTTCATCTGACACCCGGTTATCGGTGCGCTGTTTATGTCGAGCGGGCTCGGCGTGGCTACACGGCGTGTGTCGGCTACACCTGCTACGGGGCGGGAGCGCGACTCACCGCTGCGTGGCGGCAAGGGTTGTTCACTTCGGAGGCCAAGGCTGGGCGCGCCTACTTCTCCCTGCACGCCTTGTGTGAAGTCGGCTTTTTCCTCGAAAAGGTCGCCGAAATCGGCCTGGTCCCGACGGAGGCGGAGGGGGGCGGCTGGTTGCGACTGTACGAACGAGTGCTGGCTGCATTGCGGCCCACGGCGTGGGACTCGCCGGAAGCGGTGGCGTGCGTGCGAGACGTCGGGATTTGGCTCCAGCGCTATCGCGGCGAGCCGAACGTCGGGGGGCCGCGCCTTGCGCCAGTCGCCGAGGTCGTTCGTTCACGTGCGACCGTCACCGAGGGCTCGGCTGGGTCGTCCGTGTGTGTCCCATCGCCAGGGTGTGGTTGTTCGGCGCGCCGTGGGCCTGCGACCGTGTAGTCTTGGCTTGAAAGCCGAGTGCGTCACCAGGCGCGCGGTCGGCCCTTGGCGTGCCTTCGATCGCGCCGTTTCCGAAAGGAGCACGGCGCTGTAGATTGGTTTGCCACGATGCGCAGTCCACGTTACGGTGCTTTTTTTGCACGCGAGGGGTCACCCTGAATGAAAGTCTCCCTGGAGCCAATTCGCACCGACGGCTGGTTTGAACGCATTGGAGAGCGCGTGGGCAGCTTCCAGGCCCTGTGCGACATTTTGGGCGAGCGGTTCTTCGCGTTTTCGCTGATCACCGGCGCGCGTGTCACGGCCCTCACCGTCGACCGTCGCAACCCCGACGAGTCACTCGTGGACTTCGAGGTCAGCGGCGCCGAACTCGGCGCCGAACAACGTGAACAGCGCCTGACGCTGCAGCGTTTTCGGCAACGTTTGGTGAGCGCGCTGTTGGCCGAAGAGACGTACGGGGCTGCGCCCAAACGCGACACGGACATCGAGGCGATTCAATCGCATATCGGCGTGCGGTATCTCCTGCTGGCACCGCTCTACGGCTTTAGTCTCACCGAGCTCGACGTCCGTCCCGCTGGTTCGCGTATCAAGGCGCGCATCGACGGCGAAGAGTGTGAGCTCACCTTGGCGGACTTTCGGCAGGGCTTGCGAGCTCTCGTCCTCGATGAGCTCGACCGTGTCCAGCGCGCCCAAGACAATCGCAACAGCATAGACCTTGCTGCAATTCCGGAAGCCCGGGCGGCAGCCGATCGCAAAGAACACGCCCGCGTCGTCGAGCTGCTCGGCAACTGGGCCATGCCGCTCACGTTCTTGCTGCGCACGCCAGACGGTCAAGCGCTGAACGACGAGACGCGCATCATGCTGGCGTCGGCCCTGCAACTGCTCGGCGAAGCCCAGATCGCCATCGGCGAGACGTTGTCGGGTGAAGAGATGCTCAGGTTGGCGGTCCAATATTGCGTCGACACCGATGGTGCCGGGAGCGCCTACGCCAAGCTCGGCGCTGCGTTGTTCGGTCTCCAGCGCTACGGTGAAGCGATCGCGCCGCTGCGCCGTGCGGCCAACCTCAACGCGCCGGCAGAGCAAGTTTGGCCGTTGCTGGCTCAGTCGTTTCTGGAACGCAAGCGCTTGCTGGCTGCGTGGGGAGCCACCGAGGAAGCGCGCTCCCACGGCGTCACCGATCCCAGGATTGCGGCGGTGCGCGGGGGCGTGCTGCGTCACGTGCCTCAGCTCGAAAGCTGGGATCTGTGGCTCGCGGGTAATTCTTGACCGGCGTGCGCCTCCGTGGCGGTTCCTCGACGTGACCGTAGCGGCCACACAATCCCCCCACCAGTGCCTCAACGTGTGCTAACAGCCGCGTCCAGCGCGGGTTCGTGACGCGCTTCGGTCGACGGATATGGCAAGGTACGAAACAGTCATTGGGCTCGAGATTCACGCGCAGTTGCTCACGCAAACGAAGCTGTTTTGCGGTTGCCCCGTGCAGGTGGGGCAGACGCCCAACAGCAACGTGTGCCCGGTGTGTTTGGGCTGGCCCGGCGCGCTGCCGGCCATCAACGGCAAGGCCGTCCGCTTGGCGGTCCGCGCCGCATTGGCCTTGGGTTGCGGCATCCGGCCACGCAGTGAGTTCTCACGCAAACAATACTTCTATCCCGACTTACCCAAGGGTTACCAGATCAGTCAGTTCGACCAACCGTTCTCTTCGCGCGGTCAGCTCTCCGTCGAGTTGGACGGCGTTACCCGAGTGGCGGGGATCACCCGAGTACACATCGAGGAGGACGCCGGCAAAAACGTCCATGGGCGCGGCGGGCAATCCGTCGTCGATCTCAATCGTGCAGGCACGCCGCTCATCGAGATCGTCGGTGAACCCGACCTGCGCTCGAGTGCCGAGGCTGCCGCCTACATGCGCGCCGTGCGAGACATTCTGGTATTTGCGGGCGTGAACGACGGCAACCTCGAAGAAGGGAGCTTGCGGTGCGATGCCAACGTCTCCCTTCGCCCGGTCGGGCAAACCACCTTCGGGACGCGAGTCGAGCTCAAGAATCTGAATTCGTTCCGCTTCGTGCAACGTGCCATCGACACCGAGGTAGCTCGTCAAACGGCGATCCTCGACGCTGGCGGCAAAGTCGTACAAGAGACGCGGCAATACGATCCGGACAAGAACATCACGCGGTCGTTGCGCGGCAAAGCCGACGCTCACGATTACCGATATTTCCCCGACCCCGACTTGCCGCCGCTCGTCCTCACCGAAGCCGTGATCGAAGAGGAGCGGCGCGCGGTTGGTGAACTTCCGGTGGCACGCCGCGCGCGTTACGTCGGGCTCGGCCTCAGTGAAGAAGCCGCGATCACGCTCACGAGCCACCCGCGGATCGCGGAGTTCTTCGACGACGTGTTGGCCGTGTTCCCGCAGGCCCAGAAGGCGAGCAATTGGATCGTCACCGAAGTATTGCGCGGGACGAAAACCCACGGTCTGGAGGCTCAGTTTCCAGTGACTCCAGCCCAGGTTGGAGAGCTCCTCAAGCTGGTTGAGTCCGGTCAGATCAGCGGCAAACAGGCCAAAGATGTCTACCTCGCGATCGAAAACACCGACCAAGATCCGCTTCAGGTCGTCGAAGCGCGCGGGATGCGCGTCGTGTCCGACGACCAGGCGCTGCGGCCCATCGTCGAGAAGGTGATCGCGGACAACCCTGCGGCCGTCGAAACGTACCGGTCCGGTAAGACGGGCACCCTGGGTTTCTTCGTCGGCCAGGTCATGAAATTGACGAAAGGCTCGGCCAACCCCAAGTTGGTGAGCGACATGCTGACCGAGCTTCTCGCCGGCAAGTGACGTCTCGTTCGAATTCGCGGAGTCAATCATGACAGACATTCCCTCGTGCGGCGCTGCCGACCCAACCCCCGCGGTGGCCACCGAAAAGAAGGCGCGCGAGCCCAAACCCGCCTGGCTCAAAGTGCGTGCCCCCGGGGGAGAGAACTACACGCGCCTAAAGCAGACGTTGCGCAAGCTCGATCTGTACACGGTGTGCGAAGAGGCGCGCTGTCCCAACGTGGGGGAGTGTTGGTCGGCGGGTACCGCGACGGTGATGCTGTTGGGGCACACGTGCACCCGAGGTTGCCGATTCTGCGCCGTGACCACGGGCAATCCCAAAGGTGCGGTCGACCCGCGCGAACCCCAGCACGTCGCGCGTTCGATCGCCGACACGGACCTCAAGTACCTCGTTTTGACGATGGTCAATCGGGACGACCTGCTCGACGGCGGCGCCGCTCACGTCGCCGAGACGGTGCGCCTGCTCAAGCGTCATCGGCCCGGCTTGCTCGTCGAGACGCTCGTGGGCGACTTCCAAGGCCGGCGTTGGGACATTCAGACCGTCGTCGAAGAGGGACGTCCGGACGTGTTCGCTCACAACATCGAGGTCGTGCGGCGGCTCACCCCACGCATTCGCGACGCCAAGTGCGGCTACGATCTGACCTTGACCACGTTGAGGATCGCCAAGGAGCTCGCGCCCGACCGCATGACGAAGAGTTCGATCATGGTCGGCATGGGTGAGACATTGCAAGAGGTCGAACAGACCATGCGCGATCTGCGCGAGGTGGGCGTGGACGTGCTCACGGTGGGACAATACCTGCGCCCCACACCCAAACACGCGCCCCTGGAGCGCTACGTCGAGCCAGCAGAATTCAAGCATTACGAGGAAATGGGTGCGGCGATGGGGTTTTCCTATGTCGCTTCGGGCCCGTTGGTGCGGTCGAGTTATCACGCCGCGGAGGCGTTCATCGCTGCCAAGATTAACGGCGGTGAGCTACCCGCTCCAACGGCGAACGCGTACCTCGACACTCGTGACGCATCGCTGGCTGGCGCTTCACACCTGGACACTGCGCAAACTGGTTCGCAGTTGGTGCCGCCCAGCCAGCTGGTTCGTCGGCGCGCTGAGTCGGACACGAAGTAGGGCCCGGCC
>CBINDO010000048.1:0-37860 GCA_966249405.1 uncultured bacterium | reverse complement strand
GCCGATGCCATCTGCGATCGGCTCGTGCACAACGCGCACGTCCTGAAGCTCGGTGGCCCATCGATTCGAAGAAAGAAAGCCCTCCAACCAGAAACCTCAACCTCGTCCTGAACCCCAAACACTCGTCGCTGCGCTCCGACGCCGCTCAAGTCTGCCGGACTGGGTGCTCAAGTGCTGCCGGAACAGGTGCTCAAGTTGGACGGAATACGCAGTGAACCTGCTGGAATACCGGAGAAGCGCAAGGCCAGGGGGAGGCAACTGAACGGTCGAGTTGCGGCGCCGCCAGACGGACCTCGGGTCTGACGGCTGTCTACTCGCGGTCCTGATTGCCCCCCAAAAGCACCCTGCGTTCGCGGTACTGGGGCTTGCGGTTGACGTTGAGGTGAAGACGTCCGAGGTACTCTCCCATCATCCCCAAAGCGAGCAGCTGAACACCGCCCAGGACCAGGATGACGATGATGGTCGAAGCGTAGCCGGGAACCAAGATGCTGTGACGCACGTACTGGAGCAAGTAGTAGACTCCGGTGCCTAGGCCGCAAACTGCAGCGCCGAAGCCAATGCCTGACACCACCTGCAACGGGACGATCGAGAAATTCGTGAAGAGGTTGAGAGCTAGAAGTACGAGACGCCACGGGGTGTATCCCGAACGGCCTTCCCTTCGCGGCTCGTGCCTAACGTCGACGGCGGTGATGCGCGTCGTGTTCCAAGCAGCCAAACCATCGATGAACGTATAGTTTAGGTCGTACGCCAGTATACCTTCGACGAGCGCGCGTCGCATCGCTCGGAACGAAGTTACGGTGACGTTTGTGTGAAACACACGCTTGTAGAAAGCGTTCACCATCGACGAACCCAAGTTGCGTATCTTCGCGTGATTCTTGGTGACGTAGCGCCCGTAAACGAGGTCCGCCTCCGATTCGACTAAAGCGCGGTACAGCACGGGAATCTCCTCCGGGGGATTCTGAAGGTCGTCGTCGATGGTAATTACTACTTCGCCTTGGGCGTGCTTGAACCCGCACATCAAGGCGTTGTGCTGGCCAAAGTTGCGCATCAGCTGCACAGCGATCACGTTCGTCAAAAGGTGAGCGCCAAGACCCTGCAGAACTTTCCACGAATCGTCTGGACTGCCATCGTCCACCAAAATGATTTCGTAGCGCGGCACCAGCCCTCCAACTGCGGCATGAAGGCGTGTGAGTAGTTCTTCGAGCGTGCCGGCAGACCGGTACACGGGAATTACCACGGACAGGTCGGGCTTGTATGAGGTCAACACGGCTTTAGCCACAGGTGATAGACGAACGATTGCTGTACGAGATAATAACCAGACTTACGATACAAACCGCAGGCAGCTTGGTTGGACTGCTGAGTAACGACCCGAATTTGCCGACACCCCGCCGTGTGGGCTACGTGCTCGGCGCCGCTCAAGAGTGCCGCTCCGATACCCAAGTTGCGAGCGTTGGCGCTCACCGCGATGAGTCCCACGCTGGCAGCTTCGCTCGTCGCCGTTACGGTGACGAAGCCAGCTGGGGAATTGGGAGAATTTGAGGTTCGCGCGACCAGCACTTCCGAGCAGACCTCCCGCAACGTGCTGCGCCGCACCCATTCCGAGTAGAGGCGCACGAAGGCAGCTTGGGGAAACCGTGGGTCCTGGCGAAAGCGTGAGTGCTCACCGGCCTGTAACGCTAGGGCAACAAGTTCGGGTGATGGCAGTTCCACAGGATAGGGGAGCACCCGCGGCGCCTCGCTCGCGCCAGGTTCCGCCCTGGTGGTGATACTTTTCGCGAATACTGCACGGCCGTCTGCATAGATACTGTCGACACTTGCCGCTGCGGTGAGCCGTGCGAGAGCATCCGGCGCGATGCCGTGAGACTTGAGATACACCAACTGTGTGCCGCTCTGTCGGGCTACGTGTAGTGCTGCCTCGACGTCATCGACCGTATCGGAGGCAAAGTCGCCGGCCACTGGGTCGCCAGTTAGCTCGCCGACGCCGAAGCCGAACTGCGTGGTATCCCACCCCAGGGGTTCCACCTGTCGCCTAGGCGGTGAGGAGCTCAGACTCATCTTCAACGGCTCGCATAAAAGCGGGTGACCTCGTCGATCACACGGTCCTGGTCGGTCTCAGAAAGTTCGAAGTAGAGCGGTAGTCGAATCAAACGAGCACTCAAGTCCTCCGTAACCGGTAGATCACTCGGAGCGTAACCATAGGTTCGACCGATGGGTGAAGAGTGCAGAGGAACGTAGTGAAAGACAGCAAGAATGTCCGCCGCACGAAGGTGTGCCAGTAGCGCCTGACGCGTCTGGTGGTCCTCCGTGAGGACGTAGAACATATGGCTGTTGTCTTCACAATCAGCGGGCGTGATGGGCAGGCGCAGGTGACCCGCGCGTTCGAGGGCAGCGAGTCCTCGGCGATAACGCTCGCAAATACCTCGGCGCCGATTGGCAATGAGCTCCAGATTCTCCAGCTGGGCCATCAAGAAGGCGCAAACGAGCTCAGCCGGCACATACGACGAGCCGAGACCAACCCAAGTATACTTAGCAACCTCCCCGCGTCCGAAGGCAGCGCGATTGGTTCCCTTGTCACGAATAACCTCCGCCTGAGCAACTAGAGCGGGGTCGTTGATGCACAGCGCGCCTCCTTCACCACAGATGTAATTCTTCGTTTCGTGAAACGAGTAGCAGCCGAGGTCGCCGATCGAGCCCAGTGCACGACCCTTGTACCTGGAGTTCACTCCCTGAGCGGCGTCTTCCACGGTGAGAAGCTTGTGGGCTCGCGCGATCGCCACAATCGTGTCCATCTCGCAGGCTACGCCCGCGTAGTGAACGGGGAAGATGGCCTTCGTGTGCGGCGTAATGGCGCGTTCGATCTTGCTTTCATCGATGTTGAGCGTATCGGGCCGAATGTCGACGAACACCGGTTTGGCTCCAGTTCTCGCAATGGCGTTGGCTGTCGAGACGAACGTGAACGAAGGGAGGATTGCCTCGTCGCCGGGCCCAAGTTTCGCCACCATCGCCGCCATTTCGAGAGCGGCAGTGCAGGACGCCGTCATCAGGATTCGGTGGATTCCGAAGGTGCTCTGTAAGAAGGCCGAGCAGCGGTTGGTGAAGTGGCCGTCGGCGGCGATATTGCCATAGGTGACCGCCTGCGCCATGTAGTAGAGCTCTTTGCCGACGACGAACGGGCGGTTGAATGGGATTGGGGTCACGGTACTGAGCATGGTAGCTACCGCTTCTTGCTGTAGCAAGTGAAGGGTCAATTGGCAGCCCGTGCACCTGACTCGTGGCTGCTCAGGCGACACCTGTGATATGCGTCTCCAGATGTACCGGCGAATTCCGACCCGATGGCTGCCTTCGCGTTTGAGAATTGCGTCCTTGGCCGGCGCCGCCGCGCTGTTCGTAATCCTCGGCAGTTACGGCGATTTCTACAATTATCGCGTACACTTCGGCCCCTATCTGGCGGACATCACGCCAGGGGAGGTGCGGCTGTGGCTAGCAGCAGTACTGATCACACTGCCCGCGTGTTGGTTGGCCCTCGACGGGCTATCGGGCTATTGGCTGGCGTGGGCGGCGAAGGTCAAGTCCTGGTTCGAGCACGCAACGCGGCTTCGGTTTTACTGTGCCACCTCGCTCACCGCGCTCGGCTTGCTAGCCTTCTACCGCATAATGCGTTGGGTTTTACTTCGTGACCACGCGCTCACCGATGACGAGACCATCATTCGATTCGGCGGCCAGATCATTGCGTCAGGGCATCTCTCCGTCCCCAAGATGTGGCCGCAGGGCACGCTGACAGAACTGTACACGGTGACCACGAACGGTCGGATCTTTTCCATGGACTGGCCCGGGGGATTGGTCTTCGCCGCATTGTCCCAAGTCACCCGCTTGGGCTCATGGCTCTACGCGCTACTTTCGGCCGGGACATTCGCCGCGCTCGTGGTGGCCAGTGTCCGCCTGTGGGGGCATTTGGGTGGCGCAATCGCGGGCGCCCTCTGGATCGTATCGCCAATGGCTTGGACGTTGTCGCTCACCGAGCACACACACATCGTGTCCCGTGCTTGTGTCGCGTTAGCGATAATGGCGGCCACGTTCATCCTGCAGAGTGATAGCGCAACACGGCCCAAGCTCGCGTGGGGCGTGTTGTTGGGGGGGGCCGCTGGCTACTCACTTGCGACGCGCCCGTATGAAAGCGCCTCGTCACTGGGTCCACTTGCGATACATTTGGTGTGGGTGACGGCTAAATGGCACCAACGCTATCTGCGGGTGGCGCTGGTCGCCGCAGCCGCGTTTGTACCGTTCGTACTAGCCTACGGCGCGTACAATCACGCCCTAACAGGGAGTCCGTTCCTGACACCTAGATCCGTCACCTGGGCGACGGATGCACAGCTGCTGCCGCTAAGCGTTTGGCACCGTATGGGTCAGAACTTGACTCACAATTGGCTGATGCTTGGGGTCTGGGCTGGGGGGCTTTTTGGTTTCCCGTTGGCCTACTTGGGGTTGCGTATGTCGCACGCCCCGAGCAAGCCCATCCGCGTCACCCTCGCTCTAGGGGCGCTTGCACAGTTGCTTACCGCGTTGGGCCATGAAAATCTGGGCATCCACATCGTGGGCCCGATCCATTACTCCGAGATGATAGGCCACCTCATCATCCTGATGACGGCGGGTGTTCTGGAGCTGCACCGCCTGTGCAAAGTGTCTCTCAAGACTTCTCGCGCCGTCCTCGTCGTGTTGGCGGGGCATTCACTGATGCTGGTGGTCACCGGCGCGATGTATGCTGGTTCGCTCATCAACATCGGTAAGTTGGCCAGTATTTTGCCCGAAGCCGTACGGTCGCAAAACCTACACAATGCCATCGTGGCCGCGCCCACAAACGCCCAGATTCACGCCATGTCGCCCAACTTGAGCGGGAGTTGGCAATTGGTGCATCCGCCGCCTGATCCAGCGCTCAGAGACGATGTCATTTATACCTATCTGGAAGTCCCGCGAGATACTCTGCTCGACGCGTTTCCCTCCCGCAAGCTCTACGTGGCGACTTACGTCGCAGCCACGATGCAAGTGACCTTCGAAGAAGTTACCCGGGAAAGCCTCGCTGCTTCCGCTAAGGTGACGGCGCCAGCGCCCAAGCCAACCAAACGCCGCCGTACTCGAACGAAGCCTATTTCCCCGGCGCCTGACCCTACGCCCAGCGCAAGTATTGGTAAGCCCCCAAGCCCAGGCGCTGCAGCACCCAAACGGGCGCCATCACCGGCCAAGCCAAAGTCGGTGGCAAACCCAAAGCTCAAGTCGCCATCACCGGTTCCTGCCCCTGCCTTGTCGACATTCGGTTCCGTTCCATGAAGGACGTGAGCACCAACACCAGTGCTGGTCCCGACGACAATGCCTACCGGTTGGTCAACGGCATTTGGACCCGCCAGGTATCCACCCACCGGGAAGCAGAGTACGACTCCCGCGGCTTCGCCGTGCTCGGGCGCATGCAAGAAGAGCACTTCTGGTACCTCGGACGGCGGCGTTTCCTCACGCGTCTGCTAACGGGTCACTTACCGTTGGGTCAGCGCACTCGGCGGCGTGTGATCGACTTGGGCGCCGGGTGCGGTGGGTTCATCCGCTATGCTCGCTCCGTGGGACTGTTTCCGGATTCGCATCTGGCGGTCGCGGACTCGTCCTTGGACGCGCTGGAGTTCTGCAGGCAAACGCTGCCGGCCGAGACCGCTGCGTACCAAATTGACCTTTTGGATCTGGGATGGTCGAACCGCTGGGACGTGGTCTTGCTGCTCGATGTGATCGAGCATATCCCCGACGACGGAGCTGCCCTGCGCGGGGTCTTTGAAGCGATGTCGTCCGGAGGCTACTGCCTGGTGACTGTGCCGGCCCTTCAGCAGCTTTGGTCCTGGAACGACGAGGTCGTAGGACATCAGCGACGCTATTCGGTCAGCCAATTGTCCGAGCGATTGTCAGCAGCCGGCTTTCGAGTTCTCGACGCTCGCTACTTCATGTTCTTGTTGAGCCCGCTGCTGGTCGCGAGTCGAATCCTGTCACGGAAAGCGGCTGTTGGGGCGAGCGACGAGGAACGTTGGGCTTTGGTGAAAGAGTCTCACGCAGTCCCCGCGAAACCCCTGAACCAGCTCATGGACTTGATCTTCGGCCTTGAAACGCCGCTGGGACACCGCATTCGTTTCCCATGGGGAACATCGGCGGTCGCGCTGTGCCAAAAGCCCTGAAGGCAACGTGACTCAACGCGTACGAATGGATCGCGCCTCGGGTTCGAACTACCGCGCGCTCCAACCTCAGATTGCATCCTTGCCGTGTCTCACGCATCCTGGAGCGAGTGAACTCACCTGATTCGGGCACCACAATCTTCCGGCAAGCCCTCTTTTTTGTCACGGTTTTTTCCACGGCGTTCACGCTGTTCTCTGTCGAGGCTGCGGCTACCGGATATACATCAGAGCTGCCCAATCACTTGGCGCTCGCCGAAAAGCTGGTGGCGCCAGCGCCATTTGGCTTCGCTATCCCTCATCCTGGGTTTCACTGGCTGTCATTGCTGGTTAACAAGTTGTGCAGGATTTCCCTTACCCAGGCAGGCATTGTCGTCCTCGCTGCTACCGTGACCGCCTACTCTGCGCTGCTGCATCGCGTAGTTTCAAAGGGAATGCCTTCCTTGGGCGCGCCTTGCAGCTCATACGCACTGACTTCAGCCCTCCTGCTAGTCTCGGCAATCTACTGTCCCCCTATTGACCCCGACTTCTACTTGGGTCAAGGCAGCCCAAACTTCTGGGCCGTTCCGACCCTGGTAATGGTGAAGCCGTTCGCTTTGTGGAGTGTGCTGCTCCTGACTCAATTGCTCGACGGCAGTGGCAATGCTCGCGACACAAGCTGGAGAGCCTGCTTGTTTGCAGTAGCACTATTGACGGGAGTCGTCATGAAGCCGAGCTTCATCATCGGTTTCGCGCCGGTGGCTGTAACACTCCTTCTCGTCAGTGTCAGAATGCACGGTTGGAGCGTGCCACTTCGCGGTCTGTGCGCTTTCTTGCCGGCTGTCGCGTTTCTAGCTGGCCAGTACTTCACTAATTACCATTCGACTGATTCGCGCATCGTTTTCACTTGGTTTGGTCCCTGGCGCTTGTATTCGAACAATATCCCAGGGTCGATGTTGCTTGGCTTGGCGTTTCCTCTCGCCATTCTCGCAACGCGGGCGCGGGCAGTGGTGAGCAACGTGTCACTGCGCACGAGCTGGCTCTTTCAAGTCGTTGCCACGTTCCAATGGGCGTTCCTGGCCGAGGAGAAACACTTTGCGGCAGGGAACTTCTCGTGGGGCTACAACCTTGGCTTGACACTACTGTTCGTCTTCTCCGCTGTGGAGCTGGTGCGCTGGCTAGCTACGGACACCAGTCCGTCGGGGAAAACGAGGTTGCAGCAGTATGGGGTGACTGTAGTGTTTGCGTTGCATTTGACGTCGGGAGTGGTGTACTTGGTGAGACAGATAAGTGGTCTCACATACACTTGATCCTGCGTTGACTCTAAAGCAGGTCCAGGTCGTTCCGCTCGAACGCGCTCAATAGTGGCGTGCGATATAGGTGCGTCCTAACGTAGAACTCGTCGAAGAGGCTCGTGGCTGCCACCATGGCGTTGCGGAGTGGTGTATTGGACGCATCAACGCCAAGGGGCCGTACGGGGGGAGAGGGCGTGTTCGCTCGGGTCGGTGAGGTGAACACCTTTCCGCTCGAGATCTTCGCCAGCGCCGTCCATTCGCCGCGGCGAGCGGCCAAGCTGCTGGCGCGGACGCACAATACTTGGAACAACAGTGGCGCGGCGGTTGCGCCGTCGTAGATCGAGTGGAGATCCTTGGTGCGCTTGGTGAACGACTCGGCGAATGCGGCCGGCAACATGACGGCATCCAACGCCCGCGAGCCGAACTCGCGGTGGGCTACCTCGGGCACGACGTTGACGAGCTGCACGGCGCCCGGAGCGATGCCGACCGCAGCCAGCGCCTGCTCGAGCGCGAGGTGTTCGGGGTAACCAAGCTCCACGCCGATCGTCTTGCCGGTGAGCGCCGTGACGTCTTCGATCTTGCTCCGGGCGTAGAGAACACCCACGTTCGTCTCGCGGGAGATCACTGCGATGGCAGTGCAAGGTGAACCGAGGTTGCGGTTGAGCAGCATGTCGGAGTTGTTCGCCACGACGGCGTCGACGTGGCCCGCGCTGTACGCCTCCAGGGCTGCGGCGTGTTGGTCGAAGCTCTCGAGCTGGAGCTTGGGGCCGTTCGCGTCGGAGGTGGCCGGTTGTGCAATCCGACTCCAGGCCAAAACGCCGGGGCCACGGTCATGAGCGATCCGCAGGGGCGCCGAGGGGTATGTGTTGGGAGCTGACTTGGCCTCGGTGGCGCTGGGCTGCGTCGTCGGGGGCGTCGCGCCGTGGTTCGGGACCGCGCGGGTCGCGCCGGGATTGGTCGCGCTGGGGGCCGTGTCGGGTCGCTCGCGGTCGTGACGGCACGCGCCGGAGAGCGTTAGCCCGACGAGAGCTACGAGGTAGATACGCTGGGCTCCACGAACACACACGTGACGTCGTTTAGCACCGTTTGCAGCCGCCCCAAACATTTGTGAAGGCTACGGCCTAGTGGTGTCGGGTTCCGCCCGCTGCTTCGCCGCCGAGCGAACGACTTTGGTCTGGTTGCACCTGGGCGAGCGACGCGAGCCGCGGTGGGCGGGAGCCGCGGCTTGCCGCACAAGGGCTGGGCCCAACCCCAATTGGCATGGTACGGTCGAGCTCATGGTAAGTGCCACCACCACGTTCGACCGACCGAAGGTGCCGCTGTTCTCCTTGAAGCGCGAGGCGGTGGAGTTCTTGGCAGTGGGCGGCGCAACGCTGCTGCTTTACCCGTTGGCGTTGTGGTTCCAGCGCCTGTCCGGCCTCGAACAGTCTACGTACATCACGAGCATGGTGGCGTTTTATGCGGCGCACGTGATCAACGATCCGCACTTCGGCGTCACGTACGTGTTGTTCTATCGCAGGTTGAAGCGACGTTTGTTCGGTGGCGAGTTCCGCGGGGTGCAGCGGTTTCGTTATGCTTGGGCAGGGTTCGTGGTGCCGGCGTTGATGGTGGCGTGGATCGTTTGGGCGATGCGCACGCAGTCGCCGGTGCGCATGGGGCAGCTGATCCAGGTGATGTATTTTCTGGTGAGCTGGCATTACGTCAAGCAGGGCTTCGGCGTGCTGACGATCCTCTCGTTGCGGCGCGGGATCCGCTACACGCCGGTCGAACGTCGGTTGATCTTGGCGCACTGTTTCGCCGGCTGGGCGTTTGCCTTCTGCACGCCGTCTGGACCCTCTTATCAGGTCGAGGAGAGCGGCATCGTTTATTGGACGCTGACCATGCCGCGGCTCGCGGAGGTCGTGACGCAAGGTTTGTTCTACGCCACCGGCTTCTGCGTGCTCGCGGCGTTCGGGCTCAAGTGGCAGCGCGAACGGGTGGTCCCGCCGTTAGCCCCATTGCTGGGGTTTTTCATCACGATTTGGTTGTGGTCCGTGTATTCGAGCTTCGACCCGCTAATGGCGTACGTGATCCCGGGGCTACACTCGATCCAATACCTGTACTTCGTGTGGTTGCTGCGCAAGAACGAGGCGCTCGCGGAGGCAGCAGGCGTGACGGAGGAGGTGTCGTTTGCACCGCGGCGAGTCGGGCTGCGGGTGTTGACGTTGGCGGCTTCGGCCTTGGCGCTCGGGTGGCTCGCGTTTCGCGGCGGCCCGCAGTTTCTGGACGGACACCTGGTGCTTTCGGATCCCGATGCACGTGGTGGGCTCGGCGCAACGCCATACTTGGCGGCGATCGGGACCTTCGTCAACATCCACCACTACTTCATGGACAACGTCATCTGGCGGCGAGACAACGCCGAGACGCGTTTGCTCACGCTCTGACCCGAGCCGACTCGAGACTCGCCCGCGCGAGTGGTAAGACTGGGACGACACGGATCCCCCATTGTGAGTGACATCGAGATCCGGTACTGAAGCGCTTGGCTCGGAGGTAGTGATGTTGCGACTCGTAGGTGCCAATCTCAACTATTCCTCGTGGACGATGCGGGCGTGGCTCGCGCTCGAGTACGCGGGGCTGCCGTTCAAGTTCTTCGACGTCGGGATGAAGACGAAGCCCACGTGGAAGGAGACCATTTTGTCGTTCTCCGGGGCCGGAAAGGTTCCCGTCCTCGTCGACGGCTCGCTTAGTGTCCACGAGTCGCTGGCGATCTGCGAATACGTCGCCGAACTGGCCCCCGGTGCGAAGTTGTGGCCGGCAGACGTCCAGTTGCGGGCCCGCGGTCGCGCGATTTCGTGTGAGATGTTGTCGGGGTTTTCGGCGCTCCGGAGCGCCATGCCGGCCAACATCCGTGGTCGCTCCGCGCCGCGAGAGGTGAACGACGCCGTCAAGGCTGACGTCGAGCGCGTGCTCACGATTTGGGAGGCGTCGCTGACGTCGTCACCGAGCGGCGGCCCGTTCCTCTTGGGCCAATTCAGCATCGCCGACTGCATGTATTTCCCCGTCGCGACACGTTTTCGGACTTACGGCGTCGCGCTCCCCGACTTTGCGCGCCGTTACAGCGAAGCTTTGTTCGGGATGGCGTGTGTGCAGAAGTTGGAAGGGCTCGCGGTCGCGGCGGAGGCAATCGAAGAATACGACGCCGTACTCAGTGCTCGCAGTTGACGCTGCGTCTGCCGCGGGTCGCGGCGCGACCGGAGCACTTAGCGCCGCTGCCCGATTGAAATCGCGGCAGCGACTTGCTCGCCCTCGGTCGCTCGGCTCGCTTCGGTCTCCCGGTATTTGCTCGGCTTTCGAACCTTTGACGCTGTAGCCGAGCATCTGCCGTCCCTACCGACGTTCGGCTGAGCCGCGTCGCTAGGGACGGCAGATGGGTAAGCTCGTGTCAACCGCGGCGACGTCTCACCAAGCCGAGCGCAACCAGGGCGAGCCCGACTGCCCACGACGAATTCCGTCCAGCCGGCGAGACGTTGCAACCGGAGTCTTTATTCTCGGCCGCACCACCGTCTTGGTCATCGTTGTCGTTGTCGTTGTCGTCCTCGTCAGGGGGATCCGTCGGTTCGTCGTCGCCCCCGTCGGGCGCGTCGGGAGCGCCGCCATCGGGAAGCTCGGCGCCCTCTACGGTGCCGTTGAGGTAACGGATCACCACCCGGTCGAGCTCTGCGTCGAGCCCTACGGTCACCGCTCGTGGCAGGGGCGCGAGCGGGTCGTCTAGGTCGCCCTCACCAACCCAATACACGTCGTTGCCCGCGTGGATGGCGTCGAGCTGGAGACGACTGCCGAGCGTGGCTGCGGCCTGCACTACGGCCAGCTCCTCGGAGAGTTTGCCAATCTTGGCGATGGCGTCCATGTCTCCGTTCAGTGCGTCGACTTGTAGGGCCACGATCTGCTCGGTGATGGCGTTGAGCTCGGCGAGCGACTCGGCCGCGGGCGGATTGGGCGGCGCGCCGAAGACTTCGTTGAAATGTGCGATGACGTCGTCGAGCGCCGCGTCGGTCACGAACGCCGTCACGGGGTACTCTAGCGTCGTGTCGGTGAAAGTGAACACGAAGCGGTCGTACATGAGCAGACGTTCGGCCGGGTCAAACTGTTCGTCGGACGTGAACGAAGCCATCAGGTTCAGCCGCGCGTCCTTGGAGCACGCGGCTGCCAGCGGCTCGTTCTCCGGATCGTAGTAGCTCGGTCCGTAGTCCGCGGCGTTGCGTTGCTCGTTGTACAACGCTCCGAGGGTGGCGTCCTCGGTGTCCGCGAGCGTCGAGAGCACGTTGGCCGCAGTCGCGCCGAGCTGGGGTTCAGTGCCGAAGAAGAACGTCTCGACTTGCTCGAGGAAGCCCTCCGGCGCCGTGTCAAGCCTCGCCAAATATTGCACGGCGATGGCCTGAATCGGCGGAGAATCGAGCTCGAGGGCTTGTTGGAACAACGTCACCGACTCGGGGTCGTCATCCCCCTCGAGCGTGATTAGGTGCGAGAGCAGCTCGGCTTCCATGAGCGCTGCGCGTTGGTCGCAGGTGTCCAGCTGTTCCGGCGTCAGATCATCAGCGAGACAATCGGCGTCGAAGTCAGTGGCCGGATCGGTCCCGGGCTCCGAAAAGTCGAAGTTGAAGGTTTCGGCGCTGGCTGAACTGGTCCAAACCAGCGCACCCAGAGTGAGCGCGAAGTAGTGCTTGTTCATGGTCAACGTCCCTTCGCCTTATAGTCACCGAGGTGTTTGGAGAGCGCAGCTGCGCGGGCGCGCCGAGTCTTCAGCGACGGATCGATCGTGCACTTGAGCGCCAACGCACGAACGTCGGCTGCGGCACGCTTGACCGAGTAGTTGTACGCCGCGATCTCCTCTTCGATCGCCTGGTCGATGTCGAACGGATCTTTGGCGGGCGGGGTCCTGCGGCGCTCCTCGCACGACGCTTGGTGCACCTTTTCGTGCCCGACGTCGCGCTCGAAGATCTCGAGACAAGCCGGCGTCTGCCGCTTCAGATCATCGAGCAGTACGGTGCGACCATCGGCGTCGCCGTAGATGTTGCAGTCTTCGCTGGTGTGCATGCCGTCCCAGGATGCGAGGATGGTCTTGTCCGCGTTGACGTTGGGGATGCCGCAAGCCATGAACTTGGGGAGCTCGTCCTCGAGGGACGCTCGCAACTTTTGGTTGAAGATGTCGGCCGCGACGCGACGCTGGACCTGGGTGGTCGCGGTGGGGTGTTTGGCTTTTGCTTCGGCGAGTGCCGCCTCGTAGAGAGCGCCGTCGTAGCGGATGCCCTCGCGAGTTTTGGACTTGGCCTTCCGGGTTATCTGGCTATTGCGTAGGTAGGCTTGATAGGTGGCGACCTTGCCTGCGAGATCGGCTTCGAAACTGCAGAGCAACGCCGGATTGCAGGGGTCGCCCTGGTTGATGCACTGTTTGGCGACCGCTGACGCGACACCGAATGGGAGCAGCGTGATCGCAAGGAACACGAGGATGGGTTTGGTTTTGAATCGTGAGGACACGCGTATTGTGGGGAGTAAGGGGGTTGGGGTTCGAGGGAGTGCCGGGGAAAATCAGTGGTAAGGAGAGGGACGAGAGCTGACGCCGAGCGCGAAGCGCGCCGATGGGACGCGACCGAGACACGCTCCGCTCAGGGTGCGTCTCGGGCCGGGGTCAACGCGTCTAGGCGACTCACGACGCCCAAACGCGCGCGGATCTCGAAGCTCTGCGGGTCACGACCGAGCGCGGTGGCGAATGCCTCCCGGGCGGACGCGAGCTCGCCACGCTTGGCCAGCAGAGTGCCCAGGTTGACCCAGGGACGTGTCTTGTGGGAGCTGCGTTCGGCGGCGTCGCGCCACAAAGCAACGGGATCTCGGTAGAGCGTGGCGCGCTCGTGCGTAGCGGCGGCGAGCGCCGGCAAGGCGAGTGTCATCACCGTAGCGGCGGTCAAGGCGGCGACGCGGGAAGGGTAAGGCGAGATCGGCCTCGGGGTTTTGCTCGTGGCTCCTGTGAGCGTCGTTGCCAGCGTCGGTGCGCGCTCATCACGCCAACGCCGGTGCAGCGCGAGTCCGACGGCAAGGGCTAACACCAAAAGCGGCGCCGAACTGGCGGAGAACGGGCGGGCGGTGAACGGATCGACCTTGGGGATCACGCTGTGGGTCGGGATCACCAGGCACAGCCACAGCAGCGCCGAAACTCGAACGTTGGGTTCGGCATGGGCTCCGACCCGGCGAAACCTCGCGTGTCCGCGCCAAGCCAGCCACGCTGCGCCACCGTACAGGGCGAATGCGCCCAGGATCCAGCTCAGTCGGGTTGCGCCCGTTGGGTTGAAATCCATGTCGAGGGTGAACGACGTGGGGGTGATTACCAGACCGACGGTGCCGCGCGCCAACGCGGCCCACTGCAGGCCCAGGCGATTGATGGCGCCCGGCGACGTGAGCGACGAGATCACGAGTTGGCGCAGCGCCGGTACACTGAACACGACGCCGAGCGCCACAGCCAGCGCAGCCGTCACGCCGAGCACCAACCGCCGCCTCGACCACCCGAGCTGAGCGGCACTGAGCCCAGCACACACTGCGAGCCACGGCAGCCCGCTCTCCCGCGCCAACACGGCGAGCCCGGCAAACCCGAGGGCCCACCACGGGCGACGGTCGAGCACGCACGACGCGCTGGCCAAAGTGAACACCAGGCACAAGAGCACGGGGCGCCCAGCCAGAGCCACGATCGTTTCGGCGTGCACCGGATGGAGCGCCCAGGCGGTGGCGAGCGTCAAGGCAACCCATGGCGACGCGCCGGCGCGTCGCAGCAAGCCGCGCACCAGCGCGACGCACACGCCGAACACCAGCGTGTTGAACAGACGTCGCGAGGGCGCGTCCGTGGCCCCGAGGCTCGACTCCAGTGCGTAGGAAAGCTTGGTGAGGGGGCGCAACGTCTGCGGCATCACGTGCCACCAACTGGTGAGCGACTGGGAGGCGGGGTCACCCACCGGCGTGTTGTAGTCGTCGTAATGGTAAGGGGCGTCAATCGCCGGTAGCCAGGCGAACACGACGAGCAGCGGCAAGACGACCGCGAGTGAGGACAAGCCAGCGGAGGCCCACGTCGAGCCCGCGCGAAGTCGAAAAAGCGACACGCCGAGACGCTATCACGCGCTCGTGAGCCTGCCAGGATGGCGGTGTGATTTTGGTGGCGGTGACACACGAACGTATTGCCCAAGTCGGGTGAGACTGCACGGGCAGCGTTCGCGGGACGCGCTTTTGGGAGCAACCACTCGCGCCGTCTGCCCGTTTGGGAGAAGTGTTCGACGTCGACTGCCTCAAACGCGCTGTGGCGTGTTTGTGAGCCTTCAACGTTTGGTAAGTCGCAACGGCGTGGTGACCCCGTATCGCTCGTGAACCGCGGCGTGTTCCAGCGCTGCCTTGGCGCTGATCTCGCCCGCCAATAGCTTGCGGTACGCGTTCATGGTGCGTGCCACTTGTTCGCCCGTCTCCCACACGAACTCGACGCGGTAGCGACGGACACCCAGCTCGAGCAACTGCGGCACCAACGGCGCGGCGCTTTGGGCGAATGCGTTGAACATCGTGTTGCGGCAGCTCACGTCCACGACCATCGGATGCTCGTGGCCAGCATAGTCGCGCAGGGCCAACCGATGGCGTTCGCAAGGCCTTCCGCAGGTGCGATAGTCGGCCCCGTTGCTCAACAAGTGCGCGTACACGCAGTGCGAATTGTGAAACGTCGCGATATGGTGGTGTAAAGTGATCGCGACGCGCCCCCGCGGCACCGCGTTCAGGAGATCGAGCAGCTGCTGCTTGTCCAGATCGTGAGACGCGGTGACGGTCTCCAGTCCGAGCTGGAGCAGATGGTTGGCGGTGAGCGAATTGGTGACGTTCAGCGAGAAGTCGCCGTGCAGGGTGAGCTCTCGGGGTCGCGTCGCCGGGCTCGTCTCTGGTTCCGCCGAACCCCGAGGTCGTCCGTCCGCGCACTCGACGGCGCGCCGCGCTGCAAAGTGCATGAGCGCGCCCCAATGCCGCACCAAGATCGCCTCTGGCGCGAGCCCTCCAATCCGCCGATCGAACGCCTCCTCACCCGGTTTTTGGACCCGCACCGTCGCGAGCGTTACACGCATGCCGGCGTCTTTGGCCCGTTTCACGGCGCGTCCGAGCCCGACCATTTCCATCCAATCGAGCTCGACTTCCGCGCCTCGAGAAAGCCCCATTCCAATCAGGGCTTCCAGTTGCTCTTCGGTGCGACACAAGGGCACGAGCTCGACAGGGCCGCAAGCGGCTGAAACGCCGGATTCGAGGTCGCGCTTGACCGCCGGTAGACACGGTTGCGGTGATGGTGGCGGGTAAACAGGCTCTTCCAGCCGTTCCTGGAGTGCGGTGGCGAGCGCACGGCGCAAGTTCTTGAGCTCCGAGACGGGCAGATGCAAGCCCTCGGCGAGCTCGCTGACGTCGAGCGCCGTCAAGCGGAACGGCGTGCCGCCCAGCGCGCCGAGTTTGTCCATCAAGAGATCGGCGTTCAAGCCCGCGCCAGCGCGGGCGGGTTGCAGTGGGAGCTCGGTGGTCACCTCGGCCGTCAATGGGCGGAACGCGGCAGCGTGACCGCGCAACCGCAAGCGTTCCCCGACGGCGCCGCTGACGTGCAAGGTGAGGGGAACTCGGCCGGTCGCGGGTTGCAGATACCGGCGTTCGGCTTGTCGTGTGATCTCGGGATCACCGGTGAGACGCACCGCGTCGCCGACGCGCACTCGCGACAAGTCGGGTCCAGGTCGGCCGAACCGGAGCTCGACGCGCGATCGCCTCGCCGGCGCCTGCGCTTCCCCGCGTGACGAAGCTTGCGGGCGCGGGCCGCTACCAGCATCGAACTCGACGCCGAACAGCGGCCCACCGGGAGCATTGTCCGGGTCGTGTTCGACGTTCGAACGGCCCATCAGCTCGAACTTGACGCCGACGCCGGGGCGCAAGAGTTCTCGCAAACGCTCGGGGGCCGACGTCGTGACCACGACGCTGCGCGGCCGGATCTCCTGCACTATACCTACTTCGATGCCGCGGTGTTTGGGCGTCGTCGCGACGACCAACGTCTGATGGTCGTCGCCGTGCAGGAAGCCGACCGAGCCGCCGCGAGAGAACGTAAGTTGCGTGCGTTCGACGTCGTGCTGCAGGCGCGTTCGGTCCTCGTCCGTGACGCCCCGGAGCACCGCTTCGCGCCAGTTGCGCCAAGAGTCGACGGCGGTCGTGACGTAAGCGGGGCCCTTGTAGCGGCCCTCGATTTTGAGGCTGTGGACGCCCGCCGCGACCAACTCGGGCAGCGCTTCGTGAGCGGCGAGATCTTCGGGGCTGAGCAGATAACGCAGATCGCCGAGCTCCTTGCGCTCACCATCTACTACGGCCTCGTAAGGCATGCGACACGCCTGGGAACACTGCCCGCGGTTGGCAGAGCGACCGGAGAACGATTCGCTCGTGAGACACTGGCCGCTCCAGGCCATACACAGGGCCCCATGCACGAAGACCTCGCTCTCGAGCGGGCTGTCGCGGGTAAACAGAGCGATCTCCTTGGTCGAGAGCTCACGCGGAAGCACTACCCGTTCAATCCCGAGGGTTTGCGCGAAGCGGGCACCTTCGACGCTCGAGATTGTCATCTGCGTGCTCGCGTGGAGCCGCAGGTTCGGAGCCACTCGCTGGGCGAGCAGCGCCGTTGCCGGATCTTGGACGATGAGCGCATCGACGCCGGCCTCCGTGACGGCCCGAAGCAACTGCTCCAGGCTGGCGAGCTCGTTCTCGAATACCAACGTATTGACGGTGAGATACAGTTTGGTGTTCGCCGCGTGAGCGCGCCGCACGAGACTCGGCAGCCCTGCAAGATCGAAGGCGGTGGACCTCGCGCGGGCGTTGAAACCTTCGGACAGACCGAGGTAGACGGCGTCCGCGCCGCTTGCCAACGCGGCAGCGAAAGACTCTTCGGTGCCGGCTGGCGCGAGGATCTCGGGGCGGCGCGGAACGCGGGAACCGTGGTCGTCTTGTCGCGACGGCACTCGCGCCGACGCATCGGGAGCGGGGGCCTCCTGCGAAGGTGTGGGGGCTGAGGACGAGGTCATGGCGTGAGCCATCCTGCCAAGGGCCAGAGACAACTCGTCGAGTGGTGAGGGCGCGCGGTGCCAAGGCGAGCTTCGTCGTGATTGCCGTAGGTGACGGCGCAGGTGCGGGCGCCCGCGGCGTGCCCCATCTCGATGTCGTAGGTCGTGTCCCCGACGACCAAGATCCGTTGCGGCGCGACGCCGAAATGGGCGGCGGTAGCCAACACGAGGTCCGGCGCGGGTTTCTTGTTCGCCACATCCTCGTCGCCGAGCACCAAGTCGAAGTAACCCGTCACCTCCAGCCGATCGAGGAGCAGACCGAGCGACGAGCGGCCACGACTCGACACCACCGCGAGCTCGAGCCCCAAACGACGCAGTTCCAACAGGCAGTCGAGCGTGCCCGGAAACAGCGCGACCGTGTGGGCAGAGGCACTGAACAACTCACGGTAACGCGTGATACACGTGGCGAGCTGCAGGTCGGCAACACCGAGGCCGAGGAACGCGTCGCGGAGCGGCACACCGATCAATGGTTGGAGCTGATGCCGCGCGATCGACGGCAACCCGAGCGACGCCAACGTTGCCTGCACGGTCGCTTCGATCGCGTGGACGGTGTCGGCGAGCGTGCCGTCGAAGTCGAAGGCGACGACGTCGATGTCTCGGCGGCAGAGGGGCAACTGGCGTTGGACCATGGGGTGAGAGGCGCCCTCTAACACAGGTCCGGGGAAAACACCGCCTCACCGGTGCGGTGGGGCACCACGGGACCCGAGCGCCCCGATCTGGCTCGCGACCTGGTCCCGACTTCGAGCTCCCGGACCGTGACAGGGCAGTCGTCGCGGATGGACCGGCGGAATGGAGTTGGTGGCCCCGGTGTTTTAGAATCGTCGTATGGAACACGAGTTTGCGGGGGAAGCCCTGGACGGTCTGCTGAACGTGCTGGTCGAGCTCGGAGGGGACCAGTTGCTATTGCAAAGCAATAGCGAACCGGTGGCACGACTCGGGGAGCGCAAGCTTCGGGTCACGCTCCCCGAAACCTCCAATGCGACGCTCCAGACCCTGTGCGGCCGCATGGCGACGGCTCACGCGCAGGGCGGCGGCAAGGCGTCGCTGTTTACTTACCGAAGCAAAAGCCACGGCTCGTTCCAGCTCGAGATCGACGGGGACTTCGCCCCAGAAGCGCTGGTCCGGATCCAGATTGGGCGGTCTGCGGGCAAGACGAAGCCGTCAGGAGGCCCCGTCGCGCCGAGCGTCGACCAAGTCCCGATCGAAGCACCTCGGCCGAGCTCGCAGCGGTTCGCCCCAGAACCTGGTTTGGGTCCGAGTCTCGGCGCGGCAGCGCCCACGTGGCTCGACGAGCCAGAGTTCGCCAAACTGCTCCGCCACGCGCTCGACTCGGGCGCTACGGACCTGCACCTCACCGACGACGAGAGCCCGAAGCTGCGCAACGCACTCGGGCTCGTGAACCTGGGTGGTAACTTCGAGGGTGTGTCGCGCATTTTGACCGCGGACCAGGCGCGCGCCGTGGCGGAAGGCAAGGCCGTCGACTTAGCCGCTACCTTCGAAGCACGAGCGCGACTTCGGATCAACGTGTTCCGCGCCCGAGCGGGCCTGTGCGCCGCGATCCGATTTTTGCCGGTGCGACCGCCCGCTGTGGGTGGGCTGGGGCTGCCTGCGGAAGTAGTGGGGATCGGCGAGCTCAACCATGGCCTCGTGTTGATCTGTGGCACGACTGGGTCCGGCAAGAGCACGACTTTGGCCGCGATGCTCCAAGAGCGAGTTCACGCGCGGCCACGTCACGTGATCACCTTGGAGAGCCCCATCGAACACGTGTTTGACGCCGGCAGCCACTCGTTGGTGCGCCAACGGGAGGTGGGACAACACGTCACGAGCTTTGCAGCGGGGCTCCGCGACGCTCTGCGGGAAGATCCGGACGAGCTCGTGATCGGCGAAATGCGAGACGCAGAGACGATCGGGTTGGCGCTCACGGCCGCTGAAACAGGCCACCTGGTTTGGAGCAGTTTGCACTCGCGGACCGCGCGCTCGGCGATCGAACGCATCGTCGACCAAGTGTCGCCCGCCTCGCAACGTCAGGTGCGCGGACAACTGGCGGACAGCTTGCGCGCCGTGATCTCCCAGCGCTTGATCCGGGCCGACGGCGAGGGTGCCCGTGGCAACTCCACCAAAGGCCGTCTCGTGGTCGCGGCTGAAGTTCTGATCGTGACGCCTGCCGTGGCTCACTTGATCCGCGAAGGCAAGACGGAGCAACTCAACGTCGCCGTGCACTCGGGCAAAGACGCCGGCATGTTGCCTTTGGAGAAAGACCTCGCGCGGCTCGTGAAACAGGGCAAACTCACGCGCGCTACGGCGCGAACGCACGCCGACGACCCGGCCTTGTTCGACCGCTACGCGTGACGAGCGGCCAAGACGCGTCACTTCAGCGCATAGTAGCAACCTTGGGAGAACAACCTTCCGGCATTGTTCGGCGAGATCCAGGCATACTTCGACAGCAGACGCTCACGAAACCGCGGTTGGGCGTCTTCCGTTGGGCCCCCACATTCGACGAGCACGGAGGCGACCAAGGAGTGTCCCTCATCCATGGTATCGCGGCAGTGCGCGTCGTAGGCGTCGAGTTCGGCCTGGGACAGGTGAGGAAACAGCTCGCCCAGGCGCGCCTGGATCGGCTGCAGCCAGTGTTCGCCGAACTCCATCGCCAGCGACAGCCCCTCGTTCGAGATGACTTCGTCGTAGACCACCGGTTGCCTTCCCGCTGCCGTCATTCTCCCGTCGCGAACCCGGCAACGAACGCGTCCCGGTCGAACTCGCGTTCACCCGCTTCGCACTCGTGTGAATATTCGACGCGGAACATGGTCGTATCGTAGAGCAGTCCGCGGGATTCGTCCAAGTGCTTTTCCCAGGTGTCATCCGCGACGCCCCAACGGCACTCGTGGCCGCGCGCCGTCTTGGCGAGCTTCGTGCGCCACACGAGGTGCGTGCCGAGCAAGAATAGGAGCTCGCCGCTACCCTCGCAGGGCGTGTTTACCGTGACTGCGCACTCGAGGAACGCCGCGTTCCAGGCAGCGCCTTCGGGGCCGCCATGTAGAAAGCCGCGCAGTCCAGCCGGCGGCGGAGCGAGCGGCGACTCGGCGGTCTCTTCCAAAGATAAACACCGAGTCGCTGCTGGAACTTCGACCTTCGCGCAGTCGAAGCCACTCAGCATCGTCGAAGCGGTCTCCGGTGACGTCGCGGTCGACTCGGTGGCGCAAGCTTGCCCAACGCCGCGCGTGTCAGCCGCTGACACGGCCGTGGCTGCCGCTCGAGACGCTTCGGCGTGGGTGGCGGCCGGTCGGGCCGGCTGGCAACACGCGAGACCAATACAGAGCGTGCTGGCGAGACGAAGCCGCGCCCTCGCGATGCAACCAAACGCGTCGGATGGGACCAAGTTCGAGCCTGTTGTCGTCGCTCTTGCGGTCATGTACGTCTGCTACCACGAACCCTCGGCGCGGTGGCTTGCTCTGCGCGCGGATCTGCCAATACTGGGACACGGACCCTACCTTGACTCGGTCCGACCGTGGCCCGGGCCTGGCCTACACTGCGGTCTGGCCTGCCAGGTTTCGCTGGCTGCAGCCGCTGTCTCACGGGGTGCGTCGCGTGAGTCGTCGCCCCGTCGTTCCCAGTGGGAGCAGCGGCCAGTCGCGCGTGGATGGAGCCCCGGATGAGCGGGCGTCACCACCGCTGTTGGGCGCCGCGGGCACTTCGTGCATGCATACGGGGCGTTGTTTCATTTCGCGCGCCCTCGATCGCGGCGGCGAATCGCATCGAAGCGTTGCCAATTCAGATTAGCGCCGTCGCACCTGCTGACATCACGACGCCATTGTTCTTGCAGCGCCGGAAAGACGCGCGTTTGGCGCGAGCGGGCCTGAGCAATGAGGCAGCGCTTTGCCTATGATGTCGTCATGTCGTTGCCACGCTCTGCGCTCGCTGGTTCTGGGTCGAACGGTCGGGTTCAGGCTGCCGTTGTCATCGCCTTGTTCGTTGCCGCAGGCTGCAGTTCGGGGGCGGCTCCGAGTGAAATGCCCGCCCCGTCTGGCACGACGAGTTCCGACGTCGGGGCGAGCAACACCAGTAACAGCGCGACGCCGACGTCAGGCAGTCCAACGGTTGGCGCCCCGACGCCCACCACGCCAGCGGGTACGGCGCCCACGACGTCGCCCAGCACCAGCTCGACCTCCCCCTCCACCGTGCCTCAAAATACGGAGGGCGCGACTTCGAACGGGTCGGAGGTTTCGGTCATGGACGGCTCGGACGGTTCGTCGACCGAACCCGTGGCGAGTGACCCGAACGGTGGCGGCACGGGCATGTCCAGTGAGGGGGGCGATACCTCCGCGCCGGTTGGCAACGACTTTTACCCATGCGACACAGCAGACCCGGCGGACTACGACGTGGTCGCGCGCAAAGAGGGCACCACCTGGACGGTGACGAAAGGCGGCTCCCAGGTTTACTCAGGCGACAGCTTGGAAACCGCGCTCACGGAGGCCTACGGCGCGCTCTCGAATGGGCGCACCAGCAAGGAGAGCATTCTGGTGCTGGGAGACGGCGAGGTCTCCGCGAGCGCACAGCTGCGCATCCCGAGCTACACGGTGCTGAACGTGTGCGGTACCGTGAACGTCGCCGGGACGGCTTCGGGCTCCGATCGGTCACCGTTCTTCGCGCGCGGCGCGAGTAACATCGACATCCCGAACTTGCGCTTGACCGGGGCGCCGCAATACGGGCTCTTCTTTCGCGAGACCAACGATGTTCACCTGGGACAGATATCGCTTCACCTGACCCGAGATGCAGGCATCGGCATCCGCGTCGATAGCGGCCCGGACGCCGGCTCCACCAACGAGTTCAACACCAACCTGACGATCGACCACGTCTACGGGACCGGGATGGGTAGCCACATCGTGGAAACCTACGGCATCGACGGGATCACGATCGGCAGCGTCGAAGGCGACGACGTGGGAGAGTGCGGCTTGTTGCTCAATCGATCGGTGAACGCCGAGGTCGGTTCGGTGACGTGTACGGACTGCGCAACCGGCACGGGGTACGCGGCTTTTCGCGTGGCCAATAGCGTCGGGAAGGTGGGGAGCGACTTTCCCGATGGCAACGTCCACGTCGGGAAAGTGACGGCGCGCGGCGGAGGCCGCGGGATCTTCTCGGTATCGGGTTGTGGTGGGCTCGTCATCGACGAGATCGACATCGCCGACACGGGCAACACGTCGATCCTCATGCAGAACACCTACAACACGGTGATCGCCGCGGTGGGGGGTACCGTTTCCGGTGGCCTCGTCCAGCTGACCAACGACACGGACAACACCAACGAAGGGGTTTACCCACCGTCGAAAGACGTCACGATACAGAACTTGACGTTGACCAACGGCGCGAGCGTTCGCCAGGATTGGTGCAACGAATTCGGAAGCAACGGTTGCAGCGCCATCAACGTGACGGGTGGAAACGTATCGATGTGCGAGTGACCGCGGGTTCACGCCAACTCGTTGTGTGCCCGGCCCGAGTCGACTGCTCCGAACGGTACACGCGGCTGCCGTGTCGGCGCACCTCACCCGGCAGCCACGCGGCCCCGTTGAACGACCCCTAGAACAACACAGTCTGACTGTCGCGAGGCGGCACTCGGAATCGAAAGAAGGGGTGTTGCCCGTCGATTCCTCGCCGGGTTCGAGGGTGCTACTCCATTGCCGAGTTACGTGGTCCCTCGGGGGCGACATCTACTTTGGCTGGTTGGAGAAAGTATCCGATAATGCGACGCGTTAAAGATCTGCGCCTGACGAGGGTGGCGCACGTAGCGAGCGCCCTCGTGTGCGTGTTGGGGTGTTCGAGTTCCCCCACTGGGTCGACGAACCCATCTGCCCCCGAGTCGACCGCGCCGAACCCCACGGGGGGCGGGGGCGTGGTGCCTCCTGTTACTGGTTCTAGCGTAACACCCGGAGTCGTCCCGCCCACGGGGACGCCTTCCCCGACCGCCACTCCAACCGGAACGGAGCCGACCCCTCCGCCGGCCGTGACGTGCCAGGGCGACGAGGTGACGGACAGCAAACGCATCGTGCGCCTCAGCTTCAACCAGTTGTCGCGGACGCTCCACGTGCTGTTCGGGGACGAACTCGGCAAAGAGGTGGACGCCAAGTTCGAAATCGGCTTCGATTCACCCGTGGCGCGCACTTTCCCGCCACTGTCGAGCCCGCAAGAAGGCAGCACCATCACGACGGGCCTCTGGCAGAAGGTAGATCTGATAGCGCAACACGTGGCAAGCTACACGCGTGAACACCTCGGCGCCGTCACCGGCTGCGCAGAGCCGTTGACCGGCGAGTGCGCGCAAGGATTCGTTCGGGCGCTGGCTGAGCGCGCCTACCGGCGGCCGCTCACGGCCAGTGAGACCGCGTCGTTGGACCAAGTGTACAGCGAGGTCGAGGCAATCGACGGCAACGTCGGCGATGCAGTCCAATACAGCGTGTACGCGATTCTCCAGGCGCAACAGTTCTTGTACCGCACCGAACTCGGCACGTCTCCCACCGAGGCGGGCCCGCTCACGCCCTACGAACTCGCGAGCGCGCTGTCCTACTTTTTGACGGACGGCCCACCCGACGCGGAGTTGCTCGCGGCGGCCGCAACCGGCGGGCTCGCTTCGCGCGAACAGATCGGCGCTCAGGTCGACCGGATCTTGGCCACGGACGTAGCGCGCACCAACCTCACCGGCGCGATGTTCTCGTACTTCCAGCTCGATACGCTAGCCTCTGTCAAAATTGACGACCCGGCGTTTACTTCGGGGACACCCGAGCGTCCATACACGGGCGTGCGTGAGTCGGCCTACCACGAGCTCGAGCTGTTCCTGGGCCAGACGTTGTGGAACGGCCCGCTGTCGTCGGTTTTGACGTCGAAGACCTCGTACATCAACTCGACGCTCGCGCCGCTCTACGGCATCCAGCTTCCTCCCGGAGCAGCGGCGGACGAGTCTCAGTTCGTCGAGACGCAGTTGCCCGACAACCGCGCAGGCATCCTCACGCAAGTCGGGTTTTTGGCTTCGAACTCGCGCCCCGACGTGCCTTCCGTGGTGGCGCGGGGGTTGGTCGTCAACAAGGCGCTCTTGTGTCAGACCAATCCGCCATTCCCCGAGCAACCCGCGCTCGCGGAGCTCATCGAGGAAGCCGGTTTGGCGCTGGCGACGGCGTCCGAGCGTGAACGGGCCGATTACCGTACCTCCACTGCGCCGTGCTCGTCGTGCCACCTCGTGTTCGACGCCTACGGCCTGGCGCTCGACTCCTACGACATCATCGGCCGCTACCGCACGCTAGATCCGGAGGGTCGTCCGATCGATCCGAGTGTTACGTTGCCGCCACTGTTCGACAACGACGTTGCGGCGGACGCGGTCGAGATGCAAAGCAAGATCGCCTCGAACCCAGGGTTCGACGCCTGTTTTGCTCGCAACATGCTGAACTGGGCGATGGCCGAGGGTTCACAATTGACGCCCACGAGCTGCGCCACCGAGGCCATCGTCGAGCGTTACCTTCAAACGGACAAGAGTTTGAGTTCGCTGCTCCGCGAGGTGGCGATGTCCGAGTCCTTCACGCAGCGGAGCGCAGGAGTTACCCCATGAGAGCTTATCGTTTGGCACGCCGGTCGTTCATCGCCGGAATTGGCGGGGCCTTCGGCCTCGAGGTGTTGTTGCGCAACATGGAAGCGGCGGCTCAAGGCGCGTCGTCTCCTGCGCGCATGTTGCTCGCACACTTCCCGATCGGGACGTATCGTCAGAGTTATTTGCCTCAAGGCGGGCAGACCGATTTCACACTGTCGCCGATCCTCGAACCATTCTCCGCGCTGCGCGACGACATGATCGTGCTCTACGGCCTGCAGGACCGCCTGAGCTGCCCGGGGGGCGGGGGACACGAGGCAGGGACGCCGTTCACGACCACGTGCGCCAACGCGCCGGGCACGCGCGCCAATGGTGGTGAAGCAGACGACGGCGTAGCCGGCGGTCCGTCGTTCGATCAGATCTTCCTCAAACACGTGCCAGGCCTCAAGCAGGGTGCGGCGGGATACATCAACACGCTGGCCGACGCGCGAGTGGACTCGCTCGAGACGTCGACGCAATGTCTGTCCTACGGCGAAGGGATCCCGGACACGCCCGACTACCAGACGCGGTCGATTCGGGCCGCCAACCCCGCCAACCAGAACATCACCGAGTTCACCCCCAACTTGCCCGAGTTGAGCCCGGCGAACGCGTACGCCAAGTTGTTCAGCAACTTCATCCCAGGCGGCGGAACCGACGCCAACCAAGAAGCGGCGTTGAAGGCGCTGAAGGCACGCAAGAGCGTGCTCGACCACTCACTGCGCGAGCTGACGGCGCTGCGGACACTGGCGCCGTCGAGTGAACTCGACAAGATCGACGCCCACGCCACGGCGGTGCGCGCCGTGGAGAACGAGCTCTCCGACACCCTCACGTCCGGTGGAGGAGGAATGGACAATATGGCCTGTATGGTGCCGGCCGAACCCGATCCATCGCTCAAGGGGCAAACCGGTTCGAAGTTCAACTACGGCAACGAGGCCACTTCCACGTCGGACGAGGACGTCCACGAGCGCATCGGCAAGGCTCACGCCGCAGTGATCTTGGCGGCGTTCCAGTGCGACATCGTGCGCGTCGCGACGTTCCAATGGTCGCCCGGAACCAACCACGTATCCTTCAAGGGACGTTATCCGGCGGATCCAGAGCGGAGCTTCATGCACCATCCAATGAGTCATCGCATTGGATCGCAGTCCTTCTTCAACGGACCACCGCAGACCGGCACTAGCGCTGACGCGTCTCTGTACCAGTTCTTGGTGAGCATCAACACCTGGTACAATCAAAAGACGGCCGACATCCTGCAGTCGTTCAAGGACGCCAAAGACGCTTGGGGAAACAGCATCCTCGACTACACCGTCGTGCCTTACGTCACGGAGGTGGGGGATCCGTCTCACGCACGCGGCCCGAAACCGTCGTTGATCTTCGGTGGCAAGGGTCTCGGCATGAAGGGCGGGCAGTTCCTCAACTTCGAGAACAACGCGCGCCCCCAGGTGGACGTGTACCTCACCATCGCGCAAGCCTTGTTCCAGCACGACGATCCCTTGGGCGCGCTGCCCGAGGCCACGGAGAAGTTCCAGCGCAATGGGGCAGGGCCAATTGCTGGACTTTGGGAGAAGCCGGCCGCAGGTTAGTCAGCGCGCGTTGGGCGAGCGCCCGCCCGAGTGTGGGCGCTCGCCCAATCAGCGAGCTCTCGTCAAGCTCGCCCCGTAAACCAGAAAGCGCATGTCGGGTCCGTTTTGCCAGACCCACGCATCGGCGAGGGTCTGGCTCGGGAACGCGGCGCGGAGGGCTGGGTCATCCTGGAGCAGCGCCGCAATACGCCCCGGATGCGCGAAATCGAACACCCGACCGTCCCGCGCGAGGGACGCGAGCAACGACAGGCCAGCCTCGCACTCGTATTGCTCAGCGAGCGGAAAGATCGGGCTACCGGTGACATCCGTTGCAAACAACGCTGTGCCGCCATTCTTCGTCAACGCAGCGAGCGTGCGCAAGTGAGCGACGGTGAGCGTCCAACTCACGGCGTGGAGCAACGGGTGCCGGTCGCCCAGGGCCTGGACCACGTCGAGCTGCATCTGACTCAACATACAGGCCGACACCACGACGTCGAAGGTCCGGTCCAAACGCTCGGCCACCGCGACCGCCGTGCGTTCGGTGTGCGTCACCAACTCCTCGGGTGTGAGCTCACCGCGCGCCCAGCGATTCAGGCGGTGGTGCATCCCCGAAAGATCTACGGGCGCGTGGGTGGTGATTTGCGATCGCACGGTGGGCGTTTGCCGATCCGCGGCCCGGCGGAGCGCGGCCTCGTCCACATCGACGAGGTGGAGCTGGGCGTAGTGCTCTGCGATCGTGTCCAAAGCCAGATCGAAGCAGTTGCCGGCACCGAGCACGCACAACGAGCCTGGTTCAGACGCAGGCGCTGCCCGGACGACCAGCTCCGTCAGTCGTGCTCGATGACCCGCGAACGCGGCGTAGTGGCCGAGCGCGCTGGCGTTGGCGCCGCGGTGCTCATCGGCGAAAGGTGACTCACCCGCGGTCGGCGTGTCGTGCATCGTGTTCAGCAGCGTGCCGCGTTCTCCTCGGGCCGTCAACTCGCACGCATTTGGTCCGCGCCAACTCGGCCTGCGTCGCGGTCTGGCCTGCCGAGGTTCGCTGACTACCGTCGACGTCTCACGCCTAACTTTGGCAATGAAGTTGCCCCACCGGCGGTAGCGCGACGCCCAAGTAGCAGTACGGCGCCCTCACGGAAGGGGCGGCTCGGACTGCGACGGGGTCACCAGCCGAACAGTTCGTAGAGGCTTCACTCGCAGGGCGTCTCCGGACATTGGCCCATCGGCGCGCACTCTCCGCAGCGCGCGTCACAACACACCTCACCGGGATCACAGAGGTCCATCCCGCAGGGAACGCTGATGGATAAACCCGACTGAGCCGCGCAACTCCGCGGGTTGCACTCCTGCTCGAAGGGAACGCAGCTGTCGCAACAGCATTTGAGTCCCACGAAACACGTCATCGCCCCGCAGTAGGTCACCCCTTGGGCTGCTCCCGGCGGTGGGTCTATAGCAGGAACGGCGTCGCCGTCCGCGGCAGTTTCGGTGTCCCCGGCAGTGGAGCCCGTGAGGTCAGGCTCCGTATCCGTGGCGCCAAGTGCCGCCGTGGTCGTCGCGGCTGTCGTTGACGGCGCGGTCACCGCGAGGTTCGTCGCTGCCGCGGTGGTGTTCGCCGCAACCGTCGCGGAGGCGACTGGCGCCGTGACGGTCGCGCTCGCCTCCGGTAGCGCCGCAAGGACGACCACGGCGGGGACGCGCTCCTCCGCGTCCGCGTTCGCTTCGTCCACGCGGGGTTGCCCTTGCGGCGCTGCGACCACGGGGGCGGTTGGGCGCGCAGTCGGTTGCGGAGCCGCCGATCCGGTGACCACTTTTGCCGGCTTCCAATCCATGAGCTCCGACAATGCCGCGCCCGGGTTTACGGTCCGTGGGTTTCCGAAAACGAAGAACAGAAGTGCGCCTACGACGGCGATCGCCCCCAAGCCGAGGCATACGCTGACGACGGCTGTCCAGGGGATGCGTTTGACGGGTCGCATGCCAGGGATGAAGCGAAAACTGTGCCGGATTGGGCAACGGAGCGCCTCGTGGTCCCGGCGGCTCTCATGCCGATCTCGTGGGCGAGGCTGAGTCAGAATCGCTCAGCCCGTGGCGAAGTGGTGCGCTACCGCACACGTCGTGCGGCGCGGGCCGTTTGCTTGCCGCCACATGTCTCACAGGTGAGTGTAGTTCCAAGGAGACATGTCGAAATGCAAGTGGTCCGAGTGTCCGGGATGGCTCGGTCCCAACGCGACGCGAAACACGTCTTCGGCGACCACGCGATCGGCAAGTGTGCGCAAGAAGTGTCGGTGCAGACGGCCGAGCTCGGTGCGCTCCGCTTGCCAGTGTTGCCCAACCGTGACTCGAAAGGCGCCCCGAATCGACGGAGGTGTGGTCGAGCGTTGGACTTTGGAGGCCGGGTTGAAGTTGAACCCAACGACGTCGAGCGCGTTTCCAAGCGCGTGTTCGCTGAGCCGGGTGGCTCGATTGCGCGACTTCCGGCACGCGTAGGCGCCGGCGTGCACCAGCCGGCTAGGCGGGCGACCGTAGACCTCGATCGCGACCTCGTTCACGATCGCTTCGAAGCGGGTGAGACGCTCCACGAACGCAGGCTCGACGAGCACACCACCCGCGTACCTTACGGTCGTGCCCGCGTAACGCTCGAGCGCGCTGGGGTCACAGCGTGGCGTCGACCGCGGCTCCACGCGGCGTTCCAGGGAGTCGAGCGGGTAGGTGTCGCCGCGCCAGCGGTTGAACCAAGCCCAGGGTGAGGCGAGTTCCGCCGCAGAAGGAGCTAACTCGGAGGCGCTATTAGAGCCGTTGCTGTGCGTCGACTCGAGCGCCTCCACGAGTGGTCGCGAACTCATGCCAGACGTCTTGTCAGAGCTCGGGATCGCATCGACGCTCGCCCGATTGGGCAACGAGCTCCGGGCTCCCCACGCCATCAGCGTTTCTTTGGAACAACAACTCGAGAGCCCCATGGCCACGATCACCGACCACACACGGCAGACCATGGCCTCTTATTTAACCATGGGAGGAGCGTCCGCAATCTGCGGCGTTATGCACCAGCGGCTAGCAGCGCGGCGGACCCGCATCGCCGATGAGTGCCGTCGTCCGTTCGCTCACACGGCGAGCGAACGTGGCCAAACGTCGACCGACGAGCAGCTGTTCCTTGTCACGGCGCGATAGCTGCTTGATGGCGTATTCGAGCCGCAACGCGTCGCCCCGAGTCGCACAACGTCGAGTCTTGCACAACTTCAGAGGACCCCTCGACCGAGTGTACCGAGCGCCCCGCCCGGAAGCGTGCGCCGCCAGGCGAGCCTGCACGTCGCGTGCAACGCCGGTGTACAGGGTATCGTCGCCACACCTCAAAATGTAGACGAACCAGTGCTCGGTTTTGCTCTGCACCTTCGTCCCCGGTCCGCTGCTGGCAACGCCAACGTTGGCGAATTGGCGTTTGGTAGCAGGGGCGGGCGCTTTCATCCGGGAGTCGACGGCTTTGGAGCAGAGCGACGATACCACTCCGAACGCGGCTTTCCCAGTTCGCGGCTATCACGGTTGGTCGGCTCAGTCGTCGACGAGCTACGCTCCAAGCAGCCGGTGCATGCGATGGTAATCGCGCCGGTAACGCGTGGCTAGTTGCAGCTTCTGGCGGTCGTTCAAGATCTTCCCGGACACTTGGAAGAACTTGCGCTCCTCTTCCCGAAGATGGTGGTGCACCTCTTTTGACAGCTCGTGTACCTTCGCCAGCCAAGCATCGTGAGCAGGGTCGAGCGCTTGGACGGCTTCGATGAGCTCGTCGATCTCGTGATGCTCGTGAAGCGCGTGTCGCGACGCGTCCAGGCCGAGATCGTCCATCAACATGGGCACGTAGAGGTAACGCTCTTCCGCGGCCTCGTGGGCGCTCAATTCAGCGCACAGTTCGCGAAACAAGCTCGATCGCTCCGTGCTGCCGGCTTTGGAGCGCAGCACTTTGCGGAACATGGCGCGTTGGATCTCGTGACTTTCACGCAGGGCATCGTAAATGGTTTCGGTCATGGGCGGGTTGCGGATTGGCTCGGCGCGAGCCAATCGCGCCGAGCTTCTCCTCGATCTCTAGGGTGCTGTCTCGGCGCGGCAAGCGCTCCCGAGCGATAGTCGCCTTCGTGACTTATTGGCGGTGAGACGTCGCGCCTAACAAGTGAGACTCAGCGTGGCAAAACACCGCGCTGCGCGCCGAGCTGACCCTGCAGAACCCGAGACCAGTGCAACAGGTGAGCAATTCGACTTCGAGCAAGTCTCAAAACCGGTTGCGATGTGAAAAACGCCCGCCCAACGGGGATGAGGCGGTCGTTTTCGCGAGGCGTGAGCGAAGGCCGCGGCGTCCTTCGCTCACGCGCCCTTTTGCGGTGCTAGCGTTTGGGAAACAGACCGATGGGATACAACATCGTTCGCGCCGCGTAGTTGCCGATGTGATGGCCCATGTTCAAGCCGGCATCCACCGCGAAACGAAAGTGCAGGCCCGCTCGGATCCGTGAGTCACCGTTCTCCCAAGCGGCGGCGCTGAAGCTCGGAAACGTGCGCGTCGGAGCGTCGGGCAGTGCCGTCGGTGACGCCATCGTGAACCGCACCCGATCCGTGCCAAAGGAGCGCGCGAGGACCGCCGCGGCAGCGGCTCCGAGGACGCTGTGCGTCGAAGGGTGGTCTTGCACGGGTGGAGTCACGAGCAGCGGGCTCCACTGGGCGTCGGCGATCGTGTCCGGGTTGCCGTCTTCGTCAGCCAAACGGATCGCCGTCACCGGTCGCCAGAAGTCGTAGAACATCTTGGAGTCCCAGCCGGCGATGTACGAGTCCGCCATGGCCACGTTGAGCAAGGCGAACGTGCGAGCGCGTTGCCAGAGGTCTTGTGGTCGCTCTCGTGAGACGTTGCGCGCGATGCGATTCCAGCCAACGTCCGAGAACTCGTACCAATACGCGGCGTATTCGGTTTGGGTTTCGGTGCGCTCCGCGTCGGCGGCTTTGCTGCCGGTGGCCTTCACTTCGTTGAACGCCAGCGTGTAAGTCTCGCTGTCCAAGGCGGGCGGCGGCGCCACCCGAAACTGACTGGGCGAAGGCAACGCAAACGGGGTAACCGTGCCCCAGTGAGGTGCGGCCAAGAAGTCGAACTCGGGCGTGTAGCGATACCTCCCGGGTTCCGTGCCGGGAGTGTATGTCTCACTTCCGTTACTGCCGTCGTTCTGACGTTTGGTGAGCACGGCCGCTGCCGCCGCAGCACCGGCCTGCTTACCTTGCGCCACGCCGTCACCGACGCCTGCGTCGAGCAGCGTTGCTTCCAAACGCGCCGTCAACAACGGTTGCTGCGCCGGAAACAATGCCAACAAGACATCGTGTGCCGCGACCGCCGCCGCGACCGCGGCGTCAGCACGGCGCGAGTGGGCGCCGCTCTTGGGTGAATAGGCGTACGCCGCGAAACGTGGCTCGATCGCGTTCACTGCATCGTGCATGGCCAAGTGGACCATGGCTAAAACGCGACTCGCCGCCATGGGGTCGGCATAGCCGGTGGCTGCCTTGATCACGGCGTGGGTTTCCACGTTCCAATCCAAGATCACTTGATCGCAGCGGTCGGCACACCATGCCTTTTCGCTGGGCGTGGCCCAGGCGGTGTTTTGATGAGTGACGCTCACTGAGCCCACCAGGGCAACGAGTAGCGTTAGACGGGTTTTGATTGACGAACGAAACATGAGAGTCTCCTAACCTTCGATGGGATCCGTCAGCACAAGTGAGGCCTCCGCGGTGGGTCTCACCGCGATCACGACGACTTGGTCCGACGACGCCAACATGGGCGTTATCGCTCGTCGGCGGCAGTGCTGGACCGACCCGTCATCGGTTCCATCGTGCCATGCTCGGTCGTTTACGCAGAGCGCCGCGTCAGCGAGCGAAGTCCGGAATGCGAAAGCGTTTGCGGTAAGCCCCCGGCGCCATTCCGGTAACCCGTTTGAACAAGCGTCGGAAGAACGCGGGATCTTCGTAACCCACCCGCCAGCTGATCTCTTCTGCAGCTTCGTCGGTCCGTTCGAGCCGCCGTTTGGCGTCCTCGATGCGGAGTCGTTGCACGTAGGCGATGGGCGTTAATCCCGTGGCCGTCGTAAAGCGCCGTTTGAACGTGCGCTCCGCCAGCTTGGAACGCTTGATCACCTCGTCGACGGGGTGCGCGACCGCAAAGTGGCGGCTCAACCACTTCTGGGCGCTCACGATTTCGCCGTCGCCGTGGTCCTGTTTACCTTCGAAGACGATGAACGGTGTGAGCCCTTCCTGGTGCCATTGCAGCGCAAAACGTCGCGCGACCTCCTGAGCCGTGGTGGCGCCGGCGTACCTCGCGGTGAGGTACAGCACGAGGTCGTGCCATGTCGTCGACGCGCCCGAACTCACCAGCTCTTCGCGCCGCCCAGCGATGACCAACACGCGCTCCGGGTGTACGGTGACGTCCGGATACAGGGACGAGAGCTGGGCGGCGTAACCGAAGTGAACGGTGGCATCTTGGTTGCGGTAGATCCCCGTTTCACCGAGCAGAAAGATGCCGGAACAAGCCGAACACAGCACCGCCCCTTGTTTGTGCATGCGCGTGATCCACTGCACCAATTGCGGGTATCGCCCCTTACGCCAGCCCTCGGAGGACAGCAGCACCGACGGCACGATCACGATGTCGGTCGCGTCGATGGTCGCGATGGCACGCTGTATGTCGATGGGTATTCCGCTCGCCAACATCAGCGGGCCCGTCTCGATACCGACGATCTCGGCGCGAAACGGCGCGGGCGTGCCGGGGCTCATCAACTGAGTGAGCGCCGGTCCGTTCATTACGTCGAAGATCCCCGCCAAGGTGGAGAGCACCGCGTCCGGGATCGCGACGAGACTCACGTGCAGAGACTGGGAACCGGCGTGAGTAGTTTGTTTTGCCATGGTGTGCTCCGCTGACGACCGCGAGACCCGGTGGCACGTTCGGACCGGTTTCGGGTCGTTCTGACTCTGCAAACGACGAGGGAACATCCCTAACGTCTTCTTGCCTCACCAGTTGGGTGAGCAAGGAAGGACGATAGTGTATGAATCTCGCAACGATTGATCAAACGAAACTGGACGCGTTCGCCGCGCGGGCTCTGGCTGACCTCACCGGCGCCTATACGGGCCTCATGGTGAGCATCGGCTCCAAACTGGGCCTCTACAAAGCGATGGTCGGCGCCGGGCCGCAGAGCTCCCGTGAGCTCTCTAGACAGACGGGGTGTGCGGAGCGCTACGTCCGCGAGTGGCTCAACGCTCAGGCTGCCGCGGGTTACTTGTCTTACCACGCGGGCAGCGACACGTACGAGCTGCCGAACGAGCAATCGATGGTTCTAGTGAACGAGGACAGCCCTTATTACCTGACCCCGGCTTGGAACGTCCCTGCGGCGCTCTGGTTCGACGAAGACAAGGCGCTCGAAGCGTTTCGCACCGGAAAAGGGGTGGCCTGGGGTGAACACGATCCGCGGCTAGCCTGCGGCGTAGCGGCGTTCTACCGCAACGGCTATCGCGCGTATCTGGTAAACAGTTGGTTGCCGGCCTTGACCGGCGTGACGGAGGCCTTGCAGGCTGGGATCACCGTGGCCGACGTGGGTTGCGGCTATGGGCACTCGACGCTGCTCATGGCCGAGGCGTTTCCCAATTCTCGCTTCTACGGCTTCGACGTCCACGAGGCCTCGATCAGCGAGGCACGCCAGTTGGCCGAGCGCGCGGGGCTTTCGGGACGAGTACAGTTCCACGTCGCCAAGGCCACCGACATTCCCGCCGAGAACTTCGGTCTGATCTGCTACTTCGACACCCTCCACGACATGGGGGATCCGATCGCCGCCGTCGAGCGCGCCAACCGCGTCCTCGCGCCGGGGGGCACGGTGATGCTGGTCGAGCCCTTCGCCCACGATCGGACGGAGGACAACTTGTCGCCGGTGGGACAACTCTATTACACGGGTTCGACGTTGATCTGCTGCGCCCACGCGATCTCCGAAGGGGGCAAACTCGTGCTGGGAGCCCAAGCCGGGCAGGCACGGTTGGCCGACGTGCTGCATCGGGCAGGCTTTACACACTTTCGGCGCGCGACCGAGACGCCGTTCAACCTCATCTTCGAAGCGCGCCGTTAACACGGCGCAGAAACTCGCCGTCGTGATGGGGGCGTGTGCGGCACGGCCACGACGGCACTTGGCGGCTCCAGTTCGGGCCTGGCGAAGCCGCCAAAGCGCTCCATCCGCCCGTTACGTTGCTCGGCGGCGTCACGGTGAGACAATGGCGTTAGTTCACGAACCCCGGCACCCGACACCACGCCGCAGGCCGGGTCGAGGGCGCCGCAGGCCGGTTGAGCGCGCGCCCTGCCTCGATGCGCCCCCGTCACTGTGACGAGGGGGGCTATCGCGAGCGCGGACGTCACTCGTAACGATCCCGACGGCGATCGTCGCAAAGCCATAGTTCCAAAACGAATGTCGCAAACCAGACGCTTTGGTCGGGTTTGCGACATTCGTCCTGCGTCAGGCGCGCGCCAGGTGCACCAGCGGGCGCCTGTGCCGTTAGCCTGGGGCTCTACACGTGACGTCGGCCAATTTTGAGTCCGCGGCGGAGGCGCATCCTTCGAGGCTGGAAGGTAGCCCGGCGACGCCCAGGCCGACCCAACCGTGAACCTCCGCCGTGTCGAAGCCGACGTGCGTAGTTCCAGCGCACTCCATCAGCGGGCGGCGAATCAGGATTGGGTCGCGCAGCAGGGCAGCGAGCGCCTGATCGCGCGTCAGCGATTCGGGCACGAGCTCTCCCGCCTTGATCATCGGGGCTGCTCGATTGAACCACGCCGGTACCGGCAGGTCACCGAGGAATCGCAACAGCTCGGCGGTGGTCCACGGGTAAGCGAGGAGGTTTCGCACGTCGAGCTCGTGACCGGCGGCGATCAGTAGCGCTTGTTGTTTGGCGTTACCGCCGCAGCCGGGCTTTTCGTAGAACGTGATCTTCGCCATGCACTCACCGTGGAAAGTCCTCCCAAGCGGAGGACTCGCCGTTGTCGAAGCAACGCGCGTGCCACGCGCCTTGGCGGGACCACCTCGCGGGTGTCGACGATTTCGAGCCTGCTCCAGGACTCGCAAAGGGGGTGCGCTCAGAGTGCGTCCGTGCCGGAGCGAGCCGCGCCGTCGGCGCCACCATCTAGGTCACCCGAGCCAGTGGCCCCCGTGTTCGACGCCGTGTCGAAAGCTGTGTCGAGACCCGTGTTTACCTCTGACGTGGTCCCTGGGGTTGCGTTGGAGCCAACACCGGTCTGATTGGCGGGCGTGCCAGGGGCTTCACTGCCATCGGTGAGCGCCGAAGCAGCCGTGGTAGCGTCTGTGGCTCCAGCCGTTGGGGAAGTCTCGTCTGCGGTCGGCGCGCTAGTCGTGGTCGTCACCCCGGAAGGCGTCGGCGCGGGGTTATCTCCCGTCGTTTGATTGACGCCACCTCCCGAACCATCGCCGTTGGGGGCGCCGGGAAGGGCTGGGATCACCGCGCCAGGCACGTCGGTTGGTGCTCCGGCGGCGGGCCCCGGGATTCGACCGACGCCGCCGTCGCCGTCGGGAGCGAACGGCGGGTGTTCGTCCTCCCGACAACCAACCGCCAACATCAGCGCGGTAGCTGCGAACCAGAAGCAATGACGCGACGTATGAGGCATGCCGATGGATCCTTCGGGCTAACGGAAAGTGCCAAACCGTTTCGTAGGCCCACGAGCTCCACACGCCAATGAGCGGCAAGAAAAACGGCGCTCGGAGCAGGAGGTGCGCGGCATTCGGCCGCTCACGACGCCACGCCGCGGCGTAATGCCGAACACGAGTGCCACGGAGCGGGGTTGCGTGAGCGGCCGGACTGACGCACCGGGGCGCGGCGCTCCATTGCCGTCACCGCACACGCGTCTCGACGCGGCAAGGCGCTCTGGAGCCTATCCGGGATTGAGGTTTCAATTCGACGAGGCGCACGGGCGCCTCTGCAAATTGAAGATCAGTCACAATCAAGCGCCACGGCGCTTACTCAGCATGCCCATTCAACGATGACAGGCGTTGGAGCGCCTCTACGGGTGCATTTTCAATCGTGCACTGGCGCCTTTGCGCCTCGTCAGATTGAAATTCAATCTGTACTGACGCCTGTGCGCCTGGGTCAGATTGAAATTCAATCGTGCACAAGCGCCTCAGCGCCTCCATGCATTGAAAGTCTTCGGCAAACCGGCCAACACACGCTCTGGCGGATCGCGCTAGCCAAGCACTAGCAACGGCGCGGACCGCGACGCAGGCGGGTCAGAGGGGCGTGAAGGGGCTACCTACGAGCGGCGCGGCGCCGCCCTGTGGGCTGGTCTTCCCGTTGACCCAGTGCGAAACCGTTGCGTACGCAGGTTAGCCTACCGGCTTGTTCGCCAGAGCGAGGGCCATCAGTGGTCCAACGATGGCCCATTGGACGACGGTAAACGCGGTTTCGATCAGCACGTAGGACGGCACGGAGGTCATCACGTTTTTGGCTGCGACGGCTAAGGTCGTGAAGCTCCACGACAGAGCCGCGCCAATCGCCGCGAACTGTGCAGCGCGGTGCATTAAGGGAGCCACTTGGCTGGTAAACGATTTATCGAACAGCCAGGTGAACAGCAACGCTTGGACCAACATCGACAACATGCCGAAGGGAATGATCACCTCCTCCCGGTACATCCCGAGGGCGTCGTAGTAACTCTTGAACGCGATCAGGTGCCACACGAATCCAAGCGTGAAAGTAGGCAAGAGGTAAGCCAACGCACTCAACGCAATTCGGCGAATCATTTTTTGCTCCGTGAGGTCTTGGGACGCGTGGCTGCTGTGGCATTGGGACGTGTGGCCGCCGTGCTTTTGGCTGGCTTGGGTCCCGAATTCTTGGCGTCTTTGGGCGGAAGAGTCTCGACGAAGGTGCACGCCAGCTGCACCCAACGCTGCACGCTCTGACTATCTAAGTCCTCAATGACGCGCGCGTAGTCCTTCATGGTACGGCCATTCATGACCATCGGTTCGGCGCCGCGCTCCAGAGCTTCAGGCATTGCGGCGGCGCCGACGCGCAAGAGCAGCCCGCGGTCCGACGCTGCGGCCACCATGTTGCCGTTCAGCATGAAACCGATCC
>CBINDO010000047.1:0-37897 GCA_966249405.1 uncultured bacterium | reverse complement strand
ACCAGTTCGGGGCTCTTCTTCGCTAGCTCTGCGGGATTAACACGTTCGGCGCCCGCTTCTTTGGTGTCCTTCTCGTGGCGCGTCAACAAGTAGGACCACAACGTCCGCCCCGAGTAGATGCTCTTCGAGTGAGCGAACATATCCGTTCCTGCCCACGGATTGGCCATGACGGCGTATTCCGCCTTGGGTTTCTTGGGCACGTTGATCGTGACCAAACAAGAGCTGGTCTTGCAGCGCACGCCGTTCAACGATGCGCCGTAGAGTTTGATGTGGGCTTTGGCTGCAGTGAACAGGTCGGGTTCGCGCAGGCGACTCCAAGCCGCGTCGCGCTCCTCCTTGTTGTGCTTCTCGAGCGCTGCGTCCCAATCGAAACCGCTAGGCGCCGAAGCGGCGCCCGCTGGGTTAGCTGCCGCCCCCGGGGCACCCGCTGCCGGCGAGGACTCGGTGGATGCCACCTGCGCCGAAGCGTCGACAGTCGGCGCGGCTGGCGCCGGGCCTTTGAGTGCTGCGACCTCGGTCTTGAGCGCGGTCAGCTCGGCGCGAAGCTGGTCGATCTGATCCTGATTTTGTGGCATGCAGCCGCCGCTGGTGAGAGCGACACCGAAAGCGAAACCCTGTAGGCCAAGTTTGGTCATGGAAGTCATGGCGCCACTCTACAGTCGCCCACGCGGAGGCCAAGAGAAATTGGGGACCATGGCCCACACTGTACGGCGTTTTTACCGCACGGTTCACATTGCGCGCGAACGCCACGGAAAAGTGACATCTCGGTGGGCGGTGGCGGTACTAGGCGGCCAGTCCACAGACAATCCACATACGCCGCGGCGCCGTGGCCCTGCTTGTTCCTTTGGCGAGCGGATCTAGCTCGAGCAGGAGTCCGAGTGTTTCGGTTTGTATGGCTCCAACGGACTTATTTCGAAAAAGCGATTCAAGGCCAAGATCGTCTCCGCCAACTGCCTGGCACCCGCAATGATGGATGCTAGTAAACGAAGACGGCCCCTCGACAAGTGTCGATGCGCGGCCCGAAGTCATCGCTATGTCTGCGTTGCGAGCTCACGGTAGTGAAAGAACGGAAGGCATTGGTCCCGCTCCGCACCTCAACGGAAATGCCGATGAGGAGGCTACACGCGCCAAGAGCGTCGATGGCTGCGAAAGAGTGGAGCCGGGTCCCTCGAACGGGTCAGCGCGAGAGTCGCAGTTTGGTCGCGGAGAAGCTGAGAGCGGAGACGTCTCCTGGGTCCAGCCAAGCACCACACCCGAGAGCGCCGTCCCCAAGAGTGTCTCAGGTGTAGCTTCGAACGCGGCGGTGAGTGCGGGCAACGCCGTTTCGCGTCGGACGGCGGCGCGCAATCAGAGCGGCGAGCAGTCTCGCCCATCCAACGCTAGGGCGCAGTCTTTTCACCGTTACCTTAGCGCACAGAGCGACATCGACGAAGAGGTGATTCGTCTGTACAAGTTGGTCTGCCGCGTTTGAGCGCTCGAAGCGCCGGGGTGGCGGAGGAACCGCCGGGAAAGCGACGCTTCTCGGCTGCCGCGTACGGGCTGTGGCGGTCCGGCGAAGGTCACGTCCTCGGGGTGGCGTGCGGCCACTGACCTCGGGCCGAACGCGTCTGCCGCAAGCCGCTGGTTCGCCGGTGCTTCCCGATATTCAGTTGTAAAATCAGCAGGTTAGCAGCTTCTGACCAATCCCGACGAGAGGCGCTTCGCTGGGCGCGCGCCGGGGCACGAGGTGCGGAAATCAAGAGCCGCCGGCCAAACCCGCTGTATTTGGGCCGCATCGTTGGCTAAGTGGGGCGTGTTGTCATGACCCAGACCAGCAAGCCCCGAACGGCCCAAGCCATCGATCCTCAGAGCCTTCCCAAGCACTTCGAAAGTCAGGCCGCCGAAAAGCGCTTCGACGAGCTTTGGCAGAGCCTCGGCATACATCAGTACGACGCGAGCCGACCACGCGCCGAAACATTCGTCGTCGATACTCCGCCGCCCACGGTCTCGGGCTCGCTGCACATCGGGCACGTCTTCTCCTACACGCACCCCGATCTCATCGCCCGTTACAAGCGTATGCGTGGGGTAAACATCTTTTACCCGATGGGTTGGGACGACAACGGCTTGCCCACGGAGCGTCGCGTCCAGAACTATTACCACGTCCGCTGCGAGCCGCACGTCCCCTACGAGCCGAACCTCGTCATGCAAGAGGCCGACGCCAAGACGCTCAAGGGGCAACCCAAGCTCGTCTCTCGCAAGAACTTCATCGAGCTCTGTCATCAACTCACGCACGTCGACGAACTCGCGTTCATGGGTCTGTTTCGTCGCTTGGGCCTGTCCATCGATTGGCGTCAAACCTATGCGACCATCGACGATCGCTGCCGCAAGATCGCGCAGCTCTCGTTCCTCGACCTTTTGAACAAAGGGTTGGCCTATCAGAACTGGGCACCCACGATGTGGGATGTCGACTTCCAGACGGCAGTCGCTCAGGCGGAGGTCGAAGAACGCGGTAAACCTGGCGCATACCATCACGTCGAGTTTGGCGTGGAAGGGCTCGCCGACAGCTTCGTGATCGCCACGACGCGTCCGGAACTCCTGCCCGCGTGCGTCGGCGTTACCGCGCACCCCGAAGATGCGCGCTACAAGCACCTGTTCGGCCGCAACGCCATCACGCCGCTGTTCCACGCGCCGGTTCCCATCTTCCCGAGCGAACTCGCGGACCCGACCAAAGGCACCGGCATCCTGATGGTGTGCACGTTCGGCGACCAAACAGACGTGTTGTGGTGGCGTGAGCAGAAGTTGGCGCTCCGCCAACTACTCGAGAAGAACGGGCGGCTGCGCGCCGTCACTTTTGGTGAGACGGAGTTCCCCAGCAAGAACCCCACGCTCGCCAACCAAAACTACGCTGCGCTCGTAGGCAAGAACGTCACTCAAGCGCGCACCGCGATCGTCGAGTTGCTCAAGGACCCGGCCAACAGCGCCACCGGCGGGGGCGCGCCTCTGCAGAAGGACCCCCAGCCGATCGAGCACATGGTCAAGTTCTACGAGAAGGGGGAGCGGCCGCTCGAGCTGCTCTCGACGCGTCAGTGGTTCGTGCGCTTGTTGGACCACAAGCAAGCGCTGCTGCAGAAGGGCGACGAGATCAAGTGGCATCCCGACTTCATGCGCGTCCGTTACCGCGACTGGACGGAGAATTTGAGCTTGGACTGGTGTGTCTCACGACAACGCTACTTCGGTGTATCGATTCCGGTTTGGTATCGTTTGGATGGGGAAGGTAACCCCGACTACGAAAACCCGATCGTTCCCAAGGCCGAGCAGCTGCCGGTCGACCCGATGTCCGACGTGCCCGTGGGTTACGAAGAGAACCAACGCGACAAGCCCAACGGCTTCTCTGGTGAGACGGATATCTTCGATACCTGGTTTACCAGCTCGCTGACGCCACAGATCGGCTCCAATTGGGGGCTCGACGCCAAACGGCACGAGCAATTGTTCCCCGCCGACATTCGCCCGCAGAGTCACGAAATCATCCGCACTTGGGCGTTCTACACCATCGCCAAGGCGCTCTTGCACGAATCCAAGGTGCCATGGACCGACGTCATGATCTCCGGCTGGATCCTCGATCCCGACCGCAAGAAGATGTCCAAGAGCAAGGGCAACGTCGTCATCCCCACGGAGCTGCTCGACGAATGGGGCGTGGATGCCGTCCGGTATTGGGCGGCGAGCGCGCGGCTCGGTACGGACACGGCGTTCGACCCGACGGTATTCAAGATCGGCAAACGTCTGGTGACGAAGCTGTTCAACGCCGGCAAGTTCGTATTGTCGCAAGGGGGCACGTTGCACCCGATCACCGAAGAGCTCGACCGTGCATTCGTCGCGGAGTTGCGGGAGCTCGTGAACAAGGTTACCGCCGACTTCGACCAGTTCAAGTACGCGCAAGCGCTCCAGGACGTCGAGACCTTCTTCTGGACGCGCTTCACGGACACCTACCTCGAACTCGCCAAGCCGCGTGCTTGGGGTGGCGACGAGGTGCCCGAAGCGAAGCGCGGATCAGCGCTCAGCGCGCTGCGCCTGGGGCTGAACGTGCTGCTCAGGCTCTTCGCTCCGGTGTTACCGTACATCACTGAAGAGGTGTGGAGCTGGTCGTTCGCTGCCGAGTCGGGCAAGTCGAGCATCCACGCTGCTGCCTGGCCCACCACTTCCGAACTCGAGGCTGCGTTGCCGACCCGTTCGGACAGCTTCCAGCTCGCCATCGACGCCTACACTGCCATCAACAAGGCGAAGACCGAAGGCGGCGTCTCGGCGGGCCGCGTCACGAAGCGTCTCACGATCGTGGCTCACCCCGATACGCTGAGTGCCGCGTCGGCGGTGTTGCCCGACGTCACGGCCGCTGCGCGCTGCGAGACCCATTCGACGCTGGCTGACGCTGGCCTCGAGGTCGGCGTGTTCCAGATCAAGGACGCCGAGTTCGCGGAGAAGCCCGCCAAAGAGTAACACTCGCCGGGAGGCGCCCATGACGACCGTAGTGGACGAGATCAAACGAGACCTGAACGACTTGGTGGTGTGGCGGCGCGACATTCACGCTCACCCCGAGCTGGCCTTCGAAGAACGACGTACCGCGCAGTTCGTCAGAGAGCGCCTCGCCGCGTTCGGAATCACCGAGGTGAGTGGCTTGGCTGGCACTGGTGTGGTGGCTACGTTGCGCAACGGTGAGGGCCCATCCGTAGGGCTCCGTGCCGACCTGGATGCCTTGCCGATGGACGAGGCCAACGACTTCGCCCACAAGTCGAGACACGATGGGAGGTTCCACGGCTGCGGGCACGACGGTCACACCGTGATGCTGCTCGGGGCGGCGCGTCACCTCGCGCGGACGCGTCGATTCCGCGGTACCATCCACTTCATCTTTCAACCCGCCGAAGAATCGGCGGGTGGAGGGCGAGTGATGGTCGAAGAGGGGCTGTTCGACCGCTTTCCGTGTGACCAAGTCTTCGCGTTGCACAATTGGCCGAGTTTACCTGCGGGCAGCATAGCGGTGCGAGCAGGAGCAGTGATGGCTTCGACGGACCGCTGGGATCTCACGGTGGTTGGCAAAGGTGGACATGCCGCGTTCCCGCACCAGACCGTCGATCCCATCTTGGTAGGTTCACACATCGTGGCGGCGTGGCAGGCCCTGGTTGCGCGTGAGGTCCCCCCAACCACCCCAGCCGTCGTCAGCACCACCAAGTTTCACGCCGGCAGCGCGTACAACGTCATCCCCGAGAAGGCCGTGCTCTCGGGCACGGTGCGTGCGCTAGATGAGCAAGTCCGAGAGGCGCTCAAACGTCGTTTGGCCGACGTCGCGAACGGCATCGCGGCGGCGTTCGGAGCCAGCGCCGAGCTCGACTACGTCTCGGGTTATCCGTGCACCATCAACGACGAGCGTTGCGCCAGCTTTGCGGCCCGCGTTGCCGGTGAGTTGGTCGGCGAAGCGCGCGTGCTCGTGAACGAGCCGCCGTCCATGGGTAGCGAGGATTTCGCTTACATGGCTCGCGTGAGACCGGCTGCGTACATTTGGCTGGGGCAGGCAGACGCGGAACACGGCTCGGGTCTGCACAATCCTCACTACGACTTCAACGACGGCGTCTTGCCGCTCGGTGCAGCGTTGCACGTGAGCCTTGCGGAGGCCAGTCTGCGGGGTGAGGTGTGAATCAGCCCGCAGCCGTAGAGGTCGTGCTCGGGTACGTCACGACGCCCAACCGCGAGGCGGCTTTGCACATCGCGCAAGCCGTCGTGAGTGAACGATTGGCCGCGTGCGCCAACATTTTGACGGGCATGACGTCCGTCTACCAATGGCAGGGCGTCGTCAGGACCGACGATGAATGCGTGCTCCTACTCAAGACGCGGTCGAGCTCGACCGAACGTCTGACGGCGCGGATCTTGGAATTGCACAGCTACGAGTGTCCGTGCGTCGTGTTCGTACCGATCGTCGCCGGCAGCCCGGCGTATCTGGAGTGGTTGGCGGCAGAGACGACGACTGACGTCTCAGCGTTACGTCGCACGCGACCAAGTTGACGCGCTGCGTTGCCGACGTGATCTCTGCTGTGCGGTACGACGTTGCGCACTGCGCGCGACGTCAATTGAGCATGGACCCAACTACGCGGAAGTACAGATGACGGCGAGTTCCACAGCGCGTGCAGCCGACTGCGACTTTGCGCAAACGCTCTCCCTGGTCGACGAGCGCTTTGTGTTCCAGCACGTGGCAGGAGTTGTCGCAGGCGACACAGGGGAAGTTTGCCGCTCGAGTCTCGATGACGGACGCGCTCTCCACATCGATGGGGCGGCGTGGCGATCCACCGTCGGTAAGCGCAGCCAGCGCTAACTTGTCCTGCAACAACTTACGCTGCTCGCGCTCCAGATTTCGTGCAATCGTGCGCGGTCGCGCCTTGCGTTTGCCGCTCATGACAGTGGTCCGGTAGTACACCAATGTGTGCCGCGGCGACGCACCTGTGAGCCGCAATGCGAGGAAACTGCTTCAGCCCTACCAGAAGTATTCATGGACAACCCAATCGACGAATAAGTCAGCGAAATCAGGGGCCAGTGCGGTCGAGGAGGGGCATTACTTGCTCGAGAAAGCGTTTCCGTCGAACCGCTTGCCCCCGAGAACGACAATGAGAACAAGAACTCGAGCTTCCGCAAACTTTGCATTGGGAGGATTGCTGGCAGCGTCAGGACTGCTGGTAGCCTGTTCTGCCGAAGAGGGGAAACCCTGGGGGATGGGCGACGGTGACGCGTCGCAGACCGCCGCTCCCGTCACTCCCGGTGTCGACGGAACACCGGTTACGCCCGGAACGCCCGTGACACCTGGTCAGCCAGGCGCTACGCCCGGCGCGACCACTGGTGGCACGCCAGGGACGCCCGGTACTCCCGGGACGCCGACGCCCCCCGCGGTGCCCGCCGTTCCGCCGGGTGACCCCTTGCCACTCGCGCTGGATGGCACCCCCAACCTGGGTCAGTTTGTTAGGTTAACCCACCAGCAATGGGCCAACACCGTTCAAGACTTGCTCCAACTCGCGGCCCCCCCGGATGACGCAGAGACGTTTGCGCCGGATGCGATCGTGGGCAACTTTTCCAACAACGAGAAGTACCTGACCACCTCCCAGACGCTCATTTCTGACTATGAGCGTGCGGTCGAAGGATTGGTCGAGGCGCTGACCGACCAACAACTGGCGAAAATCTACAATGGTACCGATGCCGATGGCTTCATCAGGTCGTTCGGTCGCCGCGCTTACCGCCGGCCGCTCACCGACGCAGAGGTCACGAAGTACAACGAGGTTTTCACCGCTGGTACCGAGTTGACCACCTCGGGGAGCGCCTTCCTCAAAGGTGCCGGTTTGGTGATTCAGGTGATGTTGCAGTCGCCGTATTTCATCTACCGCACCGAAATGGAGCCAGCAGGGCAACCGCTCACTGGCTACGAGATCGCGGCCAAACTTTCGCTGTCGTTACTCGACGTTGGACCGAGTGAGGCGTTGCTCGACGCCGCAGAGGCCGGACAGCTCGATACCCCCGAGGGGATCGAAGCACAGGTCACGCCGCTGCTCAACGACGCCCGCGTCGTGACGGCGATGCGTCGGTTCCACGGTGAGACGTTGCAGTTCAAGCGCTTCGACAACGTCAAGAAAGAGGCGTCGATCGTACCGGAGTTCACTCCCACGATGGCGGCCTCCGCGCTCGAGGCTGCATACCTCTTCGTTGACGACATCTTCAAGAACGACCAAGGCCTCGCCGACATCTTCACCACGACGAGCGGCTACGTGAACGCGGACCTCGCGAGCCTGTACGGAATCGCGGCGCCCGCGGGAGCTACCTTCCGCCAGACGGACTTGGGCGCCGACCGCGTCGGCTACTTCTCGCAGGTCCCGTTCCTCCTGCTGCACTCGGTCAACTACATCCCCGACTCGATCCACCGAGGCGTGGATCTCGGGTTGCGCATGTTGTGCGCGAAGGTCGAAACGCCGAACTTCGTGCCGCCGTCGCCGCCCGCGCCCGAGCCAGGCCAGTCCAATCGCGAAGTGATTACGGTGACCACGTCGCCCGAACTCTGCAACAACTGTCACGGTTACTACATCAACCCGCTTGGGTTCGCGTTCGAGAACTTCGACGGGCTCGGTCGCTTCCGCACGACAGACAACGGCGCTGCGGTCGACGCCTCCGGGACATACCCGTTCGTCGAGGGCGACAAGACGTTCGGCAGCCACAAGGAGCTGATGAACGTGCTCGTGGACTCCGAACAAGCCCACGAGTGTTACGCCAAGAACATGATGCAGTTCGTGCTTGGGCGTGAGCTAGAGACTGGCGATCTTGCCGAGATCGAAGCGCTCGCGACGCTCAGTCAAACCCGCGCATCCGTCAAAGACCTGTTGATCGAGCTAGTGAAGAGTCCGGCATTCCGCACGAATGGCGGAGGTATCCAATGAACAACAACTCAAGTAAACTTTCGGGAATCATTCGACGCGTCAGCGTCGAGCGCGGCCCTTTGACCCCGCGCTTCGCACCCCACCTACCGCGCACGGTCAATCGACGCGCGTTCCTGCGGGGCGCCTCCTCCATTGCCATCGGTCTCCCGTTTCTCGAGAGCCTCCAGAGCCATTCGGCGTGGGCGCAATCGGGTCAACCAGTATTCAGTCTGTTTATCTGCGGCGCGAACGGCGTGGTAGGCAATGACTTCCATCCCAGTGCAGCAGGCGCGTTGTCGGAAGCAACCCTCGGAAAGAACACCAAGGTTCTGGCCCCGTACGCGGATCGCATCATCATGCTCCGCGGTATCCGTTACAACGGCAACCAAACCAGCTGCGGGCACGCTCAGGGTGCGGCCCAAGTTTTGACGGGTGCAGCGAGCTCCGGCAGCGGCAACACCGCCACCTCCACGAACGAATCGGCCGACACGCTGCTGGCACGTGAGCTGAACAACGGCCGCGACCCGATCGCCCTCTACTCGGGTTTGAAGGAGGGTTACATCAACGAACGTCTATCCTTCGTCAGCGCCGGGCAAGTGCGTGCGGCAGAGCTGAGCCCGAAGACCGCGTTCCAAAGGATCTTCGATCAGGCCTCGGACGAAGGGTTCGGTGGCGGTACAGCGACGCCCGCGCCGACGCCTGCACCCACGACGCCGGGCACACCAGCGGAAATGGCGCCCGTGCTCGACGACATCACCGCGCGACGCAAGAGCGTGGTCGATTTCGTGCGCGACGAATTGATGACGCTGCAGGGCCGTCAGGGCCTCAACGCCGCCGACAAGACGCGCCTGGAAGCGCACCTGAATGGCCTTCGCAAGATCGAGGTCGCCGTCACGCCGACCGATCCGGGCACCACGGACCCCGGTGACGTCGTGACCAACCCGCCCTCGATGATGTGTTCGGGCGATATCGACCAGTCACACTTCGACTACAATCCACCGCGTGGTCTGAGCGGTGAAGATCAAGAGAAGACGGCCCTTCTGCACATGGAAATCGTCGCCTTCGCGTTCGCTTGCAACGTGAACCGTACCGCCACCCTGCAGATCGGGGACGGCACCGACCACACGCTCTACAACGTGCCGTCGAACGGCCGTGGTTGGAACTTCCACCACATCAGCCACCGCGTCCAGAACGACGGCGGAGCCGGCAACGACCCGACTGCGCTCGCGGCTCACTCCGAGATCGACGGCGTGCGCATGGCGACGCTGCTCAAGGGCATTCAGGCTTTCGACGCGTACGGGTTGCTCGATCACAGCTTCGTGATGTGGACCAACCACGTTTCCGACGGCCCGAGTCACTCGTTCGGCGACATTCCGTACATCATCGCGGGCAACGCCGGCGGATACCTCAAGACCGGCCAGGCCATTCGTTCCAACAACGAAACGAACAACAAGGTGCTCAACACGCTGATCAGCGCCGCTGGCGTTCCGAAGACCGACTTCGGTGGCGGTTCGGGCGGCATCATCGATGCGATGAAGGCATAACAGCCTGGATGGCGGCGCGCACCACGTGCGTGCGCCCCACTTCGAAGGCCCGTTTCCGGAGAAAGACCGGTCACGGGCCTTTTGCTTGCCATCTAACGCGGTTTGGGAGTCACATCGCGGCATGGCGCGTTGGCTGCTCACGTTGGGGGTGTTTGGGCTCGGGTGCAGCACTCTGCCGGAATTCGCTGCGCCTCAGGGGCGAGTGGTCGAGCCCAGCGAAGTGGCGGGTGGCGATCTCATCAGATACCGGAATCTGACTCGGTCGGACTTTCGGGCTTCGGCACCTCCCGCCGAGGCGGCGGCCCACGCCAAACAACTCGGCGCCTTGACCTGCGCGTACATCGCCACCACGCCAGACACGGCGTACGAGATCCGTGAGACGGTTCGCGGCACCGAACACACCTTCGAGGTGCGGTTCAGTCGCCTGGGTTTCGTCGCGCACATGGATCGCGCGTGTTCTTGGTGGAACCGTGACAGCACGAGCTCGGACCCAGCCTACGTGCTCCAGCACGAACAGATCCACTTCGGGTTGGCGGAAGCCGAGGCCCGCCGCCGCAACAAGGAAGCCAAGGAACTGCTGGTGTCTTGGTCGGAGCGTACCGATTCGATGGAGGAAGCCAAGCAAGTCGTGGAGCAGAAGCTCGAAGGCCTGGTCAACGACGCCATGGCAGACCTTTTGGATGTGAGCGAAGACTTCGACGAAGACACTTCGGCCAAACACTCCCCGGAGAGACAAGATGCCTGGGAGCGACAACTGAAAGAGGAGCTCGCCGAGCTTGCGCGATTCCGCAATCCGTAGTGTTCGCCGTTTGGCGCTCGCTTTGCTCGCGTCGCAGGCGGCGGCATGCAACGCTTCAGAGCCCGCGAACACGACGCTGCGGATATTGCCAGCACTCACTATCACGGTCGACGTTTCCACTGCCCTTTCGATGGCGCCGAGTGCTGCGGGGCCCAGTGCGTCGAATGTCTCGCCGTACGTCTGTTCATCCGGTGAGTCAAAGCGTGTCGGCGCGTGCTTTCGCCTGGGTAACGCCGTGTTTCGGATATGGGGAGCGGCGCGGAGCGGCAAGATGCCGAAAGCGTTGGCCGCCGATCACGCGAGCCGACGTCTCTACAGCAGCAACATGGGGGCGGAAGGGGAGCAGGGGTTGTCCGTGTTTCGCACCGAGCCGCTGCGCCTCGAACGTCACGTTCCGATGATTGGTAATGCCATCGAGCTGTTCGTCTCGCGCGACGATCGCTCGCTGTGGATAACGGACATGCGCGATTGGGGCAAACTCCAACACTACGACACGAACACTTGGGAGCTCGTTCGGGAGTTCGCGGTGCCTGGCTTTCCCAAGTGGATGACGCCCGATTCGTCCGAGTCCAATTTCTTCGTCAGCCTTTGGACTTGGGACGGCGTATCGAGGGTCGACGTCGCGCAAGGGACCGTCGCCACGTCCAAGACACGTCGCGGTAAGGTGAGTGGTCGTCACAGCAAGAACCCTCGCGGGCTCGCTCTGTCGAGTGACGAGCGCGAGCTCTACGTGCTCAACAATCACGACCACACCTTGAGCGTCATGGACGCGACCTCGCTCGTCGAGAAAGAGCGCGTGGCGATCGGTTATGCGCCTCGGCACATCGTCCCCGGCCACGTTCCGGACACGTTCTTCGTCTCGCTCACGGGTGAAGATGCCTTGGTCGAATGGAGCGCAAGCCAGCGAAAGATCACGCGCCGGTTTCCCGTGGGCAAGCGACCAAAGACGATTGCAGTGTCTCACGACGGACGTTACGCGTTCGCGGCCAACTTCGTGGGTAATTCGCTGAGTGTGGTGGAGCTTGCCACTGGTCACAGCCGTGAGTTACCGCTGGGCTTGCACAAACCCTCCGGGCTCGCCGTGCGAGCTGACGACAGGTTCGTTTACGTGTCCGGCTTTTGCTCGAACGACGTGTGGGCGATCGAGCGGATCGATGACGGTCAGCTGCCGACCCCGACGGACGGTGACGTCACGCCGCATCGGCCGTGTCCGACGTGCGCTTCCACCTTCGCGGGCTGCCCGTTCCCGCCGGGTGTGGCGCCGTTTGCGGTGGGCAACGAGAAGGTGAAGACCGACGCGGAATGGGGTTGGACTTCCCACTGAGACGACCGGTCGCATACGACGTGCGAGACGCCGTGAGGGCGTCAGTGGTGAGTCATTCGGAGCCGCGTGACACGCCGTGAGACGGCTCGGTGATCCACTCGCTCCACGAGCCCGGGTACAAGCGGATGCCCTTTACCCCCGAAGACTCGGCCGCCCAGATCAGTGCGCACGCTGTGACTCCTGAGCCGCAATACGCTATCACGCGCGGCGCGGGTGTGCCTTTGGTCACGGTGTCGATGGCGCTACTTACGTGCGCAGCAGATCGCGGCGCCCCCGCCTCGAGCAGTGAAGTGAAGGGTAGGTTTTTTGCCGTGGGGATGTGGCCCGCCACGGGGTCGATGGGCTCCTGTTCACCGCGATACCTCGCTTCGGCGCGGGCGTCGACCAATAGTGAGCTCTTGTCCGCGCCGGAGGCGACGGCTTCCACCTCGGAGACGGCGGCCAACAACGAGGCGTTGGGCCGCGCCACGAACGAGCTCCGGGAGAGATTCGGTAGCTCGGTGGTGAGCGTTCGCCCGGCGTTTACCCAGGCCGCTACGCCGCCCGTCAGCACGACGACGTCGTCGTGGCCCAGCCACCGTGCGAGCCACCAAAGGTGCGGCGCGTACATGCACGAGCCGTCGTCGTAGGCCACGACCAACGTTCGCTCCGAGATCCCCCACGCGGCAAATCGATCGGCCAGCGCCGATGCGTCGGGGAGGGGGTGACGGCCCGTTTCGCCTTTCACGATGGGCCCGGACAGGTCGCCTTCCAGATCCGCGAACACGGCGCCCGGCAGGTGACCGGCATCGTACGCACGCTTGCCGGCAGTGACGTCTGCCAAGTTGAACCGGCAATCGATCAAGCGAACCTGGGCACCGGAGTCGAGCAACTGCGCGAGCGCACCCGCGTCAATCACGTTGGGGCGGACGTCGTTGCGAGGATCCGACACGTGTTCTCCCTTCGCTCAAAAGGTGCCGAACAGCCCGGCGCCGTTGACGCTAACCCAAGGCGTTACCACGAGCCCCGTCTGCGGCTCGGCGGGTTCATCGTCTTGCAGCAGAGAGACGACGATGAGCGCGGAGCCCGCAGCCAAGAACACGCCACCAGCTACCATCAAGATTTGACCCGGGATCGCTGCGCTGTCGGCCTCGTTGTCCCACGTCGTGATTCGATCTTGTTCGTCGGCGCTGCACTCAGTGTTGGGAGGCTGATGACACTCGTTGTAGAGGTCGTCCGCCTTGGAGCGCGGGTCCTTGCTGCCTGAATACATCAGGTAACCGCCCACCAAGCCACCCACGCCCAGGGCTGCGCCGCCGATGCCGGTGTAGAACAAGATGTCCTTGGTGCTGGTTCCGCTCGTGCCTGCGTCACTCGTCGTCGCGGCGCCGGTCGTGGTGCCCGTGTCTGGTGGAACGACGGCCGCGGAAGGATCCGGAACCAGCGAGAGCTCCAAGTTGGCCGTGCCGCCTTCGGTCACGACGAGTTTTTGCGTGGCGGTGATCATCCCCGGCGCCGAGGCTTGGAATTCACGTTCACCCGGATCGACCGGCATCGGCACGCCGACGAGGGCGCTCGGCACCTGTGTACCGTCGACGCGCACGGTGGCCGTACTCGGCTCGACGCCGATCAATCGAATCGTCACTTTGGCCAAACGCGGCTTGAGCGCCTCGAGTTCGGAGGCTGCGGTTTGCACGACGACCTTGAAGGCTTCGGGTGAATTGTCGTCAATCGGTTCGCGCGAAGCCTTGAGCAGGGCCTCTTGCGCGAGCACCAAGTGACCGAGTTTCGCTTGCGCCATGCCAATGTAGAGCCAGTGTGTTGGCGAGTGCACGAGCGCTTCCGCGCGGCGCAGCAAGTCCACGACCTGCTCGTATTGACCTTGCGGGTAAGCTTCCTGGATCGCCTGCTCGGCAAGCGCACGGGCTCCCGCTTTCTCTTCGTCGGTCGCCGCGTGAGCGAGGCCAACCGTCGGGAGCAGCAAAGACGGTCCGGCTGCCGACGCGAGACTCAAACTGCAGGTCAATACCAAAGCTCTTTTAGTTCTCATACGCAGCCGCCGATTTGCCACAAGTGCCGCCATTGGCACATAAAAAAGCGGCACGCCCAGCAGGGGGTCGAGCGCGGCGCCAGCTCGATGAGCGGTTTCCAAAGGCGCGTCGAGAGCACATTCGCACTTTGTCGGACGTGTTCGTCGGCGCGAGTTCGTCCCTCCATGAGCGCGAGGTTTCCGCGCGTTTCCGAGCGGGGCATCCGTCAGCTCAGGCTCAGGCCCGGAGCGGGCGTGCCAAACCCGAGACTCGCAACCAGTGTAACAGGTGAGCGATCGATGAAAGACAGCCGGAACAGGGGGCAAAACGACCAACTCCGCCCGCCTGTGAAGCCCGGCTGTGCGGGCATTTTTCCCGCTGCGACTGGCTTCGAGAGCTGCTCACTTCGCTAAGTCGGTGCGCTCCTGACGCGCGGTACTCCGCTGCAAATACACCGCTCCGGCGTTGGCCGCGATGAGGGCCGAGGCCACATGCCTCGGTGCCCGTCGCCTGACGTGAACTCGCACCGCAAATCCGAGCATCCGTCCGGCCATCGCCAGCGCGACGCGACGCGGGTGAGACGTGCGGGCCCGCGTGTGTGCGTGTAGGTGACGCCCGTCGGGCTCGTCGGCCGGCGCGCAACCCAACTTGCCGGTGGAGCGGTCGACCCGGCCTGCGTCGCGGTCTGGCCCGCCGGGGTTCGCAGTGGTGAGACATTGTCTCGCTCCGCGCGCGGCCGCCATTCCCATAAAATTCTCGCCGCGCCAGGCTTTCGTCGCGGTGTCTGACGGTTTGCGGCGGGGAGCGGCATAGCGCGTCTGTCCTCTGCCCCTGGCTCACATGAAACAGCACCTCTCTTTTGCGCTTCCTCTATGGGCTCTCGTCGCTTGCGGGCAAACGGCTGCCAACGATTCGTCGCCTAACCTTCCCCCGTCGACGGACGTGACCACCACGGCAACTGCCGCCACCACGTCTTCGACGACGAGCGCGACCCAAACTCCTTCGACGGTTGCGCCAGTCCCGCCGCCGGTTCAGCCGAGCGGGGTTCCCAGCGTCGCTCCCACGACGGTGGCCACCCAAACCACCGAGGACGCAGACACCAGCTCGAGTGTTGGCAACGTTTCGACGGCGGCTTCCGAAGAGCAACCCACCGACGTCGCGTCGTCCGCGCCCGAGGCGAGCACCAACACGGTTTCATCCGAAGCGGTCTCCACCGAAGACCTCTTGGCCTACGCGTCTGGTTTTCATGAGCTCTATCTGCACGACGAATGCACGGACGACGACCCTTCGGACGACGTGTGTGCCCACGAGCGAGTTCACGAGGTGCCGTTTACCTTTGGGGGCGACACCAACGTCACGTACGCCGTGAAACTTCGCATCCGTGGCCTGTTCGAGCCGACCAACTTGGCTGGAGGCGAGACGCCGTATCCCGAGCACCCGTACTTCAAAGTGGGTGGTACCGTTACCAAGACGGACTACTCGCAGTGGCAAATCCGCGTCGGCGAGCCCGCGGTCATTTATTACTTGAATCACTATCCCGCGACGGGTCACACCATTTACAAGGAGGACTTCGAGGCAACCCTGGAAGTCCGTGGTGGCGCGTCGGTGGTGGTTCGCGTCGAGGACGCCAACGATCGGCAGATCGACAACGGTTTCGTTGGTTTGCAAGACCGTCAACAGACGATCGAGGGCGTCACGGACGGGGTCGTCGACGGTCAGGTGTTGAGACTCGACGTGTTGGACGTGTCGGTCAGTCCTTGACGCTATGGAACGCTCACGCGGCTTTCGGCGGGTCTGCCGAACCTGCGACGCACGACGGGTGTAAGCCGTGAGCGATTGAAGAAGGTGGGGGCTGTGCCGGGAGAAACGACCGCCTCACCCACCACTAACCCCAGAGTTCCGTTCAGTTGAACCGAACTCTGCAATGTAGCAGTCCCACCGGCTGATAGTTTGCCGTACAAGTAGCGATTCGAACGCCCTCACACCTGGGGCGGCGGCGAAGCGCGCGACGCGTCCATCCTCCTTGACCGCTTGGAAGCACGACCGCGTCTGATCGGGACGGTCGGCAATTACGTCGGAGCAACAACGAGGCCAGCTCGACGATTGCACGCCCGGGCGCAACGTTACACGACGTGCTGGCGACGCCTTGCGAAGTGTCGTCACGTCGTCGAGCACACCGGCGTCACCGTCGCGTAGTGGGAACGCGCTATTGTTGGTTGGTGCTTAGATTTGTTCGACTTCGGTAATAACGGTTCAGCGACCGAACAGCAGGGGTGGCCCTTTGCCGTTCTACGCGAACGGCCGCGTTTTCCAGACGGAATGTGGACGTGGCTTCTATTGCTGGGGCATGAGGTCGACCGAGGTCAGTCGCCGTAAACATGGTGAAAGCGTTTCCGTAAAATGTCTCACGGGGCGCGCGCGCCGCTGGAACGAGCGCCCGAGCATTGCCCTTACCGTCGGCATGTCGTGCTTGGCGGGATTCGTCAGCTCGTGCGGCACCGGTAGCCTGTCGGAGGATCAGTCGGGCCCCGATTGGGGCGCGCCCGTTCCGACCGTTCCCGTAGATGTCTCACCTTCTGGGCCGGGAGTGAGCCCAACGGCCGCAGTTCCAACCGGCGTGACGCCACCGCCGCCTGGAAACGTTACGCCCGGCGTAACGCCCACGGTTCCAACCACTCCCAGCGTCGTCCCCCCGCCTCCGGCCGACACCTCCTGTGACACTCCCCAGCCAGGACGTACTCCGCTCCGGCGCCTGACCCGGTTCGAATACTCGAATACAATCGAGGCGCTGCTCGGGGACACCTCTCGACCGGGGCAGCAATTACCCGCCGAATTGCTCGGCAACGGGTTCGGTAACGACGCCGACAATCAGCCGACGTCGCCGTTCCTCATCGAACAATACTCCACGCTTGCGCACGACCTGGCAGCGCGCGTGGCGCAAGCGGAAGTGGCTGGACGCTACGATGCTTGTATCCTCCAGTCTCCTCCCGACGAAGCGGGTTGCGCTCGGAGTTTCATCGCGAGTTTTGCCGAGGCGGCCTACCGCCGTCCTGTGGCCACCGATGAAGTCGACGGCCTCGTTGGCCTTCAGCAAGAACTGCGTGGCGCAGAAGGGTTCGTCGAGAGCATTACCGGCGTCGTCGAGGCCATACTCCAGAGTCCGGACTTCCTATATCGCGTCGAGTTCGGCCAAGGTCCGGACCTCGTACGACCGCTTACCGGTCACGAGATGGCTAGCCGCCTTTCCTACTTCTTTTGGGGAGCGCCGCCGGATGCGCAATTGTTGGCAGCCGCGAACAGCGGCGCTCTCGCCGATCCGGAGGGAGTGCGTGCCGAAGCGGAGCGGTTGTTGAACGATGCCAGAGCGCGCCGTGTGGTGGAGTTTTTCTTCGACAGCTACCTGCCAATCAACAACCTCACGGATCAAACCCGCGACAAGGCACAGTTTCCAACCTTCAGCGCTCAGATCGGCAATCTGCAGCACCAAGAGACCCAGCACTTCTTGATGCACGAGATCTTCGAGGGGACCGGAACCTGGAACTCGGTGTTGACGGCCCCGTATACCTTCGTGAACGAGGAACTTGCCGCCTTCTACGGTATCGAAGGTGTGGTGGGACAAGACTTCGTCAAGGTCGACTTGGACACGACCAAACGGCTCGGCCTCCTTACCCAAGGCGGCATCCTGACCGGCACCACCGTGACCAACGCTACCAACCCGGTTCGACGTGGTGGGTTCCTGTTGAGTCACGTCTTGTGCGTGGAGGTTCCGCTCCCGGCCGAGGACATCCTCGACAAGATCAAGCCGCCGGAGCCCTACGCCGGCAGCACGGGTCGCGAGCGCTACACGGCACACAGCCAGGACGAGCAGTGTGCGGGGTGCCATGCTCTGCTGGATCCCCCGGGATTTGGTCTCGAGAACTTTGATGCGGTCGGGCTTTGGCGCGACCAGGAGAACGGTGTGACAATCGACGCAAGCGGTAATCTATTGGGCTCAGGGGCGTTCTCTGGACCCGTTGAGCTGGTGCAGAGGATCGCAGAGAATCCAGGCACGTATGCTTGTTTCGCTCAGCAATGGCAGAAGTTCGGATACGGTCGCTCGTTGGACGGCGGGGACAAGTGCAACAAGCAGGCGCTCACGGACGCGTTCGAGCAATCGGGCCACGACGTGAAAGAGCTGTTACTGGCCCTCACGCAAACCGACGGATTCCGGTTCCTATCTACGGAGGAGCAACTCTGATGTCCCGCTTTCGGATTTCTCGACGTCACCTCTTGAAGGGGGCCGGTAGCATCGCCATCGGCTTGCCGTGGCTCGAGGCGATGGTCTCTCGCGAGGCGAAGGCACAGTCGGCAACGACCGCAAAGCGCTTCGTCGCGGTTTATCAACCTGGCGGTACCGTGCTCGACAAGTGGCGCCCGACCGGCAGCGAGACAGACTTCACCCTGAGCCCCATCCTGGAGCCCTTCGCAGAAGTGAAGGACCGTCTGTTGGTCGTCGGCGGTGTCGACATGAAAAGCGCGTTGGGTGAACAGCATCAAGCGGGCATCGTCGCGTTGCTCACCGGGACGCCGCAATCGGCCAGCAATAGCCAATACGCCGCGGGGCCGTCGGTAGACCAAGTGATAGCCAGCATCGCTTCGACGGGCAAAGCGCGTAGCAGCCTCGAGGTCGCCGTGCGCTGGGCGACGGGGAAGTCTCACGGAAACCTGCACCCGATCAACTCGCTGAACTTCGCCGACGACGGCAAAGCGAGCCCGCTGCCACCCCGCATCGACCCCGTGCAAGTTTGGGACGCGCTTTTCGGAAATCTCGACCCCGAAGATGCCAATGCTACGGCCAACATGCTGGCGCGCAAGCAATCGATATTGGACTTCGTCGGGGGCCGTTACGACACCTTGTCGCAACGCTTGGGCGCGAGCGACAAAGCCAAGTTGCAGCAACACTTGGACCACGTTCGGGATCTGGAACGCAGCCTGACGACGATTGTCTCGCCGGAGACGAGTTGTACGGCTCCGGAGGTGGTGGACACGAGTGATTACAACCCCACCAGCGGTAAAAACTCAGCCGATGATGGCTCGTTGAAGGACACGCGTTCCGACGCCGCGATTCCGAAAGTGGGACGGTATTTCATGGACATGATCGTCGCAGCGCTTGCCTGCGACATCACCGCCGTGGCTACACTCCAGTGGTCGGATACCGAAGCCAAACACACGTTCCCCTGGCTCAACCTGTCGGAGCACCACCATTTCTATCAGCACGATGGTGGCTTTCGTGCCGCGGAGTGCGAGCAGGTGGCGCGCTGGTATTCGGAACAACACGCATACCTGATTTCGCGTCTGCAAGCGGTGCAGATCGGTGACGGGACGTTGCTCGACGAGACAGTGTTGTTCTTCGGTTCCGAGCTCCAGAATCCGCCCACTCACGCCAAGAATAGCATGCCGTTCTTGTTGGCCGGAAATGGCGGCGGGCTCCGGACTAATCGTTACCTCGCGTATTCGGGTCAGTCTCACAACGACCTTTTGCTCTCCATTCTGCGGTTGTTTGGCGATGAGCGTCAGACGTTCGGGGATGCACGCTACTGCAACGGCATCCTCAGCGGGATCGCATGAAGTCCCGACCAACACCGGTCGAAGTAGCCAACGTTTTGCTCCAATGCCGGAGCGGTACCGGCGCGCTTTCGTTCGTGAAACATTGGACGCGAAGCGGCGCGTTGCTCGTAGTAGCCGCCGGTTCGGCTCTGAGCTGTGGCAACGAAGCGCCAAGTTCCAGCGGTCCGGGCACAGGCACGACTACGGATGCTGCCCCCAGTCAAGTCCCGCATCCAACGGATGTAACGTCGACCGCAACCCCGTCCAACTCGACCTCACCTGCACTACCGAACCCGACTCCTACCAGCGTAACCTCCAACTCCAGCTCTGGCCAATCGAGCTCGAGCTCGGGCACCTCGACTGGCACAGTAACCGAAGGGGAGACGTCGGAGGGTGACGTTCAAAGCGCGGGCACCGAACCTGCGCCGACCTCCGCATCCAGCACGGCTACCGAGAGCTCCGCTCCCGAACCCGAACCCGCGGTCTGTCCCGAGGTCTACACCAATCCTTTGATCTGGGAAGACCTGCCAGACTTGGAGATCATCCGCGTGGACGACGCCTATTATTACACCGCGTCTACGTTCCACCATTCGCCCGGAGCGCCAATCCTGCGGTCCTACGACCTCGTCAATTGGGAGTACGTCGGGCATTCGGTTCCGGCGTTGGACTTCGACGCGTCTTACGATCTGGTCGATGGGAAGCGCGCCTACGTCAACGGAGTCTGGGCGTCCACACTGCAATACCGCAAGAGCAATCAGACGTTCTACTGGATGGGTTGCATGCACAACGCGGGTGGCGGGTGGGTGTTCACCGCGACGTCTCCCGAGGGGCCTTGGGAGAAGCACAAGGGCGGGTGCTACTACGATATGGGGTTACTCATCGACGATGACGACACCATGTACGTCGCTTCCGGGAACAACACGATCAGCGTCGCGCAGCTGAGTGCAGACGGTTTCAGCCAAGTCAAGTCGGAGACCGTCTACCAAACGCCGTCGGATCTATCGGGACCACTCGAGGGGTCGCGGTTCATGAAGATTAACGGCGAGTACTACATCTTCGTGACGCAGTACGCGAACGGTGAATACGTGCTGCGTTCGAAAGACGGCCCGTTCGGGCCCTACGACATGAGGCCGTTTGCGGTGAGACTTCCATTCGCTGGAACGGGCGCTGGGGGTAGTCCGCACCAAGGCGGCGTCGTCGAGACACAGAACGGCGACTGGTACTACGTGGGGTTCAACGACTCGTTCCCGGGTGGTCGAATCCCCGTGATGGCGCCAATCACGTGGACCGATGGCTGGCCGTCGGTCACGTTGGTGGACGGCAAATGGGGCGCTTCTTACCCCTTTCCGAACCTGCCGTGCGGAGCCAATCGAGTAACGCCGTCGCCTGCGAGAGATACGTTCCCTTCAGCGGTGTTGAGGCCGGAGTGGGAGTGGAATCACAACCCCGACAATGACAAGTGGTCCGCCGGCGATGGCCTCACTTTGCAGACTGCCACGGTAACCGACGACCTGTACGCCGCCCGAAATACGCTGACTAGACGTATCCCTGGTCCAGTAACGATCGGTACCATCGAACTCGACTTCTCGCAGATGCAAGACGGAGACGTCGCTGGGCTTGCGGTGTTCCGGGACATGTCGGCCGCAATTGCGGTCGAGAAGACGGGCGCTACCACTCGCGTCGTCATGGTCAACGGTATCAACATGGATACCACGTGGAAGACGACCAGCGTCGGTAGCGAGGTGGATGCGGCAGACATCTCGGGGAACAAGGTATGGTTGCGCGCCGAGGCCAACGTGCGAACAGACAACGGTGGTGGCCAGGCGCACTTCTCCTACAGCACTGATGGTGTCCAGTTTACGCCCCTTGGCAACACGCTGACCATGAACAAGGATTGGCAGTACTTCCTGGGGTATCGCTTCGCCATTTTCAACTACGCCACGCAGGCCCTGGGCGGCGCAGTCCAAGTTGCGGCGTTCGAGAGCTCCAAGCCCTAACTCCGACCAGAGCGCGTTCCCGACGGGCGCGCGCTTGCCAGCGATCGGCGAGTGGGCTACTCAGTGGCTCATGGACTGGAAGCTGTTCTTGACCACGTTTGGAGCTATCTTCCTCGCCGAGATGGGGGACAAGACCCAGCTCGCGACGCTGACCATGTCCGCGTCCGGCACCTCGCGTTGGGTGGTCTTCGCAGGTTCCGCGCTCGCTCTGGTGGCGACGTCGGCTGTCGCGGTGATTTTCGGGGAAGCCATCGCCCGCACCATCCCGCCGATTTGGATCAGGCGCGCCGCCGGGGTCGCTTTCCTCGTTTTGGGCGCGTTTTATCTGTTGGGCAAAGACGGTTAGAGTTTTCGGCAGGGCAGCGCCTATTGTGCGTTTCGCGGGCGAGTCCCACGCACGACTTACGCGTTGACCTTCGACGCAAGCGCCTGACGAGCTTCGGACGACCGGGGTTCAGCGCGTGCTGCGGACGTAGTCATCAACAAGGTAACCACGCGGAAGCCCGCAACATTACGGCTGCGTTGGGTATTCAATGGGCGTCGGGTTGCTGTTGCCGATGAACGACGCGCGGGTGTCCGAGAGCGTTTGGCGCGAGCCTTGCAGATGCACGCCCAGAGGTCGACATGGACAATACGAAGTTTGGTCTGAGGCTAGCCGGGATTGCATTGTTGCTCGCGGGTTCGATCGCGGCCGTGGTGGTGGTCGCGCAGCGCCCCCACTCGGGGCCGGCAGGCATCGAGAACCGCGTCAGCCAGAAGTAAGTAAACGGCTCTGCCCGACGGGTACCCCGCCGCGGATCGTCGTGGCGGGCGCACCTGCCGTGCGGTTTCGAAGGGCGGGGGCTTGCACCGCGGCCTCCGATTCTCCAAATGTCGTCGCGTGAAGCGAAAGAAGCGTTTTTGGCGCGTTTTGGGGATCGTGACGGCGAGCATTGCCGCGAGCTTCGGGATCCTCGTTGCTGCCGGATGCCGATCGTTCGGGCACGGCGCGTCGGGTGAACGTCTGGCGCACATGGCCCAGTCCCCGCAGTGGGACGCGGAGGAGGAAGAGTTCAGAAACCCGCTGCCGCTGTTCACGGACGTCAGCGCGATGTGGGACGCCGTGGTCCACGGCGGCGACATCACCGAACCGGTCGCGCCCGTTCCGGTGGTGAAGCCCGAGCCACGCGTGTTGGCGACGCCGCCCACTACCGGTTTGCGCGTCACTTGGCTGGGGCACTCCACGGTTCTGCTCGAGGTGGACGGCAAACGTTTGCTCACCGATCCTGTCTGGGGGCCGCGCGCCTCGCCGTTCAGCTTCATTGGTCCGAAGCGCTGGTATCCGCCGTTGATCGAGCTCGAACAGCTACCGCCAATCGACGTGGTGTTGATCTCCCACGATCATTACGACCATCTCGACTACCCGACCATTTCGCGGATGCGAGAGTGGAACACGAAGTTCGTCACTCCGCTCGGAGTGGGTGCCCACCTCGAGTATTGGGGCGTGCCCAGCGACAAGATCATCGAGCTGGATTGGTGGCAAGAGGTGAACTTCGACCTGCTCAAGGTGGTCTGCTCACCGGCGCGCCACGCGTCGGGGCGGACCTTACTCGACCGTGACGCGACGTTGTGGGCGGGTTACGCCATCGTTGGACCGCTCCACCGCGTTTACTTCTCGGGTGACACGGGGATGTTCCCGGAGTTTGCAGACATCGGTGCCAAGTATGGTCCCTTCGACGTCACCATGGTCGAAGTGGGCGCCTACAACCGCGCGTGGCCCGATTGGCACAGCGGTCCCGAGCAAGCCGTTCAAGCCCACCAGATGTTGCGTGGTCGCGCGTTCATTCCGATCCACTGGGGCCTCTTCAACCTCGCGGCACACAACTGGACCGAGCCGGTCGAACGAACGCAAGCTGCCGCAGAAAAAGCTTCCGTGCGTGTGCTCACGCCGCGGCCCGGGGAGTCACTCGAACCCTCGGTGTCGAACACGACGCGGTGGTGGCCCCAGGTACCCTGGCGCAACGCCACCGAAGATCCGATTCGTTCGACGGGCTTACCCACCCACGTAGCAGGTGAGTAGGGGGCAGGGCAGTTGTCTTCGGGCGCGCAGTTCAGGGCTTTTGCGCCAACTGCTTCGACATGGCTTTGGCCAAGTCGCTGTCGTTGGGCGCCGTTGCGGCGGGAACCACAGGGTTCTGAGCCGGAGCGGCGACCTCCTCGGGCGTGGCCTTGGCTAACGCTTTGCTCTCTGGTGACGCTGCGGGGCTCGTGTGGATCACCACCGGTGCTGGTCTATCCAGATTGGTGCCAACACCGAGCCCGATCGCGATACCGAGGGTAATGGCGACCAGGCCAACCACGCCGCGGGAGGGGATCGGTAACCCCAGGCCATGCCAGAAACGAACGCCAAGCGGCAAGCCCGCGTCCTCGAGGGACTGACGCTCGGAGGGCTCGGGCAAGTTGTCCGTCGCGCGGCGACGCGGCGTGCGGTCGACTTCCCCGGGGTCCGTCGCCAGACGGCGCGCGATGTTGCCGAGCCTGAACGCGAGCTCACGCGCCGTGCCGAGGCGCTCCTCGCGGTCCTTTTTCAGGCAGTGCTCGATCACGTCCGCCAACTCCTTGTCGAGGGCCGGAAGGAGCTCGCGGATGGGGCGGTGCGCGTGGGTCATGATGTCGACCATCAGCGCGTTGTAGTTGTTGTTGCGAAAGGGGGCACGGCCGGTGAGACACTCGTACATCGCGACGCCGAGTGCCCAGACGTCGGTGCGTCCGTCCACTTCGCGTGCGCCACGAGCTTGCTCGGGGCTCATGAAGATCGGGTTGCCGAGCACTGCGCCGTCGCTCGTCACGCTCTCACCATCGAAGCGCGGGCCAACCGTCTTGCTCACGCCGAAGTCCAGGATCTTCGGCATCGTCGAGCCGTCCTTGTTGCGCGACAAGAAGATGTTGTTCGTCGACAGATCCCGATGCACCACGCCTGCGTCGTGAGCCAGCTGTAGACCAGCGGCGATCTGCGCGAAGTAGGCGGCCACCTGGAGCGGAGACAGGGCACCTTTGCGCTCGATGTGTGCCTCCAACTCCTCTCCGTGGAGCAGCTCCATTACGATGAATGGGCGGCCGTCGGGTCCAAGCGCCACGTCGTACACGTCGACGATGCTCGCATGTTGGAGCGTGCCCGTCGTCTTCGCTTCGCGTACGAAACGTTCGAAGGCTTCCGTGTTCTGGTTGAACTCGGGAAGCAAGAATTTGATGGCGAAATCTCGGTTGGTCAGCTCGTTGCGAGCCGCCCAAACCTCGCCCATTCCTCCGGTCCCTAGCGGTCGAAGCAATCGATACCGCGCTGCGATTTTGTCTCCGATACGCACAAGGGGCTCGTTACCCCCCTCATCTGATCAGGGCCAACAAATACCGCCCCCTTTTTTCACGGGGGACGCATAAATAACCGAAATCATAAGAAAACTATTTTTGGCCCCAAAACGACTCCCGATGTAGGGAAACAGCCGTTTTCGTGGCTGGAACCGACTGCGAGAACGACCGCAGGGGACAGGTCGGGGGTGATGGCCGCGTAAACTCGACGCACGACCCCGCGAGCGCCGCGACGTCGTCAGGTCTCTACTCGCGCCCACGAGCCCTGGTTGCCCGACGTTCGTGAGCCGTGCGACGATGGCTCGATGCCTGCTAGCTTGGTCCCGAGAGCTACGTCTTCGTCTCTTCGCCAGCTCTTGAGGTGGTTGTTCGTGCCTTTGATGGTGCTGACTAGCGTCGCCCGCGCCGAGGCTCAGGCGGCGCCGGACCGCTGGCGAGAAGATCCCTACTATCTCGGCCATTGGTCCATGAACGTCTCGCTCTTGGCGCTGGCTCTGGCGATAGAGGACGCCGAAAAATCCGAGCGCGACTGGAGCGGATTTCCCGGAGACGCTTCGGTACGTAGACACTGGTCTCCGGCCGCCGACCGGTACAGCGACAGGACCGCTGGGCTCACCATCGCCGTCCCGGTGCTCGCCGAATTCGCGCGAGGTCCTGGCCCACGGTTCATCAACTTCTCCACCGTCTACGGGCAGACACTCGCTGTTAATTTGGTGCTGAACTCCGCGGTGAAACGCGTGGTATCGCGGCGAAGGCCGTGCACGTACTACGCCACGCGGCTCGGAAAGTGTTCGGAAGAGGACGACCGCTATGCGTCCTTTTATTCAGGGCACTCGAGCGCGTCGTTTGGGGCGGCCATGGCGGGAGCGCTGATGTTCTCCGAAGGGCTGGACAACGGATGGGTGCGCGCCAGCTTGTGGGCATACGAGTTCGGGCTAGCGTCGGCGACGGCCAACATGCGAGTGCACGCGGGCATGCACTACTACAGTGACGTACTCGTGGGCGCGATCGTGGGCGCCGGTATTGGCATCGCAATCCCGGCGTTGCACGACGTCGAGCCGTTCGCGTTCTCGGACCAAGCCAAGGGACGTGACTGGGCCTTCGATGCTGCAGGAATGGCGGTGGGACTGGGCCTCGGCATTCTCACTACGGAGCTGCTCGCGTTCGAGGCTGATTCAGGCTCCGGGCAACTTGGCGTATTGCGTGCGTTGCGCTCGGTACAAGTCAACGTTGCCGGCGCCGAACACGCGGTCGTTTCGTTTGGGGGCGCGTTCTGACGCCGGAGCAGGCCCTGCCCCACTGGTTGCGGGAGAGCTCCGGCGTTATATCACAGCCCGATGCGCTCGCTCCCGATACTCAACCGGAGAACTTGGTTGGCGCTCCTGCCGACCTTGAGCTCGGGCTGGGCGTGCGCGACCCGTGAGAACACCATGAACACCTCGGCCAGTAGCGGAACGCGTAACCCCGACGAAGTCAGACACCAACGCATGCCCACGTTGTTCGCAGCGCATGGCGCGCCGATGCTGTTGGACGATGCCAAGTGGGTAGCCGAACTCGCCGCCTGGGCCAAAGCACTTCCCAAACCAAGGGCCATTCTGATGATTTCGGCCCACTGGGAGGCGCGCCCGGCGACCATTGGCGCGACCGAAACCCTGCCGTTAATTTACGACTTCTACGGTTTTCCGGAGCGCTTTTACGAGATTCGGTATCCTGCGCCCGGCGCGCCGTTCCTCTCCGAGCGCGTCGCGCAACTCTTGACCCAACAAGGGATAGCCTGGGCTTCGGACCCCAAACGCGGCCTGGACCACGGCTCGTACGTTCCGTTGATCGCGATGTATCCCGACGCCGACGTACCCGTGCTTCAGCTCTCGCTCCCACCACTCGATCCGAAGACACTCGTCGAGCTGGGCCGCGCGCTCGCGCCACTTCGAGACGAGGGGATCCTCGTCTTCGGTAGCGGTTTCATCACTCACAACATGCGCTTTGCATTTCAACGCGGAGTCCCGGCATGGGCCAGCGACTTCGACGCGTGGACCGCGGAGGCGCTGACGCGCATGGACGTGGATTCGCTGCTCCAATTCCAAACCATGGGCCCCGGCGCTCGCATGGCTCTCCCCACCTGGGAGCACTTTGCGCCCCTGCTCGTGAACGTCGGCGCCGCCTCCACTGGGCCGGTCGAGGTGACGTATCCCATCACGGGATGGTGGATGGACGGCGCCTTCACTCGCCGCTCCGTTCAGTTCACGTGAGCACGGGCCGTGCTCACGAGCGCATGAACTGACGGCGGTATTCGGTCGGCGTCATGTTCCACGCAACGCGGAACGCAGCGTTGAACTTCTCCACGGCGCGAAAGCCGCCGCCGAAAGCCGCCTTCTTGATTTGTGCGGTAGGGTCATCGACGAGCATCCGCCGGGCCCGACCGACGCGTCGCAAGCGCAGCATCGTTTGCGGCGGACAGTAGCCGTGTTCGGAGAACACGCGTGAGATGTAGCCAGCGCTCCAACCCAACGCTCGAGAGACGTCCGCGAGTTTGAGGTTCTTCGACTCGTTGGAGAGCAGATACTCGTGCACGGCCTCGACGACGCGAGGTGCGCGCTGGACGTCGAGCTCGGAGAACGCCCCACCGCGTTCGTCGTTGGCCACCATCGTGGCGAGCAACTGCTCGTACTGGACGTCTCGCTCCAGCGGCGAAGCGTTCGGGGCAAACAACACCTGGGTCAGCCGTTGCACGGCTCCGAAGAGTGGATGCAGGGACTGCACGACGATAGGTAGCTGCACGTCGCGCTTACCCAGCGACTCTGCTCTCGCGTGGACGGCGGATGCGGGAACCATGACGACTCGGTACGAACCAGCGTCGCGGACGCGAAGTGTCTCGTGGACCTCCCCGGGGGCGAACACGTACACTTTGTCCGGCTCGAAGCGTAAGGTTCGGTTGCGATATCGGACGTCACCGTCACCACTCTTCACGAGGCACAAGCAGTACCAATCTTCGTGCCATACGCGGTATGCGTGGGTGGTCCCCAGTTCTTGAAAGCAGGTAACCCCTTCGAGTGGGTTGGGGCAGTAGATCGGACCGCTCGAGTTCGGGACGGAGTTTGGCATGATTGATCTTTCAGCAGTGGTAACACAGCGCGACGTAGGTGGCGAAACAGAAAGCTGCAGTCTTTACGGTGAACACCAAGGTCAACAGTCGGTGTGGCACGCGCGCTTGGGCGGGCAACACGGGGCCATACACGAACAGCTGTGCGGCCAGGCGATAAGCCCAAAACACGGACCAGGACAGCGTGAATCCAAAACCAAACCAACTCGTCAACAGATTGCGGTCGAGGTTGACGGCCAGTATTCCGCCGGATGCCACCGCCAGTACGATGCCACCACCCAGGACCAACAAGATCCGCTGCAAAGGCGCTGGCACGTGCTCCCGCAATCGATGACGCTGGATCGTAAACCACAAACCGGCCATTGCCGGCAGCTGAACGAAGTGCAGCGCGCCGCCGATGCGGACGGCCAGTACACCTGCGTCGAGCCAAGAGTCAAGGTTCACTCGTGCCTCCGTTCTGGCTTCGACTGCCGAAAGCTTGGGTGAGCGCCGCCAGGCGCGCCCCGAGCGGTGGGCACGCCTCGCGTGAGATCGCGACGTCGAAGATGGTCGGTCCGCCGCGTACGCGCGTCGCGAGCAGGCCGCGTTCGAGGTCCGGTAGCGTCCGCGGGCGCGAGGCGTACGCCCCTTGCGCCCGGCAGGCGCGCACTATGTCCACGGGGGTCTGGAAGTCGCAAGTGGGTGTTTTTCCACCGCAGTGAACGCGGCTCCCGATTCGCACCATGCCGTGGCCAGCGTCGTTGAGTACGATCACCGTGAGCGGGATTTGGTTCTCGACCGCCGTGTGGATCTCGTAGCCCGTCATGAGGAACTCGGCGTCCCCGACCACCGCGAGCGCGCGCGCGCCGGTGAGGGCGGCACCAATCGCGGCGGGGATCGCGTGGCCCATGGCTCCAGCTGCTAGGTTTACGTGCCAGCGGTTGCTCACGGTACGCTGAAGACAGTGGATGCCCCACGCCATCGTATTGCCAATGCCCGAGAAAACGTGGCCATCGGCCGGGAACACCCGGTTGAGCAGCTCGAACACTGTTTGCGGAGTGAGCGCGCATTCCGTCGATTCCTCGGCATTGGGTGAATCGAGCGCCGTGCTTCGAACGTCCAGTTTGCTTCGGACGCGGACTCGACGTGGCAAGTGATGAAGAACTTCGCCGAGCGCGAGTTTGGCATCGGACCTCAACCTGATGTTGGACTCGCACCACGACGCAAGGGCGTGTTCGTTCGCGTCGATGCGCGCGGAGGGCAGACGCCGCCAGCGCGGATCCCAATTGTTGGAGGTCAACTCGCCGAGCCGAGTACCCACCACCAACAGAAAGTCGGATGACTCGAACAGAAACTCGTTGGCGGCATCGTGGCCCGCAAACCCAACCACACCCAGGTATCGAGGGTGCCGTTCGGAGAACGCCCCTTTCGCTTTTGGGCTCGCAACGACCCGCAATCGCGGCAATCGTCGCACCATCTCCTCGATCTCGGCGTGCGCGTCGGCGAGCACGGCGCCGTAGCCCAGGACCAGTAGCGGCCGCTGGGCGGCTTGCAGGGCAAGCGCGATTTCGTGATGCGGGGAGGCATTGCGCGCCGCTGTGGCGTGGACTCGGGCGGTCATCGTACCGCCTCCTCCAGCCACAAGTCGGAAGGGACGCTGAGATGCACTGGGCCGGAGCGCGGAACGAGTGATTCGGCCAAGAGTGACCGCACCAGCTCACGCGCCGCGAGCGGGTCGGTGAGCGCGAGGCTACGTTTGGTAATTGGCGAAAGCAGTGCCACGGTGTCGAGCTCTTGGGCGGCGCCCAGGCCGTTTACGTGGCGAGACACCTGCGCGGACAAGACGAACACCGGCGTCATCTCGGCGTGGGCGACGTACACCGGCGTCACCAGGTTGGTGACGCCGGGTCCGGCGGTGACGAGGACGACCGAAGGGCGCCTCAGAACTCTCGCTCTCCCTTCTGCCATGAACCCGGCGCCTGCCTCGTGTCTACACAACACGAAGCGGAACCAACCGGTCGCGAACGCGGCCTGCACGAATGGCATCATGGGCCCGCCAGGCACGTAGGGGATGTCGCGGATCCCAGCGCGCTCGAATTCTTCGGCGACGATGGCTGCGACGGTCACCCGCGGCGCGGCGCGCCGGGGTGTTTTCAGCAAAACAGCAGACGAGAGAGTGGAAGCCATACCACGTGGATGAACGAGCGACCTCCGTTGGTGAGGGTGGCGTGGCGCAAGTCTGTCAGCCCCGAGACCCGAGACCCGCTCTTTCCAACCTGTGCGGTGCCTTCGACTCGCTCGTCAGCCTGTAGGCGGTAACGACCGAAGGAGCCGAACAATCACTAGTCGATTTGTTACCTTTGGTCACGGAGCCGTCGAATATGGGCTCGCTTGTGCAGGGCGTCTTCGCGCAGACTGGGACTGCTTTGGAGCCAGGTCTCGGAGCCCACCGTCAGTGCCCGCCATGAACGACCCATCCTCGGACTCCCCAAGTTCCGCCGCGTGCGATGCCTCGACAATGCCCGACGAATGCTCGTGCGCGCGCCGAGCCGCAAGAGCCAGCAAAAGACAACCATTGCTCACGGGTCCAGCCGACGAGTGGCGAGATCTGAGTGACGTTGCCCTCGAGATGCAAGGAACCATCGAACGATTGGAGTCGAGCATCGGGAAATACGTTCTTCGAGAGAAGTTGGGGGAAGGGGGGGAAGCGGAGGTATTCCTCGCGTTCGAGCGCGACGTCGACCGGCCTCCCGTAGCGCTCAAAGTCCTCAAGTTCGAGCACCTCGACAATCGAGCGGTGGTACGTCACTTCCGTCAGGCCGCAGAGCGTTTGGCAAGGTTGGATCATCCAAATATCGTCCGGGTTCGGGATCTGGGACGTCCCGACGACGAGCCTCCGTTCGTAGCGTTGCAGTATGCGTCTGGGGGCTCACTCGCCGAGCATCAGGAAGGGTTCTCGAACCCGCGTGAAGTCGCCGAGCTGATGCTGAAAGTTGCGCATGCTGTGCAACACGCACACGAGCGAGGGGTGCTACACGGGGACATCTCACCGTCGAACATCCTGCTCGAAGGGCGCAACCCGATCGTCACGGACTTCGTTGGAAAGCGGTTGGGGCACTTGCCGCGCGGAATCGACGCCGGAACCTTCAACTACATGTCGCCGGAGAAAGCGAACGGCCAAGGGGATACCGTTGGAGCCGACACTTTCAGTATGGGGGCGGTGCTGTACGAACTGCTGCAGGGCGCGCCGCCGATCCAAGCACACACCGCCGAAGAGGTGCGCAGTGCTCACGAAGCGTCTCCGCCGCGGCCGATCACGACCTTTCGCGGACGACGCGGTGGGCCGCACGAAGCGCTGCTTCCCGGGTTGAACGCCGTGTGTCAGACGGCGATGCACCGCAATCCGAGCCAACGCTACAGCTCGGCCCAAGTGTTTCGAGACAACTTGTGGCGCGTGCTTCACCATTTGCCTACGCATCACCCGAAAGTCCCCTTTTGGACTAGAGCGCGGATGTGGGTCGAGCGTAGTCCGTGGATGAGTGCGGCCGTGCTGTCGGCGATTGCTGCCCTAGTCATCGCCGACATCTACATCGTCAAGAGCGCCGGCTACGGTCAAGAGGCTCAGTTGGTGAGCACGCTGGAGTACAACCGGTTTTCGGCGCAACTCCAAGCCCAGGCCATGTTGGCGACGCTGCGCAAGTTCGAACAATCGATGCGCGAAACAGCGAGGGACCCGCAGATCGTCGAATACCTCGAGAACGGCGTCGAAGCGCCTTACCCAGAGCAGGCGCTCGAAGTTGCGCTCAACCGCTCGCGGCTCGACGGTATCGCGGTGTTCGACCTGAGCGGTACGTTGCTCGCACGCCGTCCGTACCCGGGTCGCGCGCTAGGCAGAAACTTCGCGTTTCGTGACTACCACTCTTGTGTTCAATCCCTGCTCGGGATGCCACATCAGAGCGGCTGGCTTGGCGCGTGTCTCTCGCCCGTCTACCACGGTGAGTCGAGCCGAACGATGGAGATCTCCTTCGCCGCGCCCATCCTCGACGAACTCTGGGGTGTGCCCGTGGGTTATCACATTCAGAGTTATCATGCACGGCGCACGCTCGAGATCGAAGAGACGCGCAATCGCCAGCCTGGCGTCGAAGGACAGACGATCGCGATGTTCGGTCGGCGTGGTGTCGACCGTAACGATCACCTCCTCTCCGACGCGGCCAGAACGAGGAAGTACAGTTGTCTCGTGGTTGCTGCTCACCCAGCGTTGTTCGGGTCCGATGAATACGTCATGGGCCCCGAGATCTCCGCGAGGATCTTCGAAGCTTTCGAGGTGGGTCCGCCTGGCGCTCAACTCGAGGGCCTCGATGCCGCGCCGATCACCGACGACAAATACGTCGACCCCGTGACACGCGTCGAAAGTCTGGCTGCGTTCGCCCCCGTGGGCTCGACTGGCTATGTGATCGCCGTGTCGACTCCACGCAGCGTCGCGCTGGGGACGTGGGAACACCACTGGGAGCTCCTCATTCTCAGCCTGGGCCTACTCAATGCAGGTTTGCTTGGGCTCGGGATCACCACGGTGGTCTTGGCCACCCGTTCGCCGTTGCGGTCCGATGGTATGGGACGTTGGAGCTAAATCGAAAAAGAATGGCCGCAGACCCTGCGCTCCGGAAAAACTTGGTTCAGGAACTTACATGGCAGAACATCAGACTCAATGGACGTTGATCTTGCGAGCCCAAGGCGACGGAGACGCGGCGCGCAAGGCCCTGGGCCAACTCGTACGGACCTACCAGCGTACGGTCAGGGTGCTCGTGAGTCGCTACTGGTTACCTCGGGGGATCGAGGTCGAGGACGTGATTCAAGAGTTCTTTCACGAGGTCGTGCGGCGCGATATCCATCGCCTCGATCGTTCGAAAGGGAGGTTTCGCGGCTGGCTCTCCACGGCGGTTCGTAATCACATCCTCAACACACGCCGCGAGTGGAGCGCGCTGCGGCGCGGCAACACCAAGATCACCGAATCCGTGGAGGACGGTCCTGGCGCGGACCTCAGCCACCACGGCGACCTCGCAACGCCCGAAGCGTTGGCCGAATTGCTGCGTGCCGAAGCGTTGGACATCTGTGACGAAACGATTCGACGAATGGCCGAACGGAGGCTGAAGCCCGAGCAGTTCGAGCTGCTCAAACAATTGTTGCCCGGACGTCACCTCGACCCTGAACCCCTCGGGCGAGTAGCTGCACGCTTGGACATGACGGAGGGAACGCTGCGCGACAAGATGAACGACTTGCGCGGCGAGTACCGGCGAACGATGTGCAAGGTGATCGCCGACGGGCTGCTTATCGAACCGGGGGAGAACCCGTTGCTCAACCCGACTTTGCGGCGTGAGCTGCGCGACCTGTTTACGGCCGTGAGTCTCGGTGCCGCGCAATCGCCTTTGTGTTGCGCCGAACAGCGTGCAGTGCCGAGGCACCTTGAAGTTGCGGGCTGAAGGGCTCGCGGTTTGGCTGTGCTCTGAACGCAAGAGGCCGTCGTCGGTGGTCCGACGACGGCCTCTTGCCGTGTTCATTCGTTCTTTCAGCGCGCGGCGGTTGCAGCTGCGTCTTTGAGCGCTTGTTGCTGTTGTTGCAGGAACTGAGCGACGGCGCGTGAGCGCTCGATGGCAAACTGCTTGACCTCGCGATTGGGCGAACTCGCTAGCGCGTTGAGCAACTTCGTTACCTTGTCCAACTGTCGTGACTGGAACAGCGCTTCGAAGTAATTGTTGGCCAGACGCACGTCGCGGACCATCTTGGTTTCGTGTTTGCTCAGGAGCTCGACGATGGCCGGCAGGTCACCGTTCTGGCCGTGCAGCGCCGACAGGGCGACCAACGCGAGGTGGTTGTCGGGGTCACGGGTCACGGCCTCTTTGGCAAACTCGAGGGCCTTGCCGCGGGTCTCTTCTTTGGCGGCGTAGAGGCCTTGCAGGGCGACGTACGGGGCCGCCGACTTCTGGTTCGGTTCGGCATCTGCCAACTGCTTCACCGCGTTGATGGCTGCGTCCTCGTTGTCGGTCGTGCGACGCGTTGCCGTGTAGAGGTATGCCCAAGCGTCGATGGCGTTGGGATCGATCGCGATTGCCTTGTGAACCGAGGCCATTTCGGCGTCCAGGTTCTCCTTGGCACGGTACACCTTCGCCAAGTGAAGGGAAGGGAACGGATTATCAGCCAGGAGGTTCTGCGCGCCTTTCAAAGTACTCTCGGCGCGGTCCCAGAGTTCGGCTCCAGCTTGCGCTACGCCGAGGCCCAACCAATCCTCGCCCGTTCCGCCGCGAGCGACGACCTTGGCCAAAACCTTCTCGGCCGTGGCAGCGCGACCGTGTTTCATCAGCTCCGACGCGTACAAGCGACCGCGGTTCAGATCGTTCTCGTCCTCTTTCCAGTGCTTCTCGAGGCCCTCGAGGAGGTCCTCCAAGCCAATCGAGATCGGACGCCCCTCGTTGTCCTGCACCTGCACTGGAGGACCGTTGAACCCCAACAGCTCCCACATTTGCTCGGGCGTCACGGCGATGGCGCCCGACTTGAGTTTGTCCAGGAACTCGTCGGTCGGCTTGCGGAGCGGCAGCAGGACCAAAGCGTTCTGCGGCAGGCCGTTGGGGAAGGCAGCGAGCGGAGCGACGATGGCCGCGCCACCCTTGAGCTGGAGGTTGGCACCCAATTGAGCGGGGGTGGGGGAGTTGGCTTGGGACATGGCGGCGGAAGGTAGTGCAGGCGCAGGGCGGCGGCAACGCGAATCCCGGCATTTCAGCTGCAAAACTCCACACCTGGCTAATGGCAGGCCGGGCAAAAGGCGCAACAACGGCGCGCCACATTTGGGAATTGGCGAACCCTGGGATAAGGTGGGCCCACTATGCGTTGGAGTGTGAGCATCCTGGCTTTGGTGATGTGGTTTGGCGTAGGCGCATTGAGCCCGAGGGAGGCCAAGGCCGACAATTTCATCGAGCGGCCAACTGCGCACTCCAATTACAACCTCGAACTCGAAGGGCACTTGGCCTTCTTGCTCCGGCGCAACGTGGCGCCCGGCCTGGGAATGCGCGCCAACTGGGAAATCGTCGACCCTGGTTTCATCCGGGGCCTCAACAACACCGTTGCTTTGGGCGTGGGTCTCGACATCGGTTTCAACACGTGGTGTGAGGGCATAGGCACCACCCAGCACTGCACGGATGCCGATCTCGACTTCATCATCCCGGTGAATTTGCAGTGGAATTTCTGGTTCGCCCCGGAGTGGTCGGCGTATTTCGAGCCCGGCTTGGCGTTTGGCCGTCGTCGCTACGGTGGGGTCATCGTGCCCAACGTCGCCGCGGGTGCTCGTTACGAACTGGCGCGTGACCTGCACCTCACCGTGCGCCTGGGTTATCCGGCAATGACGTTCGGGGCGACGTACTTCTTCTGAAAGTTCCGCGGGTGGCTCATCACCCAGGATTGCGGCGAGTCCTTTCGCCCCTCGGTTCCGCTCTTCGCGAGGGGGGCCCTACTGGCGGCAAGCGTGGCGCGCCGTTATAGTGACCAGCAAATGTTCTCGGTTTTGATCGCGATCTTGGGTTTGGCCGTGCTCATGGTCGTGCACGAGCTCGGCCATCACTTGGTGGCTCGGGCTTTCAAGCTGCGGGTGGTACGGTTCAGCATCGGTTTTGGACCGCCGCTGTGGAAGTACCAGCCGCGCGACAGCGAAACCGTGTACCAGGTCGCGCTCATTCCGTTCTTGGCCTATGTCCAGGTCGCGGGCATGAACCCGTTCGAGGAGAGCGACCCCGACGACAAGGGGAGTTACGCCAATGCCAGCCTCACGGCTCGCATCCTCACCATCGCGGGCGGCCCTCTCGCCAACTACGGGTTCGCGATGTTGTTGTTTCTGGGCGCGTTCCTCGCGTTCGGCGAGCCGGTGTTGACGACGGAGGTGCAGATCATGCCTGGCACACCCGCGGAAGCGGCGCAGATGCGCGACGGCGACAAGGTGCTCGCCATCAACGGCAAGCCCCTCGAGGACTTCGAGCAGATGCGTTCGATCATCCTGGAGAACCCCGACAAGGCGCTCGCGTTTTCGATCTTGCGCGAAGGTAAGACGGTGGAACTGACCGTTACCCCGGAGCCGAAAGCCGAGAAGGGTGGCGGACAAATTGGTGTGCGTCCCACCCGCGGCTATCGCGAAATGACGTTCAACGACGCGTTGCGTGAATCCGTAGCCCGCCCTGCCCTGGTGGTGCGCGAGTTGGTCGTCAGCTTGGGCCAGCTCATCACGCGTGAGGCCGAGCCCGAGGTCGCGGGGCCCGTCAAGATCGTCAAGTACGGCGCGTTGATGGTCGAGACCGGAGGGTTCGACATCCTCTACTTCTTGGCGCGCCTCAGCGCATACCTCGGAGGGTTCAACTTGTTGCCAGTGCCCGCGTTGGACGGAGGTCGACTGATCTTCTTGGCGTACGAGGCTGTCGCGCGGCGTAAGCCCAATGCCAAGATGGAGGCCCAGATCCACGCCATTGGGTTGCTCATGTTCCTCGCGCTGATCGCCGTAGTCACGGTCAAGGACTTCCAAAACTGAGGGCTTCCGTCCCCGCCGAAGCCGCTTGGACCTTCGAGTTCAAGCGGCTTTTTACGTCTTGGCGGGGAGGGTGGCGTTGAGCCAGAAGTCGACGAGAGACCCCAATACTCTTCTGTAGCCCTCCGGACTCGTCGGCTTGGCCAAGAACGCGGCCGCGCCATTGGCGTACGCCTCGAACACCTGGAAAGGGTCGCGGCTATCCGACAATAGCACCACTGGGATAATAGCCAGGGCCGGGTCACTCTTGAGCTCACGTAGCAACTCGATGCCGCCCTTTCCCGGCAGATGCACGTCGAGCAAGATGACGTGGACTCGCGGGTTGCGATGGCTCGGTTCCCTCAGCCACACGAGTGCCTCGTCGCTCGTTTTCGCGACCTCTACGTTGCCTGCGCGGGGGATCGCGGAGAGCACGCGGCAGACGGACCACGCGTCCGCTTCATCATCCTCTACGAGGAGTAGATCCAGGAGCCCACCCACCATGCGCACTTTCTCACGATGGCAGAGGTGCGTCAATATGGTGTGCCCTTGGTATGTGAACGCAAGCGCAGTATGCGTGGCGCAATACCTCAGCCATCGGTGTTGGGTTGCGTCAGGGGGCGAGCTAGCGCCAAGTTCGACGTGCAGGAGATGACACGCGGTTGGCAACGGCCGCCAGCTGGGTATCATGCCGCTGGGGGAGATGGACGAGCCGAGCGACTTTCTCACGAAGTTGGCAGACAACGTGCCAGCTGTCTTGGCCTTTTGGGGCAAAGACGAACGATGTCGCTATGCCAACAAGGCGTATCGGCGCTGGTACATGAGCGAACCTGCGCAGCTGATAGGTAAACACATTTCCGAGGTGCTCGGACCGCTGTACGCGGTGAGCAAGCCGTACATCGAGAGCGCGCTGCGCGGTGAGACGCAACGCTTCTTGCGGGAGGTGCCCGAACCGGCGGGCGGCGCGCCGCGGATGAATCAAGTCCTCCTGGTGCCGCACTTCGAGGGCGGAGAAGTCGTCGGGTTCTTCGCGCTGATGACCGAAGTCGGCAATGCGCAAGCGCAGTTTCAGCACGCCTTGGATGCGGCGCCGGGGGGGATGTTGGGCGTCGACGAGCGCGGCACCATCATCCTCAAGAACGCGACTGCCGAGCGGCTGTTCGGATACTCGCCGAGTGAACTGCTTGGCTTGAAGATCGCCGTGTTGATCCCTGAGATGAGTCCGCCTCAGTCGAGCCGTGTCGCTCGAGGCGGTGACGATGCGCCC
>CBINDO010000046.1:0-38130 GCA_966249405.1 uncultured bacterium | reverse complement strand
GGAGACGACCGTGGCTTCATTGCTGTAAACTGAAGGCACGATCCACGAGGTTGGTGATGAACCAGTCGGCGACCAGTGGATTGCCAGCCAACGTGGTGCCCTCGGGCTTCGGCGCCAGAGCTCTGGCGAGGTCGAGTTGAAGCGTCGGGGCCGTTTGGCCCTCTTCGGACAGCACCCAGTTACCCGGTACGCGCACATCGGACGTCACGAGCGGAACGCCGTTGATCGGACCCAGATGGTAGGCGAAGGCCAAAGCCCCAGCGTCCGCTTCGTCGACGTGGCCTTCGAAGCGAATCGCCATGAAGCTCGCTCCCCACGTCCAGTACATCTCGCTATCGGCGTTCAGAGGCGCCTCGTGGACGCCACCCAGGCACGCGTCGGGTGCACCCAGGTGAAAGTGCAGTGCTTGGTAGCTCCCGGCCGGCGCACGCAGCGTCAGCTGCGCCGGCGGATTGTCCGAATGAAAGTAGAATACGCCGTAGGGTGACGGCGCGCCGGCCGCGTCTACCAGGGTGGCCTCGACGAGCGCGCCGTCCGTGGTCTCGAGTTGCGGGTTGGACAACAACAACCCGAGCAACGTCACGTCGTACGGAGTGCCGTCTTCGCTGAGGGTTTCAGCGCCGAGTTCGAGCGGTGCGTCACCGCTGACGACCTCGAAGGAGAACGTCGTCGAGGCGTTGGCAGCCTCGGGGATCGGTCGTTGTTTGGGACACACCTCGGTCGTGGTGACGTCAGGAGAGGAGGTTGCGTCGGTGTCGTCCGTGATTGGCGAGGTCGGGCTCGGGTCCGAACTCGCCGTACCGTTGGCTTCTACGTTACCTTGGGGCGATGAATGTGAGGACGACACTTCGGTCGGATCGCGGGGTGGAGCGTCCGATGATGCCGTCGTGCCGTCGCTGGCTCGACCACTACCAACCGCGGGGGCCTCGTTGGTGCTGCATGCGCCGCCCCCAGCCAACAGCGCCGAAACCCAAACTACGTGAACCCTCGCCTTTGGTCGCATGACGCCCAGTGTTCACCGAACGACGTCACCGCGGCAACGATTCAAAGCATAGATACGGGGTCGGGGCGCGGTCGAGTTCGCAGCGGTGAAAAGACGTACCGTTCACCAGAAAAGTTCGGCCAATCGTGTGAGACGCCGCGCCTGGGGTTGTCCGAGGCTCGCCAGCTCCTGCGGTGGGCGCAGCCGGCGAGCCTGCGGAGGGGTTACCAGCCGAGCTCTTCGATCATCTTTTCGCCGTATCGTTGACCCATCAGGACCACCGATGCGTGATCGAAGTGATACTGGTCCATCACGGCGGTGCCCTCTTGCGAGACCCAGGCGCCGATCGGCAGCAACTCCGCGGCCTCGTGGACGCGTGTGTTGTGGGCGCTGCAGCAGCCCCCTGCCGGCAGTTCGCCCAGGATGAACGGCACGTCGTAGTCGATGCCCCACGCCGCCTTCACCTCGTTGTAGAGCTGCAGGACCTTGCCGGGCCAATCCGGGTTCGTGTTGTCCGACTCGCCTTGGTGGAAGATGACGCCCGAGAAGTGAGCGTTCGGCGCCGTCTTGGCGAGCGCGATCTTGTTCAAGATCATTTGATGGTGCGAGCCGCCGGAGATGAACGTGTTGATCGACTCACCACTCTCGGCGGTACCCACCAGACCGATCGAGTCCCCCTCCGGCAACCTCTCGACGATGGTCTTCGCGAACCAGGTTCCAGGATCTACGCTCGTGGACAGGTTGATCCCGCTTTCGCCAGGACAGTCGCTGAGCGGCGGTTTGGCGAGGTTCCACTGCCCCGCTGGTTGGTTGCACCCGCCAAGGACTTTGATCCGTTCGTCAGTAGTTTTGTCGCTGGCTTGAGCCATGGCGACACCCGCCATGTTGGACTGACCCATGAGCAGGAAGATGTGGAATACAGGGGCGCTGGCCGACGTGGTGGTGTCGTCACTGCTCGAAACCGCGCTGCTCGCGCTCGGTCCCGTCGTGGAGTCGACGTTGGCAGCCCCGGTGGCGCCGGTCGTGTCGTCGCCAGTCGCGCTGCCCGTGTTGCCGGTAGCGCCGGTGTTGCCCGTGGCGCCGGTGTTGCCCGTGGCGCCGGTGTTGCCCGTGGCGCCGCCCGTGTTACCGCCTGTTGCACCCGTGTTGCCGGTAGCGCCGGTGTTGCCCCCGGTGGCGCCGCCCGTATTACCGCCCGTAGCTCCAGTATTGCCCGCGGTCGCGCCGCTCGTGCCCGGCGTCGTTGGGTTTACGGCAGGAGTCGTGGTGCTGGTCGTGACGTCCGTTGCAGAGCTGGAACCTTGCGGACCAGGGTTCGACGAACTGGACTCGCTGCAGGCGACGGCGACGAGGGACAGCAGGGGGAGGAGGCTTACGAATCGGAGACTTTTCGACATGGTCTGGCTCGCCGCGATGGTTTGGGCGCAATAGCGCTTCTAAGCGTAATGCACGAGCGGGTGCAATCACGCCGAGATTTCCGAGCCGCCGCGGGCGCGTCGAGGATACGAGCGTTTTGGTCGAACTTTTCCGTTCAGAAGGGGTAATGCTGGTGGGTCCGTTGCGGTTTTTCGTCGACGGTCTGGCCCGAGGCATCATTCCGCCGCGACGGACCGATAGTCGCGCTCAACCGGTGGCATGGCGTCGACCACGGCGACGTTGGGTAGGCGAAGCACGAGTTCGAACGGGCGGAAGCCGTCGCGTTCGGGAGCCGTGAAGTGGACGTTTACGTCGCCGCCGCCGTTGCGCAGCAGCGCGCGTACGATGTCGAGACCGACGCCCCGACCGGCAATCAGGCCTACCTCGCGCGCGGTGGAGACGCCGGATTCGAAGATGATCTCCGCGAGTCGTTCGTCGCCGAGATCGTCACGCTTGGCGCGTTCACGCAGAGCGGCCAGCGCCAAACCGCGGCCGTCGTCCCCGATCCGCATTTCGAAGCCATCGGCGGTGAGCTGCGCGTCGAGCGTGATCTTCCCGGCGCCGGGTCTACCTTGGGCGACACGCACCGTCTCGGCCTCCAGACCGTGGAAAAGCGCGTTGCGGAAACACTGGACGAGGATGTCGCGTACCGTGTTCGCCCAGTCCTTCGTGAGGACTAGAGCTGCGCCCGTGCACGCAACCACCGGCGTTGCTTTGCCGAGCTCTTGGGCCAAACTGGGGACGATGCGCGAGGTCTCGAGCACCAGTTCGGTGAGCGAGGTGCCTTCGAGGCGCCGCAAGACGCGAGCGACGTCTGCCAAGGCGTTGGTATCGGCCGCGCCCTGGGCCTCGTGCACGATTCGACCGATGTCGCGTACCACGTCGTCCAAGCGCCGATCATGGCTATGACCAACTTTGGAGAGCTTGCCGTGACACACGTTCTCGTAGTGCTCGACCGCCTGTCTCACGTGTTCGAGACCGCCCAGCAAAACCTCCGGCTCGACCGCCGCGTCTGGGTCTCGGCGTAAGACGTCGTAGCGTTCTTCCGCGTCGTGAATCGCATCGACCAAGTGCGAGTAGCCCAGGAGACGCGCGTTGCCCTTGAGCGTATGCAGGTTCCTGAACGAGCGAGCTAGGACGTCGGGCGAAGGTGCCTCGTTGCCGCGCACCGCGGACTCGTTCTGGGCTAGGAAATCGCGGGCGACGTTGGCGAACTCAGTGAACGACTCGACGCCGGTATCGATCAGCTGAGTGACGATGTCGGCCTCGCGTCCACGCTCGGCAGCCGCTTTTTGCAGTTGTCGCACGAGTGTGACGTCGCGCACGACTACCAGGATCTTCTCCACGACGTCTCCTTCGTCGCAGATGAAGTTCCAATCGACCTCGAGGTATTGTCGTTCACCGGACGGGCCAACTCGCTGAAACTCTCGGATGAGGTGCGGCGCATTGGCCGCCGCCAACCAGGAATCGACGCCGAAGCTGAACTGCAGCGCGCCGTCCGCGGCTTGTAAGACATCGGGTCGAACCGCGGCTCCTTGGAACAACAGCTGCATGCAGCGCTTGCCGACGATGTCCGTCGTGCCGAACACGCGCTCCAAGTAGCGAGAGTATCCTGGCTGGATCACGAGGTCGCCATCGATCGTGAAGACCCCTTGGTCCATGTTGTCGAGCATCGTGGCAATCTGGCGGTTCTTTTGGGCGAGTTCGGCGGTGCGCTCCTTCACGCGACGCTCCAGACTCGAATACAGCTGCGCGTTGTAAATCGAGATCGCGGCCTGACTCGCGACCACCTGTAGGATCCCGACTCGCTGCCGGGTGAACGCGTGGGTCGTCTGATTGTTCTCGAGGTACAGGACACCGAGCACTTGCCCTTGACGCTCGATCGGGACGCACAACAAGGACCGCACTCGATGGTCTTGGATGTAAGGATCGTTCTGGAACGGCCCGCCAGTGGCCGCGTCGTCGAGCGCCACCGCCTCGCGCGTGCGCAACACGTAGCGCACAACACTCGCAGAAACCGCATCTGCTTGGTCGAGGGCCACGGGTTGACCGAGGTCGTGGTCCGCGTCGACGTCTGCACGCGCCTCCACGTAGTGTCGATGGTCGACGTCACTCTCGAGGACCAGACAGCCGCGCTCGGCGCCAGCGCTCTCGATCAACGTGCTCATCAGCGCGGCGAACAACTTGTGGGTTTCGACCTCTTTCGAGATCGCCTGCGTCGCTTTCAAAATCGAGCCGGCGTCGAGATCGTTCGACGTCGTCGTTGCCGTCATGGTGCCGGAGCGCAACATCGCTTCGTCGCGCGCGGTCGCGGCCTTCAGCCAAGGGTGGCGACGCTCGAGTTGGCGGACCTTGGCCGAGGCGCCCCACACTCCGTACAGACGGTGAGCCTCCTCCAGGGCTGGTTTGGCGCGTCGCCCATCGCCGCGGTCGAGCCACGACTCGGCCTCGAGCTCGTGTGTGAGGGCGCGGAAATGGGGAAAGTCGTGACCCGCCGCGTCGACCGCGCGCTGGTAACCATCGAGCACTACGTGCAGGGCCTCACCCGCAGCGCGAGCGCGTTCGGCCGCGAGCAGCTCGTACTTGTGACCGAAGTTCTCGGGAGCGGCCTTGGCCCAAACCGCGAGCGTGGCGAGCGCGCCGTCGACCAGCGCCAGAACGTTGTCATGACGCGAAGCGTCTTCTCTCAAGCTCCAGAGCTCGATCAACGCATCGAACAAGTGGTAGTCCGGCACCGAGAACAAACTCGCCGCGGCGAGCGCAAACGGCTTGGTGAAGTCTTGCCAATGGCGCGCCGCCGGATAATCGCGCAGGAAGAAGCTGACCGCCGTCTGACCTTGCCCGTACGAGTAGCCCCACTGCGCGTTCTTCGATGCCAGCACCTGCTCCGTGGCTGCGGCGTCGCCCTCGGCGATCGCCGCCTCGTCGCCCTCGGCTGCACGCAGCCGAGCGATCGCTCGCGCAGCCACCGTGGTCCCGATCACTGGCCCCGAGTGGTGACCACGGGTGAGGAAGCTGACCGCCTCGTCGAGCTCGCGCGCGCAGGCGTCCAGCGGCCGCCCGACGTAGAGCGAGCGCTGCGTGTGGTGGGCATACGCGTACGCGACGTGTTGCAGGTCGCCGAGCTCGACTCCCACCCGCTTGACCGTCTCGTACGCCGCCTCTGCCTCCCGGAAGTGAGCTTTCCAGTGAGACACGAAGCCCGCGAACACGAAGTTGACGGCAGCCTCCAACGGCGTTGGTTTGAAGCGCTCGAGGAGCTTGAAGGCGACTTGGCCGAGGCGGTACGCCGTGTCGTGGTTGCCGAGGATGGACGCCTGCAGAATGCCGCAGTCGACGAAGTTCTTGCACGACACGGCAGTCACGCCGTGCTCCATTTCCAGATCGAACATCATCAGTTCGGCGACGATGAAAAGTGGCGGGTACGTCTGGATCGAAGGCGGCACCACCTGCATCAAGAGTTCGAGGACGAGGGCCGTTTCGGGGCTCTTCGCAGTCGGCAGATCCACCAAATCTTCGACCTGCATCCGCGAGAGGTGCTCCATCATCTTGCCGAGCCCGGGTCCGATGGCTCGGTCGATCTCGGCGTGCGTCTCGGGGAGGCTGACGCCCAGCGCCCGTAGGCCGGAGCGTATCTCCGCGATCGCGTCCAATAGGTGTGCTCGGTGATCGGCCACCCGGGCCTTGAGCGCGTGCACTTGACCGCGTAGCAGTGGCGTGTCGGCGAAATCGAAGCAGCCCTCGCAAAAGGCGTCGGCCAGCTCGAACGCACCGGTGAGATAGGCTGCCTCGGCCTGGCGAAAACGAACCTCGAAGGCCAACTCGCGTGGCACCGAGCAGCGGCCAGCCACGTGGACTGCGACGTCGGCGTATGCGCGCGCGACGTCGAACGCCGCGGTGCGCCGCGCGCGCGCCGTGCCCTCGAGATTCAAATGGATGAGCTGCGTAAGCTCCTCCGCGTCCGTGATGAGCGGCTCGGCGAGGTTTACGTGATGCAACACGTCGAACAATTGCACCGCCGTAGGCGCTTCCTTCCAGCGGCGCACGAGTTCGGCTCCGATTCGGCGATGCAACTGCGCCTTGGTGTCGGAATCGAGGCTCGCGTTGGCGGCCTCGAGCACGCGCGTGTGAGGAAACGCAAACCAGACTTCGCCGTCGTCCGATGCGTCTCCAGTCGTCACCAGGCGTTCGCTGGCCGCTTGCCAGAGGGCCGCACCTGCGGCTTCGTGAGACAGCCCGCTCACGCGCGCGACCTCAGCCAGACTGAACTGCAGGCCCAGACACGCAGCGGCGCCCAAGGCCGAGCGTACCGCAGGACCGAGGCGTTCCAATCGTTGCGAAACCAAGTCGGCGACGTTGGCAGACACCTGTTGGGCTCGCGCGCGGTTCATGTCCCATCGCCACTTGCCGACGTTGCCGTCGAGAGACAACACGCGTTCGGCCGACAACGTCTCGAGCAGCTCGTTGATGAAGTACGGATTGCCGTCCGTTTTTTCGTGCAAGACGTGGGCGAGATCGTCGGTCTCCTCGACGGTCGCCCGGAACGAAGCGACGAGCAACTGCTTGACTGCGTCGGCGGGGAGCGGTCCTAGGTGCAGGCTTCGCGCCAAGGACGGCTGCGTTCCGATACTCGTGGGCGCGGGTGAACGTAGGCTAGCCCCGACCGGAGCCCGCAAGCTAGCTGGACCCTCACCGCGCAACGCCACCGCGAGTTCGATGAGCGGGTGAAACGCGTCGAGCTCGTCGCGATACGACAACACGACGAGTAGATGCGGGACTTCACCCGACGCAACCAGCTCCTTCAACATCTCCGCGGTGGAAGCGTCGAGCCATTGGCAGTCGTCGAGCGCGAGCACCAACGGTCGACCCGGCTCCACGAATGCCCGCAAGAAGACTCGCACCACGCCTTGCAGTCGATGTTTTGCTTCGGTCGGGCTGACCACGGGGGATGCAGGGCATGCGCCCAAGACGCGCACCAATCGGGGCACGAACTCCGCTATCACCGCGGTGTTCACACCGAGCGCGTCGTGCAGGCGCTGTCGCACTTCGTCGAGATGTGCCTCGGACTGCGCCAACACCCGAGACACCAGCTCCTCGAGCGCACTGACCAGCGCCGAATACGGGCGGCCTTGGTTGTGCTGCTCGAACGCGGCATACAACGTCGTGGCCCCTGCCTGGTCGGCCGAGCGCAGGAAGTCGCGGACGAGGCTCGTTTTGCCGATCCCAGCGGCGCCGCTGAGCATGAGCACTCGAGGAGCGCGGTCCGTCGCCGTCGGCAGCGCGCGCAGACAGGCGGCGAGCTCTTCCGATCTACCAACGAGTTCGCGACTGACTTTGAACGTCTGGGAAATGTCGGAAGCGCCCAGAGTGAACGGCGGGATCGACTGCGTCTCCGTCCACGCCTTGGCGCAGTGGGTGAGGTCTGCGAGTAGACCAAAAGCGCTTTGATAACGCTGGTCCGGGTTCTTCGCGAGCAGCTTGGCGATCAGGTCTACGACCGGCATCGGCACCGCCGGGTTTACCTCACTCAGCAACGGCGGCGCCTTCGACAAGTGAGCATGCGCCCAGCCCAGAGCGTCGTTGGCCTCGAAGGGCAATTTACCGCTCGCGAGCTCGAACAGCGTCACGCCGAGGGAGTAAAAGTCCGCGCGGTAATCGGGCAAGCGATTCATCCGCCCCGTGCGTTCCGGTGGCAAGTAGGGGAGCGATCCTTCGGCGCCGGTGAGTTCGGAGGCTCCGGTTTGCTCGACGCTCGCGACGTCGAAGTCCACGATGGTCAGAGCGCGGCGCACTCGATCGTAGATCAAGTTGCTCGGCTTGATGTCGTTGTGCACGACGCCGCGTTCGTGGAGCAGTGATAACCCGCGTGCCGCCTCCTGGGCGACGTGGAGCAATTCACCCAAGGCAAGCGGCATCTTGGCGCGGCCCAAGTCTGCGCCCGCCACGTATTCACACACGAGTGTTGGCTTGCCGTCGATGTCGCACACCTCCCACCCTTTCACGACGAGCGGCGATGCCACCCGTTGCAGCGCTTCGAACTCGCGTCGTAGGCTCTGCCGCTGAAAGGGGACGTCTCCGGCCGCACGCTGCTTCAACACGACCGGAGCGCCGTCGGCGCTGCGTTCCGCTCGATACAGCCGTCCGTGCGCGGTCTCCGCCAAAGGTTCCAAGTTCACGTAGGTTGCTGCTGCGTTGTTGGTGCTCGGCATACTTTGCTCTCGAATACCTCGCAAACGGACCAACGCGATAACTCTTGAGGGTCCACGCGGTATGCGCGCCCGGGCAAGGCGAATTCGCGCCCTCGGCCTTGCGCTTTGGCGAACGCCCCCTAGAGCTTTCTGCCGCGGCGCGGGCCGGCGAGCGTTCATGTGGCCTGGGGGTGAACGGGGCTGCGGGACGGAAGGCTAGCGAACCCGCGCAGGCACCTCGCGACGTAGGCGCGGTCCGGATGAACTCGGCCTGCGGTGGGCTTTCGCTGCCGAGGTTCGCTGGCGAAAGGTGCGATTTCGCGCCGTTGTGCGTCCTACATTGGGCCCGAGGTGTGCAGAGCGAGGGTATACGGCCCAGCCGCGTCATCTCTGATTCACCGATACCGGGGTCGCGTCGTTGCTCGCTTTCGGCACGCTTTCCACACGTGGCGTCTCGATTCGTGACGAGCTCGCGTGCGCTTTGGCGGCTCGGTGTCACCGAGGGCTAGTTTACCGCCCGCGCTACGAGAGGTTGCGTTACGTGATACTCAGATGCCAAGCCGGCGCCGAGCCTCAGAGACGAGCGAAGTGTGTCACCGAATCACGTGGCTCTCTCGAGCGTGTCGCTGGTCGTGGTCGCTGGCGAGCACTGGGCTCTTCGCCGCCGGGATTTCGGCGTGTCGAGGGGCAGGGGAGCCGCAGCTCACGAGTGTCTCGCCGAGCATCCTCGAACGCGGAGAGGTCACGGTGATCGCGGTGCACGGACGCAACTTCGGAAACGCACTGCGCGTGGACTTGGACAGCCCCGAGTCGGAGTTGTGCGACACGCGGTGGGACGTCCGCATCGGTCCGCTCGAGCTCGAGCCACAGGCAGTAAAGTGGGCAGACAGAGGCACGCTCACCGTGCTCGTGCCGGGTACGCTCGCCTTGGGCCCTCATGACGTAACCGTCGTCGCGCCGTCGGGCGTCGTGACCTCGCTGCGCGCGGGTCTCACCGTGGTGGAGGAGCCACACTCTTCCGATACCGCGGGAGTGTCCGGCGAAATGGCGTCGACGGGCCAGTCGCGGACGAGCGGGGCCGAAAGCGGTGAGACGAGTGACGTCCACGCGAGCACGGGTCAAGGCGCGGGCACCGGGCATTCGTCGTCGACGGACACGTCAGCCGACGCGGGCGCAGCAACGGCAACGCACCCCGACGCGACGTCCGCGCTCGACGTCTCGGACGCGGGCGCGGGTGGGTCGAATCACGATCGTACCTTCGACGACGCCGGCGCGCATACGCGGGATGAAACGAGCTCCGAGCAAGCGACGGGCAGTGCCGTGCTCAGGCACCGTTATTCTTTCGAGCAAAGCGGCACGGTCGTCGTCGACTCGGTGAGTGGGGCCAACGGCACGTTCTTCGGCGCCGCATTGGATGGCGTGAGCGGCGCCGCGACGTTCATGGGCGGCGGGCAATACATCGATTTGCCCAACGGATTGATTTCCGGACGCGATGCCGTGACGATCGAGACGTGGCTGATCTGGGACGCGCCGAGCGAGGCACCCGTCCATGCCTGGCAGCGGGTCTTCGACTTCGGGAGCAGCTCGGCGCCCGAGGGGCTGCAGGGCGGGCAAGACACGCATTTGTTCCTTTCGCCGCGTTCGGGGGGCGTCACGGGAACAGTGCACCTAGCGTACCGCGGCAATTACACGGGTTCGGTTACGCTCAACGGTATTGCACCGCTGACGCGAGCGACGATGCAGCACGTGGTGGCCGTCGTGGACGGCGCGGGGGGTCAGATGCAACTCTACGTCGATGGTGTCGTGGTCGCCTCCCGAGCGCTCGCGTACTCGCTCGTGCTCATCGACGATCATAACAACTGGCTCGGTCGTTCGCAGGTCCTCGAAGATCCGCCGTTTACCGGCAGGATCTTCGAGTTCCGCATCTACGAGGGCGTGTTGTCCGCCCAGAGCATCAGCGCGAGTTACGCGGCTGGCCCCGACGCGCAGTTGTAGTCGCCGGTTACTGCTGAGTAGCGACGGGGTTGGGGCCGATCCAGCGCTCGGTCCGACTGAACGGGGCGTTTGCCGCGTCTTCACCGGCGATCGTGGATTTGTCGTTCTTGGTGTTCTTGGTCAGCGTGATCATGAACACCGTGGAGCTGCCTTGACCGGCGATGATGACCGACCAACCGAGGAACATCATCCACATGCGGAACCAACGTTCGCCATACTTGGACACGATGGCTTCGCGGTTGTTCTGCCAATTTTCGTACCACTTCTTGATCGTGACGCCGTAGTGCACGCCGCAGTTCTCGACGCGATGCACCTCGAAGCCAGCGCGCTCCGCCTGTGAGACGACGAAGCCCAGCGGGCAGCTCGCGTCGGCACCGGGGAAGATGTACTTGGCCATGAACAGGCCCCACACCAAGTCCTCGAACTGCCAAGAGCGGCGCAAGCCGGCGATCTGCAGGTAGAAGATGCCGTCGTCGGTGAGCATGTTGCGAACTTGGAGCAGAAACTTCTGGAAGTTCTTGATGCCGACGTGCTCGGCCATCTCGAGACACGAGATCTTGTTCCACTTGCGCGCGGGTAGGTTGCGGTAGTCGTCGACCAGGAGCTCGACCTTGTCCGAGACGCCTGCTTTTTCTGCGCGAGCGCGGGCCCACTCGGCCTGCTCTCGGGCCAACGTGATGCCCGTGCTGGTCGTGCCGTAATTTTTTGCGGCGTAAGTCACGAGTGGACCCCAGCCGCAGCCGATGTCCAAGTGGCGGTCGCCCGGCTGCAACTGCAGGTAACGGCACACCGTCTCCAGTTTGCGTTCCTGTCCTTGTTCCAACGTTTCGGCGGGATCGTTGAAGATGCCGCTCGTGTACGTCATGCCCTCGCCCAAGAACCAGTTGTAGAAGTCGTTGCCGCGGTTGTAGACGTGGGCAATGTCCCCTTCGTCCGACTTGACGCTGTGCGTGACGTTTTGGCGGAGAAACTCCTTGAAGTAGAACTTGACGTCACCCCAAGTGAAGCAGAACCGGAACAGTTGGTTACGGCGCAGCAACGTGCTGTAGAGGTCGCCCGTGAAGTCGAGGCGTCCGGCCATGTAAGCCTCGTACACGATCTCCATCGGGATCTTCTTGCCTGTCCACTTTTCGGCCTCGGCAGCGTTCTTCCAACGGATGAACGGCGACCAGTCCGTGGCGCCGGCGTCGTGCGCGTGCGAGCGCCACACGAGAAACAGTAGGGGGAACACCACGGTCAACAGCGGCACGGCGAGCCAGGTCGCTGCGATGACGAGGTAGTTTGCTCTGGTGATACCCCAAACGGCAGCAGCGACGGCGGTGGGGACGAGCAACAGCAGCCACACGTTCTGCTCCAAGAGCCAGAAGATGAAGGGCATGCCGTGAGTCCGGCCACGTTCGTTGTGCTGAGACGCGGGTGGACTGCTGGAGGTGGTTGCGGTTTGCGGGGCAGATGTATGTGCGAGTTGGCTCATCGTATTCCAGGCGTGGCGCGTGAGCCTTGTCAGTGGTTCGAGCGCGATGACGCGTTTAGGGAGATCGACTATCCACGGTTCAGTGCCATGAGACCCGCACAATGATTGCGCACTGCGTAGTTATTTGGCGGACGTTGATCTGTGGCGCGCAAATTCCCGCGGTCACGGTGATAATCCAGCACAGGGCGACTTTGCGGACGCTGACGATCTCTGTTGTAAATTCACCGCTAACCAAGTAAGGGCCCGTTGTTGCGGATGCCTAGTCAGTGGGCCTTCACGCCGCGCGCCCGAAGTGGGTCTGGGAACGCGCCGGGTCGTGTCTCACTGGTACGAGATGGCTCGCGCGGTTCCTCTCGGACGGCGCACGGTGTGTTGAGGGTTAACGATGCGCGCAAGGCTTGCACGCGCCACCCCGTTGGCCGCGAATCTTTTCGCCCGTAATGCGAGCTCCCTCGCGCCAGCGGCCCGGCGCGTGCCGCTCGAGCGTGAGCCTTGATCGAGAGCCCTGAGCGTGCGACCTGAGATAGCGGAAGGAGAGCACCGTCCGCCAGCTCCGCTCGCAGCGGGCAGCGAGCGAAGCTAGGGGATGCGAGTCGACTGGGGCAGGGGCTGCGAGCCGAGATCGCACTTTTTCACCGCCGAGCAGGGCTCTCCGTGGGACGCGGACTTTGTGCCTTTCGTTCATCGTTCAGATCCGGTAATCGAGGGCCGCAACCCCAACCCCCAGCCCGGGTTCGCTCGTCTCGAGGAGAGCTCGGGCCGAGGCGTCGCAACCGAGTCTGGAAGGAACCCCGAGATACATGATTACGAAGTTACTACGTTCGAGTGCAACCCTGCTCCTCCTTGGCATCGTCGCCGGCTGCGACGTCTGCGCCGACCTCGACGAGCGCATGTGTAAAGACCTGGGGGCGGAGGACTGCGCGTTGTGGAAGGAGAACAAGTTGACCTTCTCCGACCAGTCGAGTTCGAGCGGCGGCCGGCGCGGCGCATTGAAGAGCTTGTTGTTCGGGGATGGCAGCGGCGTGTGCAGCTCTGCCGGTAACGACGCGGTCTACCCGCAGATGGTATCGTCGATGAAGCAAGCCGTGGCTGCCCTACGTCAGGCCAAGAAGGCAACGGAAGCTGCCGGAGCTAAGAGCGGGTCTCAAAACTGAGACCCGCGATCAATGTAACAGGTGAGCGATCGAAAAGGGGTGGCAAAAGCCGGGGAAAAACGACCGCCTCATCCCGGTGGGCGGGCGTTTTTCCCATCGCAACCGGTTTTGAGATCTGCTCTAAGTAAGACCACGATGGCTGCACGAGGGCGGCGTCCGTCGGACGCCGCCCTCGTGGGCTGCATTACGGGTGGTCAGCGAACCCGCGCAGGCACCTCGCGCCGTGAGCGCGGTCCGCATGCCGGTCGTCTCTCGAGAATCGCGTGAGCGCTCGCAGACACGTGGGGCGACTCGTCGCTGGAACGTTGCTTGCAACCCTGTGACGTGGGCTGCACACTGGAGGCCACATGTCGACGGACGATCTCGCAAACCCTGACCACGTCCCCTCCGTCCCGAAACCGCGGCATTTCTCGTTGTTGCGGGCGTTTTCGTCGGCAGACTTGATCACGATGGGTAACGCCGCCAGCGGGATGGCGGCCATTTACGCGAGCTTGGCGTACCTGAAGACGGGGGCGCGAAACGAAATGTGGGCGGCGCTGGTGTTGCCGTTTGCCGCGCTCGTGTGTGACCTTCTCGACGGGTACGTGGCGCGCTGGACCAAACGCGCTTCGGCTTATGGGCAAGACCTCGACTCGCTCGCCGACATCGTTTCGTTCGGAGTCGCGCCGGCCGTGATCGGTTATACCTTGGGATTGTCGGGCGGTTGGGATGCCGTGTTCCTCACGTATTTCGTGTGTTGTGGGATAGCGCGCCTGGCGCGTTTCAACGTAACGGCAGCCGCGTTGATGACGGACAAGGGCAAGGTGAGCCATTTCGAGGGCACTCCGATCCCGACGAGCGTCGTACTCGTGTTGATGTGGATGGTCGCCTTTGCCAACGGCGCGATTGGCGACGAGATGTGGGGCGGCGCCGTAACCCTAGGGCCGTCACAGTGGCATCCGCTGTCGCTCGTTTACGCGCTGAGCGGCACCGGGATGGTGACGGCGACGTTACGGATCCCCAAGCCGTGACCGCGTAACGGTTCTTACCGGCGTGAGTCTTTCATTTAGGGCCGATTCGCAAGCGGTGGTTGGTTTTGGATGGAGCGCTGAGGCGGACGACCGGAAGAGGTTTTACGAAGTGGGCATCCGCGCGGCCTTTGGATTGCTGGCGGGGTGACGGGGTGGTTCACGGCCAACTACTCACCGGAGCGCACCGCGATGCTGACGAGCAGAGACGTTATTTGGGGCAACAGTCCAGCATCGACCTCTTCAGCGCTGGCTTGGATTCGGCGCTTTTAGTGGCAGCTGTTTCGATTCGACTCTGTGCCTCGTCGCAGCGCGTCGAGCGCCTCGAACGAGCACCGGTGGCTCAGCGGGCCGATGAAGGGTACACTTGAACCATGACCAAGGGGACGAGCGGGTTGAGGGCACTGTGGTTAGGGGTGGGCGGTTTGGCTCTGCTTGTCGCGCCGGGTTGCATGCTGCACGGCGGGCAAGTGCGGACGGACCAACTGGCGCTCGAGCGTGCACGCGCCGAGAGCGCGGAACGCGAGGTGGTGCTGCTCGAGACGCGTCTCACTCGCCTCGAACATCAGCTAGCAACGAAAAATGAACAGGAAGCTTCGGACCGAGCTGCGCGAGAGCAAACGATGGCAAAGCTCGATCGGTTGATCGCCGCACAGGAACAGATGGCAATGCGCCTCGAGCAAAGTCAGCCGCCGAGTGTGGCGCCTCCGGCGGAGGCCGCCCGCGTCTCCGCGACCAGCAGCGCAAACCCGGCGCTCACCACGTATCTCGAGCAATTGGTCGAGCGCGCTCAGTCGGGCGCGCCACCGTGGCGCGGCGGCTTGTCGTTCGAGAAGCGGGAAGCGCTGCGGATCTTGCTCGAACCCGAGCGTAACCTCGACGTCGGTAACCCGCTGGCGTTGTGACTCGAGCGGCAAAGTGGCGCTGGGCGCCTTGCCGGAAGTAGTGCAACGACCGGCCGACGTCGCATACACGACACGCTCGTACGGAGTGTCGGATTTGCGACGAGTGTCGTTGGTCGTCAGAGCGGGTCGAGCTCCAGACTGCAGATGCCGAAGGTCGTGCCGTGAGGGATGCGAGCGGCGTTCTCGGCGCGCTGCTGTTCGCTCGGCACGTGAGCACGGCTCTTGCAACGTCGGCAACCCGGTGCTCGAGTAGCGTCGTCGTCTCCGGTGGCGAGCCGAGCAGCTGCCGCGCACGTGCCCTTCACTACCCATCGCGTCAGCCCCGCACTCGCTCGTCGAGGCGCGGTGAGACGGATAACCTTGCTCTACGACGAATACCTGACCCCCGCATTGGACGATGACCCTCGCCGCTGGTACACGACGAACCTCGTCGGCTTGCCAGCGAGCACAATCGCGTCGACGGCGTTCAACGAACGTCCGGTGACGTTGTCGATTGCAGCCACGCGCGCGACGCACGCAGGTTTGTTCACCTTGCTCGACAAAACCCCGACCCTCGAAGAGGCAGCCGCCGTGTTCGACTACTACATGCGAGTGGCGTTTGGGCTCCACAAGCCGACGGAAGACGTATGCCATTCGGAGCGCCGGTCGTACACCTCGAGTTATCTCAAGGCGCTGCAAGGCTGGGGTTTCGACTCGAATAGCCCTCAAGGGGCCGTTCTCAAAGGCTGGGTCGAAAGTCGATTCGGTCTCACGCCCACCTTCCACCGTGAACCCCTCGAGGCGTTTCCGTCGCCCGCATGGGTGCAGTACATCGAAGAGAAGCTCGGCAGCAGATTTCACAACAACTGCATCAATCTCCAGCTCGATGTGTTGTTCGAGTATTGCCAGTGGAGTCTGGAGCGATTCGACCCTTTTGCTGGGAGCCACGTGCAGCTATTTCGCGGCTCGAGTCCCTCGGAGGCCCGGTTCTCGGTAGGGCCAGGCAAGCGGCGTGATGGTGTCGTGCGGTTCAACAACTTGGTCTCGTTCAGCATCTCGCGTGAACGAGCCGAGGAGTTTGGGAGCTGCATCTTGGCCGTGCGCGTTCCGTGCGCCAAGTTCTTGTTCTATCCGGGGCTGCTCAATAGCCGAGTCCTCAATGGTGAAGGTGAGGTGCTGGCATTGGGAGGGGACTACGAGGCCACGATCAGTCATGACTTCTCTCGATGACATCTACGATCGCGCGCTCGGCGCGTACCTGGGCTTCGCTTTGGGGGACGCATTGGGCGCAACCGTCGAGTTCATGACCGAGCAAGAGATACACGCGCAATACGGCGTGCATCGCGAGATAGTCGGGGGCGGGTGGTTGCACTTGCCACGCGGCGCCGTGACGGACGATACGGAGATGTCTCTCGCCTTGGGGAACGCCATCTGCAAGCGGGCAGGCTTCAACCTCGAGGCGGTCGCCAACGCGTTCGCCGCGTGGCTCCGCAGCGGGCCGCGCGATTGTGGTCACACGTGCCGGCGCGGGATCCGGAACTTCCTGTTGAAGGGTGAGCTGTGCGTGGAGCCGAGCGAGTCGCAGGCCGGCAACGGCGCCTTGATGCGAAATTTGCCGGTCATTTTGGCGACGCTGGGCGACTCCGGCGCGCGCGAGCGTCACTCTTTGGCGCAGGCGCACCTAACCCACTTCCACCATTATTCCGATGCGGCGATCTTGGCGCTCGGTGAGATGGTGAGCGGGTTGATCCTTGGTTTGCCGGCCTCGGAGATAGAAGCTGCGGCGCGCGGTTTGGTCGCCGCGCATCCGGTGTTCGCTCACGACGGTTATTCGGGACCCGCTGGCGGATACGTGGTCGAGACGGTGTGTACGGTGCTCCACTGTTTCTTCGATGAGCTCGACTACGAGGCGTGCGTAGTGCGGACGGTCAATCGCGGCGGGGACGCGGACACCACCGGCGCCATTGCCGGCATGCTCGCGGGCGCGCGCTCGGGGGCCAAGTCACTCCCGAGCCGTTGGTTGCGCCGCCTCGAAGCGCCCGTGCGCCAGGAAATCGAGCGCCAATCGCGCGCGCTCTTGGCCTTGTCCCCCGCGTTCAGCGCGTTCGGTCGCAGGTGAATTTCTCTTGGCGTTGATTCGACTGCGCGCGCCGGAATCGTTGCGGGCTTCAACCCGTGGTAGCCGAGGCCGGCTTGATCGCCACCGTGAAGAAGACTTCGCGTTTCGCGCCGACGTCGGGTGACGTGATGTTGGTGAAGCCAGCCCGCTCGAGGTGACCAACGACGTCGGACTTCGACAAGAGATTGACGAACGGCGCTTTCCCAACCCAGCGCAAGACACGCAGGAGCGGTCCATAGGGCACCCACGACTCAGCGAGGCATACGGTCGAGGCGACGAAGAAACCACCGGGCTTGAGCCAGCGATGAATGCGCGCCAAGCCGTGCGCTGGGTCTTCGAGCAGGTGCAGCAAACTGTAGGCGCAGATGCCGTCCAGACTCTCGGGCTCGAAAGGGAGAGCCGAATCCAAATCGCCGATTTGGAACGTCACGTTCGGAACCGCCATCGCTTTGCCGCGCGCGATTCGGATCATCTCTCGAGATACGTCGAGGCCCGAAACGTGTTTGGCGAACGGCGCCAAGATCAGGGCCAACGATCCCGTGCCGCAACCCACGTCGAGGACGACGTGGTCCGGGCGCATCAGCGCTTTGGTTACCGCGATCTTCTTCTCGAAGGCTGCAGGATCCGCAACCGGTTGGCGTGAGTAGCCGTCGGCTATCTTGTCCCAAAACTCGCCCGCACCCCGGGCACTTTTCGCGCGTTGTAACGCGCCGACCGACGAACTTCTCGCGTGCACGTCAGAACTCCCCCGCGACGGCTACCGTGAACCCGGAGCGCGTTGGTGCCAGCGCAAAATCCAGCGCTGGACGCGAAGTGGCGAGCTCCGCCCCCATCTCGAGCGGACTGGGGACGAACCACTGCACTCCGTTCTCGACGATGCCTAGCGCGCCGCTGGCCACCAACCCCCAACCGACCATGCGTCGCGGGTGATCATCGAGGTCGCCCAACTCGCGTTCGAGGACCAGCCCGCCGAGGACGATGCTCGTTGCTCCCAGCAACCCACCCACGACTGCGCCGGCACGGCGCTCGAGCCGCCTTGCGGTCGCGAGTTCACGCCAACGCATCCGCAGTTCCTCGTCGGAGAGCTCGCTCGAATCGCGCGCGAGCTCCTCGAGTTTCGATGGCACGAGCAGATTGCCGATGCTGCCCAGCGCAACGGCGCCCCCGGAAATCCAGAGCGCGTAAGACCAGGCCCTGTCGTCGGGCCCAGGCGCAAACCCAGCACCAATCAGCACGCCCGAGCCCGCCAGTCCGAGCGCCCCTTCTCCATAACGATGCAGGGCCTCCTGGTGCGCGAAACGTTGCAGCAGCGGACGTACTGGAACTGGTGGAGGAACCGGTTGCGTCGAGCTTGGTGTCACGGGCGGAGTGCTGGTGGTTGACGCGGGGATCGGGTGACCTTGTTGGGCGAACGCGGTCGAGCCCGCAAGGATCGAAACCAAAACGAGTGATGGATTGAGGATATTCATGACGGCCTTCTCGAGGTGCAAGGGCACCCGCCTGTCCCTTCGCGCCAGGCTCCGGCTTTATTTCGTGCCGCCGTCGAAATAATCGAGGGCCCTGACGCGAAGGGGTTGCTGACGCGCTTACTTGCGTCGACCTTACCGTCCGGACGAGCCCCGCTCGCCGCTTCGACCCCACGCCTCATGACTACCCTCGCCGATTGCCGCCCCCAAGTGGAGAACTTGGTCGCGCGCATTCTGCGGCGAAGGAAGGACGACCCCGATGTTCAAGATTGTACCAACGAGACCCTGCGCCGCGTTCTGGAACACCACGGGCCGCCGGCGCGCGACGCGCTCGTGCCCTGGGTCCTGGGCATCGCTCGACACGTGTCTCTGGATGCCCTGCGGGCCGAATACCGACGTCGCGCGCGTACGGCCGGCGCCGTCCACGACCACGCAGGTTGCTCCGCCACCGAGGATCTCGTCGCGCGTTTGCCCGACCCCACGTTGGACCCCGAGTCGCTTGCGGAGCAGCGACAAGGAGTCCAACGCCTCGAAGCGGCGCTCGAGTGCCTCCCCGCCCAACAACGCGTGGCCCTGTTGGCGCTCCACGTCGAAGGCCTCGGTTACCGCGAGGTCGCCGAGCGAATGGGCGTCCCCGTCGCCACGATCGGTACTTGGGTGCTGCGCGCTCGGCAAACCTTGTCCGAAGCCGTCCCCAACCTGGGCTACACCACTCAACCAGAGAGGATGCGAAAACCGTGAATCAGCGTGACTTGTATCCCGACGCGCTGGCGTGGTTGCCCGACGGCCACGTGTCGGACTGGGTGCTCAATGCCCTGGTCGACGGCGAAGCAACCCTGTTGTCGGACGAAGTGGTGTCTCACGTCGATGCGTGTGAACACTGCACGGAGCGCCTAGCGACGATGGCGACGATGGCGTTTGCGCTCGGCGAAGAGCTGTCGTTTCTGGTGGAGCAACGAGCGAGCAAGAAAACGCCGTTCCCGCTGGCTTTTTTTGGGGCGGCGTTCCTCTTCACCGCGGGGGCGGTGCTCTTGTCGTGGAATGCGCGCGGTCGAGCGCTCGGCGAGCTCCCCCACGAGCTCCTGACGTTCTCGCGCGGCTTGCGGTTGGTTGGTCCACTCGCGGCACAGCAACTCGGCGTTGGGCTCCTCGTTGTGAGCGCTTCTGTCGTCGTCGTCACTGCCATCGCCGGGGCGATCCTCGCCCGTCGGCATTCGTTTACTCGCAGCCCGGAGTCGCCGTCGTGAAAGTTTCAACACCGTTCGCTTTGCTGGTGGCGCTGCTCGTTGCGTGCGTCGCGCTGCTCGTTCCTCTCGAGGCCAAGAGTGAGGTGACGAGAAACGGACAATGGCCCTCAGACGAGAAGGTTACGTTGTCCTTGGAGGCCACGCCGCGAGGCGAGGCGGTGCAACGTCTGGCTGACGCGTTGGGGTGGAGTCTGATTGCGGAGGGGTTGAACGACGCCCCCGTTTCGGTGGAGGTGCGTGACCAGCCCGCGGACAAGGTGCTGACGTTGCTGCTTGCCGGTGGCGATTACACCGTCGAACGGGACGCGAGCCTGGTCTCTGTGCGCCCCAAAACTCCAGCCGCCGACTCGGGTCCCGCGAAGCGAGTGCAGAGCCCTTCGGGCAAGCCCGAAGAAGATCTGTTCATCACCGAAGAGGGCTACGTCGGAAAAGACCAAGTGGTGCGCGACTTGTTCGTCGTCGGCTCCGCCGTCGTCGAGGGCACGGTGACCGGGAGCGTCGTGGTTTTCGGTGGCAAGGCGAAATTGGCGCGCGGCGCGCGGGTATCCAAAGACGTGATCGCCTTTGGCGGCTCGATTGAGATCGAGGACGGCGTGGACGTTGGCGGGGACGTGGCGGCGCTGTTCGGGACGTTGCGTCGAGGTGATGGCCCCAACGAGCAATGCGTGACCTGCGAAGACGAGAAGCCCGAGCCGTGGCACGCCTTCTTCAGTGAACTGTTCTCGAACCTGACCCGCGCGCTGATCGCGTGGCTCCTCGGCGCGATAATGCTCGCCGTGGCCGCCGCGCGCGTAAATCTACTCCGCGAAGAACTCGAGCGCCGTCCGCTCCGAAATCTCGGCGTTGGCTTGCTCACCTTCGCAGGCGGCCTATTACTGATCGCGACGTTGGTCTTCACCCTCGTCGGCATCCCGCTGGCGATTCTGAGTGTAGTCGCCGGAATTGCCGCGACTTACCTGGCGTTCTCCGCGTTACCTCTGGCGGTAGGTCGGCGGCTCTTGGGCCAACGTTCCGAAAACCCGTATCTGCAGCTGGGTGTCGGTTGCGGCGTCCTGTTCCTCGTATTGTGCATTCCAGTGGTGGGTTCACTCGCGAGTGTGGCGGGAGCGTTCGTAACTTTGGGGGCGCTCGCTTCCACGCGCGTTGCTGGGTTCTTCAAACGGACCGGCGTCTAAGAGCGGGGTCTCGAAACTCGAGACCCGCGACCCATGTGGACGAAGACGTAGACGCCGTCGCTCTTGTCTCGCGCGACCCCTACTGAACCCCATGGGTAATCAGAGATGCGTGCGGGGCCGGTCGCGTTGGGCAAACCCCCTTCTACATCGGTCATCTGCGCCCGAAGCCAATCTCGGTGCAGCTGCATGAGGGGTTCCCGCGAAGCGTAGAACTCGTCGAGCGTCTCGGTTCGAAGGTTGGGATCCGTGATGGCGATGAACACACTGACGAGCACGCCGGATTCGAAGCGCAGGCTCACGTCGAAGTCGAGGGCGTCCTTGCGGCCATGGGTCGTCGCGAACGAACACGGCACCAGCCTTCGATCGACTGCAACGAGCTGTTCCTCGCTGATCCGGAAGTCATCGTTCAGTTGGTCGCGCGTCGTCGCGGGAGTCACCTCGACGGCTCCGCACCACACGTGGCCATTGGACGGGTCGATGCGGATATCCCAAACCATGATGGTTCATATTAGAGCACCGAACAGTCTGAGAACCGAGCAAAAACCCGCCCAAGGCGCGAACACCACACGTAGCATGACGTCTGGTCGATGTCCTCGCCGCCGCCGGCAAGGTGCAGCATCACGGATGACGGTGGGACAAGGTCATGCGGTCGCCTTCGTCATTGGACGACTCGGTCGTAGACGTAATCGCCGGCTCCCGGATGGTCGGTGTCCGCTCCAGCCGCGCTGTGGCAGCCCGTGCAACCCGCGACTCCTAATCCCGTGGCGCCTTCCCCGGCGAACCAAAAGAACCCATTGCCTTCGTCACTCTTGGAGCTCACCTTGGTGTAGAGCACAACGCCCGTCATTGTTCCACCGTCGGCCTGCTCACCGTACAACTCCTTGACTGCCGCGACGCCCGCGGGCCACTGCCCGTCTGCGGTCAACTCCCCAGCAGCGAGCTTGGCATTGACGCAAATGCGGTTCTTGGGGTGAACGTGGATCGCGGCTGCGCCGTCCGTTTTGACGTTGGCTGCCTCTTCACAAGTCCAGTCGAGGTAGTGTCCAGCTTCCAACCAGGCCTGAACGGAAGCCACGTCGCCTACCGGCGGCAGCTGCGCTTCGTCGGTGACTTGAAAGTAGACGAAGTCTCCTGCGCCGGGGTGATCCTCGTCAGATGCGGCTGCGCTATGGCAACCCGTGCAGCCCGTAAACCCGTAACCCGCCGATTCAGGTCCCCCGTACCAGTACCAATTGTTTCCGTTGTCACTTTCAGCCGCGGTCTTGACTGAGACGACTGTGGCGATCAGCGTGTCGTCTTCGTCGTAAACCTCCTTTACGGCCGCCGCGCCCGCGGGGAACTCACCGTCCCCGCCCGGGGCAGGGCTCGAGGCGAGCATGACGTTCGCGCATACGCGCGTCCTGGCGCCGTGGACGTGAATGGCCTCCGCGCCTTCCGTTTTGGCGTTAGGCTCCTCTTCACATACCCAATCCAAATAGTAACCTGCGGCAAGCCAGGCCTGCATCGCTACGGCCTCGGTCGGGGGCACCTGTGGATCCATCGATTCACCCGTGGCCATGGCATCCGAAGTCGAACCATCCATCATCGGGGCGGTGTCCGCGGCTGCGTCGGTCGCCTCGGTGGCCGCACCTGTTCCTCCATCCAGGTTTCCCGTCGTCGGGGAGCCGGGGTCGGTTTGGGCTGAGCCGCTCGTGACGTCCGAAGGTATTGGCGATGGGTCGTCAGTCGTGTCCACGGGGACAACGACGGTTTCGCCCGCATCTTCCTCCGTTGCGGCATCGCGCATGTAGGGCTGGCCCGCCCCATCGTCGTCACCACAAGCCAGTGGAACCGTGGAAAAGCCAAAAGTCGCCGCAGCGACGCCCATCCGTTTGAGCCTGCGCATAAGTCACCTCCGTCATCGGGTTGCTATCGTTCCAAAGGGAACTGACTGTGTATGCCGGGACTGTTTGCGTGGTTACCGAACGCTCGACTTATTCGACCGCCTTGCGACACCGAGACGGTGGTCGTCGTGTTTCGCACTCACGGAAACACGACCTCGGCGCCCTACGTTCGTGGTGCTTTGGGGTTTGGGCCCAGCCCCTCTAGACGGGTAACGGCTCCCTCCCCTCGGGGGGACTCGTGCCCGAGTTCGGTCGGCAAAGCTCTACCGGGTTTTCGGCCACCGCGCCGTTGCACGAAAGGTCCGATGCGCTGCCCGGTTACGGTAACTTGACGCGCACACCTTTGGGAGTGTCTTCGAAAACCACGCCGTTGGCCTTGAGGCGATCGCGGATCTTGTCGGCGAGGCCGAAGTCTTTGTTCTTGCGCGCTGCGTGGCGTGCGAACGCGAGGGTGCGTGCGTCTTCGGCCGAGAACGCGTCGCGGGCCAACGTGGGCTCGAGCGCGGCAGCTCCCGGCGCTGTCGCGACGCCAGCGTCGAGCTCCTCCTTGCTGACGAAAAACGCCTTTACCTCGCGCGTGAGCACGCCGAAGACGTGGTCGGCGCGGTCGAGGACCTCCAGCGCGCGCGTGGCCGTAGTGCCGGTCGGCTTCTCGCGGTTGAGCGCGCCCACGAACTCGAACAACGCCGCCATGGCGTTGGCAACGTTCAAATCGTCGCTGATCGCAGCAGCGAAAGCTTGCTCGAACGTCGTGCAGGCTTGCGAGACGGCTGTGGGCGCCGAGTTTTCGGCGCTTTGCGCGCCCTCGACGAGCAAGTCCCGGCAGTTTTGCAGGCGCGCGATCGAGGCGCGCGCGGCGTCGAGCCCCTCCAGCGTGAAGTTCATCGGCTGGCGGTAGTGGTTGGTGACGAGCAGGTAACGGATCTCTTTCGGGGTGTAACCCTTCTGCGTGAGATCCTCCAACGTGTAGAGCGTCCCCTCGCGCTTGCTCATCTTGCGTTGGTTGACGAGCAAGTGACGTGCGTGCATCCAGTGGCGCGCAAACTCGCCGTCGGTCGCGCCCTTGGCCTGGGCGATCTCGCACTCGTGATGAGGGAAGACGTTGTCTTCGCCGCCGGTGTGGATGTCGAAAGTGGCGCCGAGATAACGCAGACTCATCGCCGAACACTCGATGTGCCAGCCGGGGAAGCCACGCGCGATGCGTTCATCCAAGTGTGGGCGCGGGTGCGGGTACTCTTTCCACGTTTCCTCCGCGTTGGGATCCCACTGCATCAAGTGACCCTTGTCGGTCTTCCACAGCGCGAAGTCCGCGGGGTGTTTCTTGATCTCGTTGATCGCGATGCGCGCACCCAAGTCGAGATCTTCGACGTTCTTGCCGCTGAGCTCGCCGTAAGCAGGGAAGGAGCTGATGTCGTAATAGACCTCGCCGGAGCCCTCCGGCACGTAGGCGTGGCCGCGGTCGATGAGCTGCTGGATTTGCGCGAGCATCTCCGGAATGTGCTCGGTCGCGCGCGGGTAATGGTGGGCCGCCAAGATGCCCAGCTTCTCGCGGTCGGCGTGGAAAGAGGCTTCGAAGTGCCGGGCGACGCGGTACGGATCCCAACCCAGCGCTGCAGCGGCCTTTTGCAGTTTGTCTTCGCCGTGGCTATCGGCGCGATCGTCTTCCGTGAGATGCCCCACGTCGGTGATGTTCATGATCTGCAGCACCTCGAACCCCAAATACTCGAGGGAGCGCCGCAGCGTGTCAGCGAACAGGAACGAACGAAAGTTGCCGATGTGCGCCGTCGAATAAACGGTGGGGCCACAGTGATAGAGACTCACCTTGCCAGCCACCATCGGTGCGAAATCCACCTGTTGCTTGGCTCGGGAGTCGTAAGGGCGAAAGACCATGCCACCCCTTAGAGCAGATCTCAAAAACGGTCGCTAGTGGGAAAAACGCGCGTCCAGCGTGGTGAGGCGGTCGTTTTTGCGGCTCTGCCCGCCACCGTTCGCTCACCGGTTACGTCGCGGGTCTCGAGGTTCGAGACCCACTCTTGGCCAAGCCGTCCCGCGTGGCATCGCAGACGGGTTGCGCCGCACACCGCAATACCGTCGAAAGCCATCGTCGCGACGCGCCATCGTCACATACCTTCGCTCCCCCGCCGAACTAGGCCCCACCCAGGCCGTTGGACTCCCGGAACTCAGGGGTGTCCCGATTCTTCTGCCGCTCCGAAGCTGAATCTTGCTGCTGCGAAGCTGAATCTTGCCGCTGCAGAGCTACGGTCTCCTTGCTGCGTCCCTTCGAAGGGGTCCTCCTAGGGCGTGCTTGCGGAGGGCCTTCGGGTGCTGCAACCCCGCCGTGTGCGGTGCATCTCGCGGTACGCACCAATTCACGGCTCACACCGTGATCGGGCCGGCACGAGGGGGGTAGTTGCACCAGGTGATCGCACCTATTGGTCTCGCGCCGCGCACGTTCCGTTCAGCCTGACGTGAGGGAGCGGGCGACGCCCCCTCGCTCGCGCGCCTCGAGATGAAGTTTTTTTCACTTGTCAGAGTATTGGGGGTCGCTCACCGTCACCGACCAGACGCCCTCTGCTCTGGTGGCAACATGATCACTTTTTGTCCCTCGTACTCGACCCGACTCGCCCCGCCACGTTCATCTTCTTCGGTTCGACGCGCGTTAACCGCGTGCAGCTTCTCACCACTCGTCCTGCTGATCGGCGCATGCAGCTCGGATCCACAGCGCGACTCCGTCGCGGAGTCCAACGACGACTCCACGGCAACGTCGCCCGCTGAGGTGAGCGCAGATACCAAGGGGCGTGAGGTCTCGTCAGCGGTGGACCAGTCGGTGCCCACCAGCAGCGCATCGACTCGAGCTTCGGCGAGTGCACCGACGTCCGCGCCCTCTCACCGGGTCGATGCAGGGGAGCAGCCGAGCGACACGGAGACGACGAGCACCTCGAGCCAGGTTGGTGTCGACGCGGCTGCTACCGAACACCCCACCAGCGCGGACGAACACGGGTCCGACGCTGGAGCACACGACGCCGAGGCGGGGACGTCAGAGGTTTCCGACGCTTCGCTCGAGCCCAACGCTGACGCTGCGTCCGATTCGGGCGTCGTGGTGACGTTCCCCGACGGCACGCCGCTAGTCATGCTCGTCATCGACGGGAGCTCGGGCGTGTTCTCGACGTCGTTGTATGGTGGGAGCACGGGGTTCGGGGAGTATCCCGACGTATGGGAGGCCATGCGCGGCGTGCTGACCCGATTGTCCGGTGAGACAAATGTACGGTTCTGGCCGGTGGTGTACCGCGCCGAGCAGAGCGGCGCCTGCCCGAACTTGTATCTTTCGGAGACCGAACCGGTTTCGAACAATGCCGAGCTGGACGGTTGGTTGCCGCCATCGGAAGAAGCCGTTACCGAGAACAAGCAGGAGGGGCCGCTCTCGGACGCGCTCGCGGTGGTCATCGAGAAGTTGCTCGCCTACGACCACTCGGGGCCCAAACACATGCTGTTTCTGGGAGACGGCCCGCCCGGGGATTCCTGCACCTTCTTCGATGCGCCAACCTGTAACCGGGATCCGGTGTTCGGCAGGGTGCAGGACGCGTATCGAGCTGGCATTCGCACTCGCATGTTGAACCTGGGAGAGGAAGCGGGACTCGCGTTCGCCGAAGACGTGTCTCACGCGGGTAACGGCGAGCGCGTCATCTCGCTTCAGGAGACGGCCTACTGCATCGCCCAAGAAGCGGTGAAGAGTGGTAAGATCGACAGTGAGGATTACGCCGCCCAAAGCGACTACATAACCAATTGGCGCGACCACGCGAGCGGTGACTACTTACCCGACGGCGAAGTGTATGCCCAAGTGCTCAGTTATTCACCGACGGACGCGGCCAGTTTGACCGACGCCGTGCAAAGCTACCTGCAATGGCTGAAGGAGGCGCCATGACCGTTTCGTGTTGGCAGCCCAACTGGCGAGCGTTCACCGCGATGGTGTGGTTCGGCTTTGGTCTCCAGGCTTGCGGTACCGATGACGTCGCTCCAAGTGAGCCGGCGTCCAGCGTTTCGAGCAGCGAGCTCGACACACTCTCGTCGGCTTCCGACGGCGTGACGTCCGGCACGCCGTCCAACGAACCCGCGACCTCGCAACCGTCGACACTCGACGCGAGCCCCGAAGCGACGTCGCGTGACGCCGAGGCCACGTCAACCACCAACGAGAGCGCGACGCCGACCTCGACGACACCACCCGGCTCGGAGACGTCCGGCGTCGCGCCTTCGGACGGTGTGGACAGCTCCGGCACCGACGGTTCCGACACCCTCGCAAACCCTACGACCGAGCCCACATCGAGCGGTCCGGACACCCGAAGCTCAACCGCCGACGAGACGTGGCGCGACGTCGAGGGGCCAGAGATCCCGCTTTTCGATCCGGACGATTGCGAGTTGACGCCCCTCGACGCGCCGAAGTCCGAACAGCAGTGCATCTACCAAGCCAAATGCGGTTCGCGTCAGGCAGGGGTCAACTGCACGGACATCGGATTTGGGACCTGGCTGTGCGATTGCATGGAGTTCTCGACGATAACGGGCTTCGAGCTCACCAACGTCGACATCGACACGGCGTGCCGCGCCGCCGCGCCGTTGTGCACTTGGGGAGTGCACCCCTCGCAAGTGGAGCCTCCCGAGTGCGAAGCGGCGGTGCAAAACACGACCAACTATCCGTGTGAGCGGTCGATGCGTTGCACTCAGCAGGTGCACGTCGGAGAAGTTGCCGTCGCCACGACGTATCACGATATCTACGCTCGCTGCATCGACGACCAAGCCGGCGGCTTGCAGTGCAATTGCCTCAGCGAGAGTATGGGGTACCTCTACGGCGTCGAGGGCACCGATGACGCCGCTGCCGCCTGCGAAGCGGGGACGCAACTCTGTGACCCGTTCGAGCGAGTGGAACTCGGCGCGCCGAGCTGCGAGGTGCGGGCCGAGGAACTCCACTCGGACGATTGCTCTTGGGAGCACGATTGTACGTATTCGGTGGCATTGCCTGCGTCCGAAGTGAAGGTGTACGAGAGCCCATGGGCGACCTGCCGTGTTCACGAAGAACAGGTCAACCCATCGTGCGAGTGCCAGGTGATGGACCGGCGGCTGGCGTTTACCTTTGCCGATCCGGGCCTCGACCTGCAAACGTGCGTCGACGCCGTCGAGTTGTGTGCGAGCCGCGCAGAACCCGTAGCAACGGACGCGATCGAGTGCGTCGAGGAGACTCGCTACGACGCCGCGGACTTCTGCACATACCGAGCAAACTGCACGCAACACGGCGTCATCGGCGACGCACCGATCATCACCTACGGAGGACTTGTCACCAGCTGCTCGGAGCTCACGTTGGAGCCAGGCACCTGGCGCTGCAGCTGCGACCTCGGGCACGCGGTGGCGATGACCGAATTTAGCGCCGCCTCTTCGTCTCCCGACATGTGCGTCGACTTCGCGCAAAACTGCATCACCGGGGACTTGTTCGAACAGATCGACGAGTGACCGCGACGTCGCGGTAACGAAAAAGGGCCCCCTCGACGTGAGGGAGCCCTTGTTTTCTCACTCGAACAAGTGATCAGCCGCCGACGGCGATTTGCTTCATCGCCGTCATGTAGCCGCGCAGCGTGGCGCCAATTTGCTCGACCGGGTGGTTTGCGATCGCCTGGTTGACGGCCAGCAGCTTGCGGTTGTCCACTTGCTGGCTACCGGGGGCGAAGGGCTTACCGATCACGTCGGTACCTTGCTTGGCCATGAAGTCCTTGAGCAAGGGAACCGCAGCGTGGCTGAACAGGTAACAACCGTATTCGGCGGTGTCGCTGATCACCTTGTTCATCTCGTACAACTTCTTGCGCGAGATCAGGTTGGCGATGAGGGGCGTCTCGTGGAGTGACTCGTAGTAGGCCGACTCGGGCTTCATGCCGACCTCGACCATACACTCGAACGCGAGCTCCACGCCGGCTTTGACCATGGCGACCATGAGCACGCCATGATCGAAGTACTCTTGCTCGCTGATCTTGTCGGAGCCAGCGGCCGTGCGCTCGAAAGCGGTGTCGTTGGTGGCTGCGCGCCAACCGAGCAGGTTCACGTCGCCCGCGTCCCAATCTTTCATCATCGTCGTGCTGAACACGCCGGTGATGATGTCGTCTTGGTGCTTCTTGAACAGCGGACGCATCAGGCCGCGCAGCTCTTCAGCCAGCTCGAAGGCCTTGATCTTGGCCGGGTTGCTCAAGCGGTCCATCATGAGCGTGATGCCGCCCTGTTTGAGGGCCTCGGTGATCGTCTCCCAGCCGAACTGGATCAGCTTGCTGGCGTAGCCGGGGTTGATGCCCTGGGCTACCATGCGGTCGAAGCACAGGATCGAGCCCGTCTGCAGCATGCCGCAGAGGATGGTCTGCTCGCCCATCAGGTCGCTCTTCACTTCGGCGACGAAGCTCGACTGGAGCACGCCCGCGCGGTCACCACCGGTGGCGGCGGCGTAGGCCTTGGCGATCTCGAGGCCGTCGCCGTTCGGATCGTTCTCCTTGTGCACGGCGATCAACGTCGGCACGCCGAACCCGCGCTTGTACTCCTCGCGAACCTCGGTGCCCGGGCACTTGGGAGCCACCATCACGACGGTCAAGTCGGGGCGGATCTGTTGGCCCTCTTCGACGATGTTGAAGCCGTGGCTGTAAGCCAGACACGCGCCCTTCTTCATCAACGGCATCACCTTCTGCACCACGTCGGCGTGTTGCTTGTCGGGCGCCAAGTTGCACACCAGGTCCGCACCTGGGATGAGCTGCTCGTAGGTGCCAACCTTGAAGCCGTTGCTCGTCGCGTTGACGTAGCTAGCGCGCTTTTGATCGATCGCGTCCTGGCGCAGGGCGTAGCTCACGTCCAGGCCCGAGTCGCGCATGTTGAGGCCTTGATTCAAGCCCTGTGCGCCGCAACCCACGATCACGACCGTCTTGCCGCGCAGCTTCTCGACGCCGTTGAACTCGTTGCGGTCCATGAAGCGGCACTGCCCGAGTTGCTCGAGCTTTTGCGCCATCGTGAGGGTGTTGAAGTAGTTCTGTCGGGACATGGGGCCTCTTTCGATTGCTGACGGTGCAGTTGGGGTTGCAGACGGAGGCTGCGTTCCGCACCGCCGTCGGGATGCGCTGAGGCATCGTGTCGCGGAGAATAGATCGCGAAGCCTCGGTTGCCAACGTTGCGATTGCGTCTATTATCGGCACGGTTCATTGCGAAAAGTGCAATGCCTGCCGGCCCGACACAGAAATGACCCGTGGTTACGAGTAGTTGGCGCTTTGCGGTGCGGCCTCGTGCCCGCCACTGCACGGATGAGCCGGTCTACCCGAACAGTGCCAGACATTCCGTTGGCACCCCAAGCCCTGCGACGTGGCGAGTGGTCTGCTCGTTCCTAGCCAAATCACGGCCGCGTTCCAAGCGAGATGCACACGATTCGATTCATTGTGCGTCGTCGTCGTTTGGATCCAACGCACCGCTCAAAACGTTCTGACCGAAGTAGGTGATCACACGCTCCGTGGTCGCCGGTGGCGTCGTGTCATTGTTGTAGGTGGCGACGCGCTCGCGCAGCTCGCCGCAGGTCCTTCGGAACGTCGCGAGCAACCCACGCACCTCGTCGTAGTGAGGGTGCCCCGGCCAGACTTCGAACCCGAACGTACTGCCGCCGATCACGTCATGGAGATTGGCGCCTTTGGTGCCGAGGCTCAACTTTGCGCACAAGGCTCCGACCATCGCCTGGTAATGGTCGAACACCGCGGCCTCCCAGCCCTTGGGGTCGTCATAGGGTAACGCGCAGCCGTCGCTCGTGTAGTGGCTCGGCGTGCTTTCGCCCACGACGCGGATCAACCCGCGCGCTACCAACTTGCCGAGCGCGTCCTCGACGACGCTCTCGCTCAATGCCGTGACCGCCGTGACGGCTGCGGCCGACAACGGCCCCTTTTGCTGAATCGCGATGTGGACGACGTTGAGCAGCGACTCCTCGGACTCCCGGGCGAGTTTGGCGAGGTGCTCGCGGTCGAGCGCCCTGTAACTCACGGAATCACCACGGCCGGTTCGATACAAGAGCCCTTCGTTGGTCAAGTCGCGAAGCACGCCCCGCACCGTCTCACCGTCGTCGAATCGAAACCGCAGCAAGACGTCCGCGCGCGACAGCGGGCCGTTCACTTGGATGTGCTCCAAGACCGCCTCCCAAAGCGACTTGCCACGAATCGTTCGGCTCTCGGAGAGCTTACGAACACGCTCCTGGTAGGTGCGTAACGCCAGGCCGAACATGTCAGCGATGACTCGACTGCCGAGCCCCTGCTCCCTGAGCGCCGCAACCAAGTCCAAAAACACTTGGTTGGCCGTGTTTGCCAGTTGCGCCCTGCCTCCGCCTTGGGTCGCGAGCTGCGCGAGGAGCACGCTCGTTTGACGAACCATGGCGTCGATCAGGTTGGTGATGTTCATTGTCGTACTCTGGCGCGCCCAGCCGCGAACTACCAGCGCAGGATCTTGCGCGGGATGCGAGAGCCAATGGGTAGGCTGAGCTCAGGGCTCACCAACCAGGGTGACCCCGCCGCGCGCGATGTCACGGTGAAGGCGATGGGGCATCGACCTGGCTGGCCGCGTCGTGCTCGACCTGGCTGGCCGCGTCGTGCTCGACGTTGCGTCCTTGGAAATTATCTGTGAGATTAGTTGCTGGAACCGCAACATGACCCCTTCGGCCCACCAAGAACTCAGCCTCTTTCTCAACCTGGCCGAAAGCCTACACTTTGCGCGCAGCGCCAAAGCCTTGCACATGAGCCCGTCGGCGTTGACGCGTTCGATCCAGCGCCTGGAAGAAGAGCTCGGCTACCCGCTGTTTCAACGCGGACGGCGCGGCGTAACCTTGACGCGGGCCGGTGAGATCTTTCGCGACCACGCCCGCGCCCAACTGGCGGGATACGCGCGTTTACTCGAGGCGCTGGCTGCTGAGCAACAAGCGCCGACCGGAGAGTTGCGCATCGCGTGCACGGTAACGGCGTGCACCTCCGTCCTCCCCAAGCTGTTCGCGCGCTGTCGCTCTCGTTACCCGGGCATCCACCTGCAACTGAGCACGTCCGATGCTGCGCGCTGCATGCAGGGTCTCGAGAACGACGAGGTCGATCTGGCGGTGGTGCCCGAGCCGGAACAACCCGCGGCCGAGCTCCGTTTCGTACGGCTCGCATTTACGGAGCTCTCGTTCATCGCGCCGAGCTCCGACGAGGAGCTTTGCCGGCGCGCGAGACTCGGGGGCAAACACTGGAACGGTCTGCCCGTCATCTTGCCGCGGCGGGGGCTCGAGCGTGAACGCATCGACGCGTGGATCGAGCAGCAAGGTGCGCGGCCCGAAGTTTACGCCGAGGTCGATGGCAACGAAGCCATCCTCGCCATGGTTGCCCTCGGTTGCGGCGTCGGCATCGTGCCCGAACTCGTGCGTAAAGACAGCCCCCTGCGCGGCCGCATCGAACAAGTCGAGGTGCGTCACCCGCCGCGCGGGTATCACGTGTCCTTGTGTGCGAAGAAACCCACGTTATCCCGGCGCACCGCGGCTGCGTTGTGGGAGCTCGCCCCGGCGTCGGGGGCGTAAGGCGCGCGTTGCGGGCTGCGGTGACTCGGGTGAACGAACCCGCCCAGGCACCTCGCGACGCAGGGGCGGTTCGAAACGGCTGCGCTCGTTACCCGCAGAGTGAACGACGAGGCCCAACGCCTTTGGTTTAGCCGCCGTCCGGGCCCACGCCGCCTTCGTTGCAGGACGGAAAAGCGCAAAAGTCCGTGTAGTAACATCCCCACTGACCCTCGAGGCATTCGCACACCACGTTCGGAGCGCAGCGTCCGCAACAACACTCCCGCCCCAAGCGGCACGATTGCTGTCCGGGTGAGCAGGCACCTTCCGGCAACTCCACGTCCTCGTCATCCCGTACGGGGCACGGAATGGACGTGACTACCGATTCGTCCGTAGGTGCGGTGATCGTGCCTGCTTCCGGTTCGTCTTCATGATGATGATGGGGCTTACTGCAACCGGAAATGAAGAACCAAGCGCCCGTGAACAAGAGACACGTCGTGACTGTATGCATGTCTAACCTCCCGAGTTGAGAACTGTGGCCCAGGGCGCGGCGCCGTCAAGCAGCGGTTGGAGTGGCGCAGCGATTGCAAGCAATTGCCCCCGCCTGTGTGGCGGGTTAGCGTCACGCTCGTGGCCCAAACTCTGCAATGTAGCAGTCCCACCGGCTGATAGTTCGCCGTACAAGTAGCGATTCGAACGCCCTCACACCTGGGGCGGCGGCAATCGCGGTAAGGTCAATACAGCCGAACCGTGGGTTTAGAGGCACAGAGCAAAGTTCGGATGAGATGGGCGAGCGCACGATTTTGGCAAGGTTGATGCACGGGCGGGCCTCATCCGTTTGCACTGCGCTGCATGGCATCGAACCTTGTTGCAAGGGCCCACGCTCGCGCCCGAGAGGCGCACCTGTTCGCAGTGTTGACGTTGACCTGCGCCGCGTGTGCCGACCGGGGCGCGTCGTCAACCGGGAGGTGCAGTCACGACTGCTTCGACGATTTCGCGACGGACCCCATCGTCGAAACCACGGCGACCCAGACTGACGGTGGCCGTCACGACGCGTCGGTCGTTTCGAGCGGCGACCCGACGCGAGACGCAGCAGCACAGCCGCTCTCGTCCGGGGATGACCCAACGGACTCGGGTCCACTCGCCGACCTCGAGCGATTGCTGGCCGTCGTGGACGCTCACATGGATTACGGGTATGCCGACGACGCAGTGCTCCACGAGTTGAGTCGTACCGCGGGCCACGCCGGAGCAGCCTCGTGCGTCTGTGCCAACGGCGATGCGAGACCGGAGGTATTGACGGGCTGTGCGCTCGACGAGGGCGCGAACCTACTGTGGTCGCTCCCCATCGATTTTGCGGAGTCGATGCAGTGTGTTTTCGACGGTGTGGAACGCGCCGCGTTCGACGCCTATGCAGCGTGTGTGATCGACTTGTTGGAGCGGGAGGTGGAGTGCTACGCGGAGCATCGCGGATTCGAAGAGTGCCTGGCATGTTTGCAGGACTTGGACGTCTGCCCGTTCTCCGAGGAAGTATCGGCGGCCGCCGAGCCCTGCTCGCCGTACCTAGGTGACCCGCCACCGCGCACCCGTCGCATCTTGGCAACCGAGGGTTAGAGGTGGTTAACGGATATCTTGCTCTTGCATTTCGGGGCGAGGTTTACGGGGCATCGGGTGATGGCGGCGGCAGCGGTGGTTCTGGGTCGACGTCTGGTTCGAGCAGGTCGTTGTCCGCATCGAATTCTGGGTGAGTGGTCAGGTACTCTTCGTAGCCGCGGGTAAACGCGCGTGCGGTCGCGCAGTCGGCGACGCAATGCAGTCCGATCGCTTTCGCAAATGCCGGGTAGTGTCGCAACTTGTCGTTCATTTCCGTGAGCCGGAAGACCTCGGCCGTTGCTCCCGCTTCGTTGCAAACCAGTGGCCGCGGCTTTGGGTATTGGCATTGTGACGCTTCGAGCTCCTCGACGAACAGTGGCGCTGGCTGAGACTCCGTGTTCCAGGCGACCGACGGTGTGCCAAAGCTCAAGCCTTCCGGCCCGAGCGCTCGATCGAGATCAGCGTACGGTCCGTGCGCCGTCACGCTTGCCATGTAAACGGCAAAGGACTCGGGGAACGTCGCGCCCATCGCTGTGAGGTCGGGCCATGTCGCGGTGGGCTTCGAGGAGAAGACGACGATGGTCGGCGTGGTGGAGGCCGGCGCCTGTCGAGGACGCGCCATCGAATAGACCTCGAGGCTGAGCGAATAAACCGCATCGGGAAGTGAGGACCAGGTGAACGTCGCGCCCACTTCGGCGCGGCTCTTGGGCGCGGGATTCGAGAGTTTTGGTGGCTCGCGCAACGTCATCGACGCTGGTTCGGCGGACGCGGGTCCACACGTGATCGCCGATGCGCGGAGGTAAGGGTTCATCATCCAGCCGAGAGTGCACAAGGTGAGCCCGCACGCTCGGAGATCCGCGACGGCGTACGGATGAACGTCCGATACTTCGTTGCCATGCAACACCTGGCCCGATCCGGGGACATGGTATTCATCGATCAACGTCGGCTGCAGCAATTCGCCGACGGGCGACGAAAGTCGTATCGGGGCGCGCTCCAACAACGGTACTTGCTTGAACTCGTGCGTCACGCGCTGGTGCCCACCATCGGTCAATCGAACCGGCGTGCGAGCACAATAACCTTGGTTGAGCTGGCGGGAACGCCGAGCGGAGAACAGCTCACCGTCGAAAGTGGCAGGGCCGTCCCAATCGACGTTCAATGGGCCAAAGTCGGGACCAGGTTTGTCCGGAGCGTTCATGCCGCCGAGCGTTTCGTCCGCTGTCGTGAACGCGCCGCGAAAGTTGACGTGGAGTGCGTCCGGCAACGGGTAGTCACCGCCGCCAGTGAGCCGTCCCGATATCTGCGCGTGGTGCGACTGTTTGGCTGGGTCGCGACGCTTGCCGAACGTCAGCGCAAGATCGCGCCGGCTCACTTGGGTGTAAACATGCGCCAGGGACGACTTTTCGTTGACCAACACCAGGTCGTAAGTCCGGGGGGCTGAGTCAATAGTGAACCTGCCCTCGCCGTCGGTCGTGGTGTGTCGCGAGCCCACGAAGACATGCACTCCAGACACCGGCAAGCCGCCCCGACCATCGAGCACGATACCGCTGAGCGCGGTGCCGTTATCGCCTCGCGCGGCGTCCGTGACCGCGGCGGGTGAGGTGGCGGCGGGCTGCGCGCAAGCAACTACCAAGGCGCCCAAGGCGACGGCACACGTCGTTGGTCGGAGAAGGATCGACATCCGGCGATGGTACCGCCCTCGAGCCAGGAAGGCTATCGCCAGACGACCTCCAGCGCCACTCTCGCCAGTACCGGAGGCATCGTCCACAAACGCTCCGGGTCGGGCAGGTTAGCGTTCAAGGACAACGGTATCACGGGCACGAGCAGGTCCGTACGCACCCCGAAGCGAGTGGTCGGGGAAAGTGTCTTGTGCGTTGCGATTTGGAAGCCCCCGAGCGGTGTGGAAAGCTGCAACGTGTGATTGACGGGATAGCCGGACGCCTCGGCGAGAAGCCACACCTCGCCGAACATCAAGCAGGCCTCTAACGCGCGCAACGGGAGGTAGCAGACCGAGAGTTCACCTGTTGCCTCCCACGTCGCAATCGACGCAGTCGGCCAAAACAGGACCAAGTTGTGGCTCACGCCGCCCCCGAGCCGCACGCCCCAGTGCCTGTTCATCAGGAGCGCGTGGGCCGCCAATCCCAACGACGAACCGGGCGCGGTTCCCAGCGCCCAGCGCCCGCCCGCCGCAAAGCCCCAACCGTACGCGTAAGGGTTGGGTTGGGGCATTGAGAATGGTCGCGTCTCGAGCTGCGGCGCGGCTGCTCGATTGACGTTGGGTGGCGGCGCCGAGGCGGGCGGCGTCGAGAGCGTACGCTGGGAGGGCGACTCGACCGGCGTAGACGCCGGCTCGTTGGGAGGTCTGGACAACAGGCTCACACTCAGGGCTGCTACGTCCATGAGAACCTCGCAGCGTGCGGTATCTTCGTGCGTTCGAAACGGAGTTGGCAACGGGTCTCCCTCGTTCCACCCGCCCTCCAGACTGTAAAGCTCCACTCGTGTTGCGACTCCCGTGCCCGGGTTAACGGAAACCAGGATGCGTCTCACGTAATTGGGGAGCTCGAGGTTTGCGAAGGCCGGCGCCGTGACCACGGCGAACGTCCTCCCCGCATAGCGGTTGATGCTCGCAACCAAGCGCTCGGGAGACCAACACGTCGCCAGCTGCGCAGGTGCCTGCACGTCCAGCACAATCACCTCGGCACCGTGCGCTGGGGACTGCGGGCGGTTCACCTCGCCCGAACCTCGATCGGCGCTGCTCCTGTTCGACCAAATCAGGAGCGACATCACCACCGAGAGACAAGTTGAAAAGAGCAGCCGACCCCGCGCCGTCACGGGATCAGCATAGCGACATCGTCTGAAAACGAGCGCCAGAATTCACGACCTGTCCCGGTGGCCGATTTTGCGTGCCCGCCAACGAATCTCGGGACATCGACGTCGATGGCGGGAATCTCTGCCTTGGAGATGGATCAAACCACATTGACGTTGCCGGCGACGCCGTCTGCCATCGCTTTCCGTCTTTGGTACGAAGACAACTTTCGCTACGTCTGGCGCACCATCAGGCGGTTTGGCGTGCGACAAGGCGATATTGCCGACGTGGTCCAGGAGGTCTTCGTCATCGCCTGGCGACGCAGGGCGACGGTGGTGGCGTCGAGCCCGATCCGGCCTTGGCTGTTTGGAATTGCTTACCGTGTAGCCGCGCGATACCGGCGTAAAGCGTGGTATAGGTTAACTTTTCCCATCGATCCCGCCGAGATCGACGGGCCGGAATTGGGCTCGGAGCAGAAGATATTGGTGAGAGACGAGCTGGTCCGGCTCGACACCGCCTTGAACGAACTCCCACTCAAGTATCGTGCGGTCCTGCTGCTCCACGACCTGGAAGAGGCGCCGATGCACGAGGTGGCATCGGCCTTGGGGATCCCCAGGAAAACCGGCTATTCGCGCCTGAATCAAGCCCGCAAGTTGTTCCGACAAGCCTATCGTCGACTGCAGCTCGGGGACATTCTGCTGGTGGGCAACATGCCCTCGACGGGAGAGACGACATGACGCTCCTAGACGACGAGGAAGTGCCGATCGTCGAGTTCGAGACGCTCCGACGACTCGCGCAATACGAGGCTCCCGACCGCGGCACGAAGCGCGCCGTGTTTACGGCGATTCGTGAGCAGCTTGCCCACGTCGACGAGGCGCCTCGCAGGCGCTGGAGCATCGGCCGGATCAAGTGGCTGACTCCCGGCTTGGTGCTCTTGAGTTTACCCACCGCAATGGCCGCTACCGACGTCGGTCGTCACCTGGTGGAACAACTCCGGGAGGTGCTGCCCATGACGTTGATCGGGCGGCCCAAGGAAGAACTGCGCCCGGCTAACGGACCTGCCAAGTCGCCGACGGCTCGAGGTTCGCGTCAACGCGGAACGACCGTGGAAAATTCTCTTGCCGTTGCTCCGACGGCGCTATCGACTGCCGACCCGCCGGTCACTGCGGGGAGTGAACCCGCGGTCAC